>CAYNFK010000156.1:0-7667 GCA_964396405.1 uncultured Enterobacteriaceae bacterium
GACCGCCATGAGGCGGTTCCAATTGAAGCTCATGATCTCCTCCATACGCCGTCGTGCGCGACGGTCGGGCGGTTCATACCCCCTCGTCGACGGGCATGTCAACCGGGGTGTCGCGGTTTGTCCGATCCGCTACGGAGCCGTTTTGCGGCCCGCTACTGCGGAGCGCGGGCCGACTGAGCGGGCGGAAGACCGGCCGGCACGCGGTAGGGGCGCACGAAGATCACCTCCTCGGGCGGCACGCCGGGGGGCTTCGCGAGCGCACGGTCCACGCGGGCCAACTTGCGAGAGTCTGGGTAAGAAGCAGACAGTTGTTCGCGAACGCCGTCGGCTTCATCGGCACGACCCGTGGCCTGAAGTGAGCGGGCGCGCAGGGCGAGGGCCTCTTCTTCGTGGCGGCTGTCGGGGAAGCGCTGGGCGATGATCTCGGCGCGACCTTCGACGGCGGCCCAGGCGTTACGCTTGGCATAAAAGCGCGCCACCCACAGCTCCTTCGCCGCCAGCCGGTCCACGCCCTTCTGCATCATGCGCGCCACGTCTTCGGTGTGCTCGGAGTCGGGGAAGCGGGTGTCGAAGCCCGACCACCGCACGACGGCCTGGCGCGTGAGCGTCTGGTCGCGGCCCGAGATGCGCGGCGCTTCTTTCCACACGCACAGGCCCACCATGTAGGTGACGTAGTCGAGGGCTTCGTGGCGCGGGTGGTACTGCGCGAACTCCTCGAACGCGTAGCGGGCCTCGGCGTACTCGGCCTTGCGGAACCGAATCTCGGCGAGCGCGAGCTCGGCGCGCACCGAGAGCGGGTCGTCGCGGTGGAAGTTGCGCAGCTCCTGGAAGTCGGAGATCGCTTTGTCGAAGAAGCCCTGCTGAAGCATCTTCTGGCCGTGCTCGTAGATCTCCCGCGGCTCGCGGCCTGAGGCCTTCACCGTGAGCGGGCCGGCGGTCTTCAGGCCCACCGAGCAGCCCGATCCCAGCAGCACGAGCGCCATCGCCAACAAGCGCGGCCAGCGGGACATGCAACGACCTCCAGCCGGGCCAACTATCGCAATGGGCCAGCAGCGACGAACGACGACGGCGCAGACCTTGCCGCGCCCACGCCTGACGCGGTACCCCGTGCGCTTGAGAGGTTGCTCGTGTCGGAACCCACAGGTCTTCCTTCGGTCACGTTCTCGCTCTTCGTGAGCTCGCTCGCTTCGTCGGCGATGGTGCACCTGGGCCTCACGGCCGATCCCGAGTCGGGCACGCAGCAGGCCGATCTGGCGCTGGCGCGGCACGTGATCGACGCGCTGGGCGTGCTGGAAGAGAAGACCGCAGGCAACCTCGACGAAGAGGAAGGCAAGCTGCTGGCTTCCTTGCTCGCTGAGCTTCGCACCCGGTTCGTGGAAGTCTCGCGCGCGCAGCGCTGACCGAGTCGACCTCGGGCGCCTCACGGACCGCTTCTCGACCCAGGCGGCCCAGTCGCCGCCGCGGTCAAGGTGCGCAGTCGCCGCCGTCGTTGTTGTGCGTGGGGCAGGCGAAGTCGGCTGAGTACTGCGTGCCGTCGTCGCAGCGGCTGTCGCCGATCCAGTTCCTCGGGAAACACACGCCGTTGCAGTCGGCGATGGCCGTGGGCAGGCAGGTGGCGGGCGGAGGGATGTCGGTGTCGTCGGTCTCGTCCGTGTCGATGACGGGCGGGGGGCAGTCGAATTCGACCATCATGCCGGCGGATGCGCCCGACGTAAGGAGGAGCTGCCCGATCGTGGCGCCCTGGGCGGCATCGTCGCGCAGGTTGACCTTGCCGCCCTGCCAGCCGTTCCCGCCATCGTCGATGAGCTCGATGTAGTACGTGCCGCTCTGCACCTGGATGGGAATCTGCTCCGATCGCCCGTTGGCGTACGCAGCCACGGCCCGCGTGACCACGGTGCCCCAGGTGTCGGCCCTTCGAATCGAGAACGCCATCTCACGGGGCGCTGTGCCCGGCTGCACATCGAGGGTGAGGTCGGAGCAGTCGGCCGGCGTGATCGTGCTGAGGTCGCCAACCAGCGGGGGCAGGGCGGCTTGGGAGCAGTCGGCCTCGAAGTTGAAGGACACACTCGTGAAGGTGTTGAGCGTGCGCGAGCCCCACAGCAGCCCGGCGCCGTACCGAAGCTCCATCCAGCCGCCATTCCACGTGTCGCGCGCCGCATCGCGGAGGCGGAACGTGTAGAGACCCGGGAAGACAGGGAGCTTGAGATCGACCCGCGCGTTGTCGGGGTAAGCGCCCGGCGTGGCCTCCGCGACGAGCACGGACGCGGCGGTGGTGACTTCCCAGGTGATCTCGCGCCCCTTGGCACCGGTGAGCACCGAGATGTCGAGGTCGCAGCCCACCGGCTCAGCGCAGCTGGTGGTGAAGTTCCAGGTCTTGGTGCGACCCGATGTGAAGTCGCGGCCCTCGGCGACGACGTGGTCGCTCGTGGGGTCGACGAGCACCCAGTAGCCGCCGTTCCAGCCGTTCGCGAAGGCGTCGTTGCCGACCAAGGTGTAGCTACCCTCGGGGAGCACCACGACCTGATCGTAGAAGCGGTTGTTGCCGCCGTAGAAGCCGACGCGCTCGGACGAGATCGTGTTTCCAGCAGCGTCTTTGAGCTCCCAAGACATGTCGAGGCCGGCGGTGCCCGACCAGAACCGCAGCAGGAATCCGCACGGGTCGGTGAGGTCGCCGCCAGCGTTGCAGTCGCCGCCATCGTTTGCGTAGCTGGAGCAGGCGAAGTGGGCAGGCAGCGCGTCGTTCTCGTCGTCGCAGTAGCCATCGCCCAAGAAGTGCTGGGGGAAACAGTTCCCGTTGCAGTCGGCGATCTCGGCGAACTTACAGGGCCCAACCGGGACGCTGGCGGTGTCGGTGTCGGTGTCGGGCGCCGGGTCGGTGTCGGTGTCGGTGTCGGTCACCGTGTCGGTGTCGGTGTCGGTCTCTCGGATCGGGCCCGCCGTGTCGAAGCCCGTGGTGTCTTCCCCGACATCCGTCTCGGTGTCGACCACGTCGGTGTCGTCGGTGCCGGGCACGAAGCCCGTCTGACACGCCATGGCGACGCCGAAGAGGAGCGCGCGAGCGGAAGGGAGAGAGTGCCAGGCTCGAATCATAGGGTCAACCCCCCGTCGACGTCGATGCAGCGACCCGTGAAGTAATCGCACGACAAGATGAAGCGGACAGCTTGCCATACCTCATCGGGTTCCGCCAACCTACCGAGCGGGACGGTTGCTAGCAGCTTCTGTAGCATCTCGGCCTTCATCCCCTCGAGGATGGGCGTGCGGATGAAGCCCGGGGCCACGGCACCCACCCGAATGCCGTAACGAGCGAGCTCGTTGCCCCACAGCTTCGTGTCGGCGGCGAGCCCGGCCTTAGCGGCCGAGTAGTTGGACTGGCCCGCATTGCCATGCCGAGCCACCGACGAGATGTTGACCACCGCCGCCGGCCGCACTTCGTGCTCGACGCACCGCCGCGCAAAGCCGCGGGTCATCAGGAACGGACCCGTGAGGTTGACCGCGAGCACCTGGTTCCACGCATCGAGCGAGAGCGTCTCGAGGGTGCCCGAGGCCTTGTTGCGCTTCACCAGCAGGCCATCGCGGATGATGCCCGCGTTGTTCACGAGCACATCCAAGTGACCGAATGCACCCCATGCGTCGTCGAGAGCGGCCTCCACCGAGGCTTCATCCGACACGTTGGCCACGATGCCGCGCACATCGCCGACCGAAGCCAGCTCGGACTCGACAGCCGCCACACGGGCAGGATCCAGGTCGAGGAACGCCACGTGGGCACCCTCGCTGAGCAAGGCGCGCGTGATCGCGTAGCCCAGGCCCGATGCCCCCCCGGTGACCAGCGCGCGTGCCCCGTCGAGCTTCATGCGGAGGCGCCGAGCTGCTGCGCGATCAACTCCACGGCGCGCGCCATGGCACCGTCGAGCCCGCCGGCATCGTTGCCTCCGGCCTGCGCAAGCTCGGGCTTTCCGCCGCCGCGGCCACCGATCATCGGAGCGACCTCCGAGATCACCTTGCCCGCGTGAACACGATCGACGAGGTCGCTCGAGGCACTCACCAGGAGCACCACCTTGCCCTCCTGATCGGAGCCCAGCACCATCACACCGCTGCCCAGGCGGGTGCGCAGCACATCGGCCTGCTTCTTGAGGTCGCCGTTGAGCCGCGTGGCGATCACCCGCACGCCACCGACTTCGCGCGCGCCTTCGAGCGCATCCTTGCCTGCACCACTCGCGAGCTCGGCCTCGAGCTGGTCGATGCGCTTCTCGGCCGCGCGCTTCTCGTCCTTGAGCTTGAGCAGCGTGGGGAGCAGGCGGCTGGCGTCGGACTTGAGCGCGGCGGCCAGCTGCGCGAGCAGCGCTTCGTGGTCTCGCACGACCTGCAGGGCGCCGTGACCCGTGACGGCCTCGATGCGTCGCACACCGGCTGCGATGCCCTGCTCCATGACCACGCGGAACTGCCCGATGTCCCCCGTGCGGCCGACGTGTGTGCCTCCGCACAGCTCCAGCGAGAACCCGGGGATCTGCACGACCCGGACCTCATCCTCGTACTTCTCGCCGAACAGCGCCATCGCGCCCGCAGCGCGGGCCTCCTCCAGTCCCTGGATGGTGGTGAGCACCTCGGTGTTCGCCAAGACCTGCTCGTTCACCATGGACTCCACAGCGAGCACCTCTTCGGCGGTCATCGCCTTGTGGTGGCTGAAGTCGAAGCGGAGGCGATCGGGCGAGACGAGGCTGCCCTTCTGGTTGACGTGATCGCCGAGCACACGATGAAGGGCAGCATGGAGCAGGTGGGTGGCGGTGTGGTTGCGACGGGTGTGGTTGCGTCGGCGATCATCGGCGACGGCGGCCACGCCCTGGCCGACCTGGAGATGCCCTTCCGTGACCTGGACGTGGTGAAGGTGCAGGCCCGAGGTCTTCGTGGTGTCGCCCACGCTAGCGCGCCCTTCGGCAGCGAGGAGGCTGCCGGTGTCGCCCACCTGACCCCCCGACTCGCCGTAGAGGGGGGTGCGGTCGAGCAACACGACCCCGTGCTGCCCCGCCTCCAGCCGCTCCACGCGCTCCAGCGCGCCCGCGGCATCACGAGCGACCAGCGCCACGATCTCCGCCGACTGCTCGGTGGTGGTGTAGCCTGCGAACACGGTAGATCCATGCTCCTCGGCCAGGCGATGCCAGAGCTCGCCCACCGACTGTTCGCCCGAGCCCTTCCACGCCGCGCGGCCTTTGGCCTTCTGCCCGGCGAGCGCCGCGTCGTAGCCGGGCGCATCCACGCCTACCTGATGCTCGGCGGCGATCAGCTCCGTGAGGTCGAGCGGGAAGCCGTAGGTGTCGGAGAGCTGGAAGGCGACCTCACCCGGGAGGGTGCCCCCCGGGCCCGCCTTCTCGATGGCGCTCTGGAGCAGCTTCGTGCCGCGATCGAGCGTGCGACGGAAGCGCTCCTCTTCGGCGCCCACCACCTCGGCCACAAAGCGCTGCCGCGCTGCCAGCTCGGGGTAGGCCTCCCCGAAGTCATCGACGACCTTCTGCGTGACCTCGGAGAAGAACGGCCGATCCAGCCCAATCTTCACGCCAAAGCGGATGGCGCGTCGCATGATGCGACGCAGCACGTAGCCCCGGCCTTCGTTGCTCGGCATCACGCCATCGGCGATCAGGAAGGCCGTGGCGCGGCTGTGGTCGGCCATGACCTTGAGGGCCACATCGACCTCGGCGCTCTCGCCGTAGTGAACATTCGCCAGGCGCGCACCGGTGTGAATCAGGCCCTGGAATAGGTCCGTGTCGTAGTTGCTGTAGACGCCCTGCACGACGGCCGCGAGCCGCTCCAGGCCCATGCCCGTGTCGATCGACGGGCGGGGAAGGGCCACGCGGCCGCTCGCCGACTGGTCGTACTGCATGAAGACGAGGTTCCAGATCTCCACGTAACGATCGGACCCGAACGCCGGGCCCCGCTCGTCGGAGGAGATCGACGGACCGTGATCCCAGTGGATCTCGGTGCACGGGCCACAGGGCCCGGTGTCGCCCATCGACCAGAAGTTGTCCTTCACGCCGAGTCGCTGGATGCGCTCAGCCGGGAAGTTCACCTTGCTCCGCCACAGGTCGAAGGCCTCATCATCCTCTTCGTAGATGGTGACCCACAGCCGATCCGGGTTGAGCGCGAACGCACCCGTGAGCAGCTCCCATGCGAACGGGATGGCCTCGGCCTTGAAGTAGTCGCCGAACGAGAAGTTTCCGAGCATCTCAAAGAAGGTGTGGTGGCGCGGGGTGCGTCCGACGTTCTCAAGATCGTTGTGCTTGCCCGACACCCGCAGGCACTTCTGCACGGAGGTGGCGCGCACATCGGACCGCTTCTCGGCCCCGGTGAACACATCCTTGAACTGGACCATGCCAGCGTTCGTGAAGAACAGGCTGGGATCGTTTCGCGGAACGAGCGGAGCCGAGGGCACCTGGGTGTGCCCCCGCTCCTCAAACCAGTTCAAGAAGCGGGACCGGATGACGCTGGCCTTCAAGAGAGCTCCCGACTTGGCGACCGGCGCAGCTAACCCGGCCGGCGCCGCTAGGCCTCGGCGACGTCGGCAGGCGGCGCGTTCGCCGGCACGATGGGCTTCTTGGACTCGGCGAAGCGGGCCATCAGGTCGGCGCGCAGACGTGCCATGAGGTCGCTGTGGTCGAGCAGGTACTGCCGCGCCGACTCACGCCCCTGGCCGATGCGCTCCGCCTCCACCGAGTACCAGGAGCCCGACTTCTGCACGATGCCAGCGGCAGCGCCCAGATCGAGGATCTCGGAGGCCTGGCAGATGCCCTTGCCGTAGTAGATGTCGAACTCGACCTGCCGGAAGGGCGGGGCCACCTTGTTCTTGACCACCTTGACGCGCGTCTGGTTGCCGATGGCCTCTTCGCCTTTCTTGACCGAGCCCACGCGGGTGATCTCGAGCCGGATCGAGGCGTAGAACTTCAGCGCGTTGCCGCCCGAAGTGGTCTTCGGCGAGCCGAACATCACGCCGATCTTCTCGCGCGTCTGGTTGATGAACAGCACGATGCAGTCGGACTTGTGGATCGCGCCCGTGAGCTTGCGGAGCGCCTGGGACATGAGGCGGGCCTGTGCGCCGGGTGCGGAGTCGCCCATGTTGCCCTCGAGCTCGGCCTTCGGCACCAGGGCCGCCACCGAGTCGATCACGACCACCTTGATGGCGTTGGAGCGAACCAGGATCTCGGCGATCTCGAGGGCCTGCTCACCGCTATCGGGCTGGCTGACGAGCATGGCCTCCACATCGACGCCGAGGTTGCGGGCGTAGTTGATGTCGAGCGCGTGCTCGGCATCGACGAACGCTGCGGCCCCGCCCATCTTCTGGGCCTGCGCGATGAGCTGCAGCGCCAGCGTGGTCTTGCCGGACGACTCGGCGCCGAAGATCTCCACCACGCGGCCCGTGGGGTAGCCCCCGACTCCGAGCGCCATGTCGAGGTTGAGGCTGCCCGAAGGGATCACATCGACCGGCGGGATGTCGCCGCCGCCGAAGCGCATGATGGATCCCTTGCCGAACGCGCGCTCGATCGAAGAAATCGCGGCGTCGATTGCCTTGTCTCGCTGAGAGTCATTTGCCATGGTGGGCCTCGCTTGGGGAAGGTTTAGGAGGGGAGGGTGAGGTGCCGACGCAGGAGATCCAGCGCAGCGAAGGACGACAGGGACTGAAT
>CAYNFK010000157.1:0-7667 GCA_964396405.1 uncultured Enterobacteriaceae bacterium
TGGTGCGCGCGAGGTTGCCGAACTGCGTGATGTACTGCTCGGCCACGCGGAGCTGCACGGCCTCTGCCCCGCCGGGCTGCTGGATGGTCTCGGCCACCGAGCGAAGACCCTGCGCCGTGGCGCTGGCGATGGCGAGGATGGCCTGCGCCTGACCGTCGGCATCGTTGATCTGGCGCTGGCGATTGGCTTCCGAGGCCTTGATGACCTGCTGCTTCTGGCCCTCGGCCGTGTTGATCGCGGCATCGCGCTCGCCTTCGGAGGTGAGGATGACGGCGCGCTTCTCGCGCTCGGCGCGCATCTGCTTCTCCATCGCCGCCAGCACATCGCGGGGAGGCGTGATGTTCTTGAGCTCGTAGCGGAGCACCTTCACGCCCCAGGCCTCCGAGGCCTTGTCGAGCTCGGTGACCACCATGTTGTTGATGGTGCTGCGCTCTTCGAAGGTCTTGTCGAGATCGATCTTGCCGATCTCCGAGCGCAGGGTGGTCTGCGCGAGCTGGGCGATGGCGAACACGTAGTCGTTCACGCCGTAGACGGCGCGCTCGGGGTTCACCACCTTGATGTAGAGCACGCCATCCACGCCGACCTGCACGTTGTCGCGGGTGATGCAGATCTGCTCGGGGATGTCGTAGGCGATCTCCTTGAGGAGCACGCGCGCTCGCACCACGTCCACGAACGGGATCAGCACGTGGAAGCCGGCGTTGAGCACGCCCGTGTAGCGACCGAGGCGCTCCACGATGAACGCGTTCTGCTGCGGCACGACGATGGCCGTGCGCGCGATGATGAACACGACCAGGATCGCGAGGATCCCGAGGATGATGATGGGTTCGATCATAGGTTGCCCCTCTCAGGTAGAACGCGCAGCGTGAGTCCATCAACGCCGCGAACAGTGGCCCGGTCGCCCGGGTGGAGGGCCTCACCGCCCTCATTGTGGACGGTCCATGGCGCGCCGCGATGCTCGGCGCGACCCAGACCCCCAGGCAAGACTTCATCCACCATCACCACGACCCCACCGACGAGATCGGCGAGGCTGTCGGAGGGCGGGGCATGGGCCGTGGTCATGGCCATGAGCCGGCTGCGCAGCACCACGAGGGAGCCGCCCGAGACCACCGAGAAGCTCAACAGCTGCGCCCAGAGCGGCTCAAGCACACCCAGGAGCACCAAGAACCCGGTGATCAGCGCGCCCAGCCCGAAGAAGAGCAGCACGAACACACCCGGTGTGATCACCTCGAGGATGAGCAACACCAGACCCGCAGCCAGCCAAATCCAAGACGTCATGGCGTGATCCTATTCCATCCTCGTCCCGCGCGAGGCTCACTTGGCGGAAATGCGCACGTCGTCGTCGATCACCACGGTACCGTCGAGCAGCGGGTCGAGGCCCGTGGCACCCAGCGTGTGGCGCGCGCCGAACGCGCCCACCCAGACGCGCACGAGACGCTGGGCGCGATCCGTGGGAAGCCCGTCGGCCGAGCTTCCAGGGATGATGCCGCCGCCGACGCCGGCGAAGTCCGTGTAGGTCTGGTGGTCGCCGTGCGCGAGGTCGGCGCGGATGCGGTCCCCGGCAGGAAGATCGCGCCAGATCGGGTCGGAGGATCCCTCGTTGCTGACGCTGCTGTCGAGCGCGCCGCTCATCTGGAGCAGGGGGCGGTCCACCGAGGCGAAACCTGCCTCGCGGATCTGGCCCCAGTTGCCGCCCGACATCGTCACGAACGCTGAGATCCGGGGTTCGGAGAGGTCGGCACCCAGGCCGCTCGCGATGTCGGCGCTCCAGCCATTGCAGACCGTGTCGTCGTCATCGCCCTCGCAGAGGGGGGCCCAGTGGTCGACGGCGAAGGTGGCCCCTGCGAGCAAGAAGGTGGTGTAGCCACCGAAGCTGTGGCCCAGGCCCAGCACCCGGCCATCCAGGCGTGACGCGAAGGTGGGGTCGGCATCGAGCAGGTGGTCGAGCGCTGCAGACACGTCGAGCGGACGCTGCAGGTAGATGGCGGTGGTGCGGCTGTCACCGTCGGCCAAGGTGTTGCCGGTGTGCTCGGGTGCGGCCGCCACCCAGCCGTGGCTGGCGAGGTGCGCCATGAGGTGGCTCACGTTGTCGGCATCCCCTTGGTGGCCGTGGCTGAAGATCGCGAGCGGGAAGGGGCCCGCAGCAGGATCGACGTCGAGCTGCACGCCTTGTGCGCCCTGGGGACCCGTGAACGAGGTGACTGCGCCGCCGGTAGCGTTCGTGGGGTACCAGACCGAGGTGCTGAGGGTGCGGGTGCCGTCGCCTGCGGGGTCGTCGTAGCTCACGTCGATCTTCTGGAAGCCCACGCCGTAGGTGCCTGGTGCGTCGAGGTGCGCGAGCCAGCCTTCCGCATCGAGGTCGGTGTCGACCGCATCGGTGTCGTCGGTCTCGTCGACCTGCACGGAGCACGCGAGCAGGAGGGGCAGAATGAACACAGAACCGCGCAGCATGGAACCACCTGTGGCGGTGCAGGATAGCACCCCCAGGCGGCCCGGCGAAGGGCCGGAGAGCGTGATGAAGCCGTACCAGCGCATGCCGTTCGACACCCTGCCCGAGCTGCCGCGGGTGCCCCACCCGTTCTTTGCGGTGCCCGATCAGCGGGTGGACGTGTGGACCGAAGCGCTCGGCACGGTCACCACCTCGCTGAGGAAGGTGGGATCGGGCCCGCCGCTGCTGCTGCTCCACGGTCTGATGACCACAGGGTACTCGTGGCGCTACGTGCTGGAGCCTCTGGCGAAGCGGTTCACCGTGTACGTGCCCGACCTGCCGGGCTGCGGTCGGTCGTCCGCCCCGCGAGCGGCGTACACGCCGGCCGCGATCTCGGCGTGGCTGCTGGCCTTGCAGCGCACCCTGGGCATCGAAGGCTGCAGGGTCGTGGGCAACTCCATGGGTGGCTACCTCGCGCTGCACCACGCGCTGGCGCATCCTGGGGCGGTGTCGCGCCTCGTGGTCGCGCACGCGCCGTTCACCGTGGCTCCGAGGCTGTGGGCGCTGGCGGGCGTGATCCGCGCGCCGGGTGCTGAGCGCGGCCTCTCGGCACTTGTAGCACGCAACCCCGAGCGGTGGGCGTGGCGCAACGTGCACTACTGGGACGAGACGCTCAAGAGCCGGGAAGAGACCCGCGAGTACGGCATGCCGCTGGCGACGCCCGACGGCTCCCACGCCTTCTGGCGCTACCTGCGTGACACGATGGCGCCGGGTCCGATGCGCGCGCTCGCGAGGTCGCTGGAGCAGCGCCTCGACGCTGGGTGCGAGCAGCCTCTACCGATCTTGCTGGTGTACGCGCACGGCGATCCGATGGTGCCCGATCAGCACGGTCACTTCATCGCGGAGCGGCTTCCGAAGGCCACCTTCCGATGGCTGGACCACGCCTCACACTTCGCGCACATCGACGCGGTGCCGACCTACCTCGCGGCGGTCGACCCGTTCTTGGGCTGATCGTTCAGACCAGCATGCCCGAGGCAATCAGGCCCGCACCCAGCAGGGTGACGCCGAAGCCGACCAGCGCGCCCGTGACGAGCCAGCCGACCGTGTTCGCGTTCGAGGTGGGGGGCACGATGACGGCCTGGGGACGGTCCGCGCGGATGGGAGGGGGCGAGAGGTGCACGACCTCGGCAAGCCACGCATCGGCAGAGTCGAGCTGCGGGGCGTCTTCGGCCGGCAGGTTGGCAGCGCGCAGCGCCACCAACATGGGGGCCGCGGCCGCACGGGCTGCACGGAGGGTAGGAACCGGGGGGGCGTCCATCGGGTTGAGCGTCGCGCTGGCCATGATGCTCTCCATCCAGCACTGCGGTGTTTCCGCAGCACTTCGTGAGAATACCACAGGCGTGCTGCGTGAAGTCGCGAAAGTTGTCTGCGGATCGAACGCGATCGAACGCCGTCAGCCCTGGGGGTCGAAGATCCCGGGCCAACCGGTCCAAGCGTAGCGGGACATCAGCCATCCAGCGGCCAGGATGGTCACGAACGCCACGCCAGCACGCACCCGACTCGACCGAAGCGCGCCGATCGCGGCCTGCGGATGGGCCGCTGCTGTGGCCACGTACACCAGCATCAGCGGCTCCCACGGCAGCCGGAACCGCGTGAGGCCGTACAGGCCGGCGATGATGGCGGTGTGGTAGGCCACGGCACCCAGCGCCAGGAGGGCGAGGGGCCCGCGGGCGAGGGCTGCTGCGGTCACGACGCCGCCCAGCACGACGAGCGCAGAGAAGGCGGCCTGGTAGGCCACGAGCGCTTCCTTGAGCTCCCACGGCAGGCCCGGCCAGTAGTTCCACCGCACATGGCGGGTGAGGAAGGAGTGGGGGTTGAGCAGCTGCGCGAGGCGTTCGGGCGCACGTGCCACGAAGTCGACCGGGTGCTCCACGATCCAAGCCGTGGCGCGCTCGACCTCGCACCGGTCGTGGGCCAAGGGCCCGTCACCGCGCGGACAGTCCTTGCGTCCGAGGCGCAGCGTGCGTGCGAACAGGTCGCCGGTGAGCTGGCCGTTCATGTAGTCGAAGGTGAGCGGCGGGAAGTCGTCGTTGCCCATGCCGATCACGTGGCCCAGCGTGGCATCGGAGATGAGGAACCCCCCCCAGCGCTGACTCGCGCTCGCGCTGTAGGGTCCAACCACCAGCACGAGACCTGCTACGAACACGGCGGCGTGGCGCGCCCGCCGCAGACCCTCCGCCCGCCACGTGGGCCAGCCTGCGCTCAGCACGCCGGGAGCAAGCAGTCCGAGGAGGTAGAGCGGCGCCAGGTAGGTGGCGACGCCGCGTGTGAGCACGGCGGCACCCAGCACGACCGCAGGCAGAATGGCGCGGCGCGCATGGCCTTCGCGGGCCCACAGCGTGGCGAGCACCCCGCCCGAGAGGAGCAAGGAGTAGACGGTCTCCGTCCACATCGTGCCCACGTAGAAGATCAGGGTGGGGTGGACCGCCACGAGCACGGCGCTGATGCGAGCAGCACGCGGTCCGCCGGCGCGTGCACCGAGCAGCCAGGCCACACCGAGCAGCGCAGGGGTGAGTGCCCACTGCACCCACTTGACCGACTCGAAGGACCCGAAGATCAGCGAGCACGCTGCCAGCAGGTAGGGGTAGCCGGGTGCCGGCAGCCATCCACGCGGCGCGAGGCCCAGGCCTTTGCCTTCCAGGATGGGGCGCGCCGCGATCTTGAAGATGCACTCGTCTCGCGTGCAGTCTTCGTCTTGCCAGCCCCAGATCAGCAGCGGAGCCGCACGAAGCAGCAGCGCCACCGCGAGGGTGGCCCACCACACAGGGTCCTTGAGCATCGGGCGAGGCGTGGACATCGTCGCCCGGGGTAGCGTCGTCCGGGCCTCGCATCCAGCCCCCGGCGGGGCGCACCCGGACTAGGCGGTGGGGGACCGCCGGAGCGCCAGCACCTCTCGCGCCAGTCGACCGAGCGCCGTCTCCTGCTCGCGCCATGCGCCGAGGCGCACGCTGCGGTCGGAGCGTCGGGCTGCGCCGACGATCAGGATGCCCACGCCGGCGAGACCCCACAGCGCGCCCTCCAGGCTTCCCGGCGCCGACCACGAGAGCCAGTGGCTGGAGAGACGCTCCTGCCAGCGCGCGTCGATCGCCATCAGCGGCACGCCCGAGACCCGACGCACCGCGGCAGCCAGGGTGTCGCCATCCCGCGTGGCGCGCACGAGCCGCGCGATCGTCTCGGGCCCGTGCTCCACCTGAAGCCACGCCACAAAGTCGGCCGACTCCGCGTACGCGAGCTCGGCACGATGGGCATCCACGGGAAAGCCGCGCTCGAGATCTTCGAGCGGGATGATCGCCGCCCCGCGCAGACCGCGAGCCAGCCGCGCCGTGTTTTCGGGACCCGCTTCGCCCGCCAGCACCTGGGCGACGCCTTCTTGCAGCCACGCCGGCGGGTGGGCCGGCGCAAAGGCTCGGCCCAGCAAGATGTGGACGAGCTCGTGGTCGAGCACCTGCTCGATGGGCTTGGCCATTCCACCGCGGGCGCGCGGGCTGCGCAGGTAGACCAAGCCGAGGCTCGGCCACGCCGTGGCGTCCGCCCAGGTGGGCGGCGTGCCCGGCTGGAGCCGACGGAAGGCGTCGTCGGAGGGGGTGACCACCACGCGGATCGTGCCACCGATGGCCGTGCCCAGGGACTTTGCGATCCGGGGCAGCGCCTCGTTGCCATGCGCCGACAGCGTCTGCAGCAGCGGCAGCTCGTTGGCCGGACCGTGGACGACGAAGGCGGGACCTGCCACCTCCACCCAGCCCGCGGGCAAGGGCGGCAGCTCGGCGGAGGCCACCACGAAGTCGGCGGGGGCGGCACGCAGCTCGGCGGCTTCGCTGGGGCCCGACAGCCAAGTCGTCAGGGCCAAGAGGGCGGCCAGCATCGGGGCGGGCAGCTTCATCGGATCTCCAAGGTCCGCCCATCGTGCGCGCCGATCGTCCAGGCGGCAAGCCCTTTCCGATCCACGGGGCGTGTGTAGAGGTCGTGCAGAGTCGCCGACACCATGGACATCGAGCTGCACATTGAGCTGGAGGAGCGACGCGAGGATCGCGTCCGTGTGGTGTTCCGTCTGTCGCCGGGGAGCCGTGGCTCGCGCGTAGAAGGGGCCGCGCTGAGGCTGGTGGATTCCCAGGGCGGAACGCTGTGTCCGCGGACCCTGCTGCCCATCGCGGGCAAGGTGATGTCGCCGCTGTCCCTCACGGTGGAGCTGCGCGGATGCGGCCCGATTCCCGAGGGCGCGCGCATCCTCGCCACGGCGTGGAACGGCAAAGCTCAGGCGCAGGTCACGTGTCCGGCCGATCCGTTTCTGCGCTTGAGGGACCACCTTCGCGGACCCGCGAAGTCAGGCCCAGCTCCCACCGATCTCGACGTCAGCATCGAGGTCCTCGCGCCGGCGCTGGAGGCGCGTCTGGAGGGTCGCTTTCCGTGGCTTCAGCAGCCGCTGCGACCTGCAGAAGTGGCGGGCGTGCTCGAGGTGGATGGGGAGCGCACCGAGGCCGACCTCGCTACCGACTTCGGACTCGACGAGGACTGCGCCGCCTGGCTCAAGGACCTGCTCGACGACGACGTGGTGTGACCCAGCCGTCGCCCGCTCACTCGGCTTCGGGCGGTCGGCTGGGCGGCACAGCGAGATCGGCTTCGTTGACGATCACGGTGTCGGACGTAGGCGCCCACGGGTTTTCAGCCCGCTTGTGAAGCTGCCCTGGCGAGCCTGGCTCTCGCTGACCGTCCTGACCCGGCAGCTTTCGGCCTGGGGTGCCGGGGAGCACCCCCGCACCGCGAGGGACGCCCTGCTGGGGCGGAACGCCCTGGTCGGGCGGCACGGCGCGTTCACGGGGCACCCCTCGCTCGGGAGGGACGCCTTGCGCTTTCGGCACCTGTCCAGGTGCGCCGGGCTCTACCATCGAACCTCCGCTGCCTCAGATCTTCTTGACCTGGCCCTCGTAGAAGCTCTCGAGCAGGCCCTTGAACTTCGCTTCCACGGCCTTGCGCTTGACCTTGAGCGACGGGGTGAGCTCGCCGGCTTCAATCGAGAAGTCGTTGTCGAGGATCGAGAAGTACTTCACCGTGGAGTAGCTCGGCAGCTCGCCGTTGAGCTGGTCGATGGCGTGCTGCACCAGCTCCTTGAGCTTGGTCTGCTTCGACAGCGCCGTGAGGGCCTGACCGTAAGGGGAGTCGGGCGTGATGACCTGGGGCGGCAGAT
>CAYNFK010000158.1:0-7627 GCA_964396405.1 uncultured Enterobacteriaceae bacterium
ATCTGCACCAGATCGGGGCGGCCATGGCGGCGTAGTTTCCGTTCGGTGCTCTAGTCTCTGGCGTGCTCGCGCTGGTGTCCTTTCCTGGGCAACGTCGGTTCGACCTCGAAGGGCTCGCCGCGGCGGTCGAGGCGGGTGGATTTGCCGTCGATACGGCGGCGGCAGTCGATGGGCTGCTGCCCATTGGGTTCGTCGCCGCCGTTCGGGTCTGACCATTGGCGGGCCGGTCAGCCCACGCAGCCGAATCAGAACCACCTGGTTCTGCCCCCGGTTCGGCCCCCGCCTTGTGACCCCGATAACTGGCGCAGAGGCCGCCCCGGCGAGTGCGAGACTTCTGCCCCCCCGTCCGCCTGGGGCCGGCCCGTCACTCGGGACCCGCCCACTCTTCCGGCGCGCCGACCTCGTGCCAAGCCTCCAGGCGACGCATCACGCCGCCCCAGGTCGGCGGACTCTCGCGGTTCAGGATGGCGGCGAACATCTCGTGGTTCAGCCTCGCCGCCAGGGCCACGTCGATCAGGTGGTCGATGTCGTCGGCAAGGCCGTGCATCTGTTCGCGGTACGCCTTGGTGTGCGCATCCACCTCGGCGCGCGTGTGCTGCGATTCCGCGTAGACGACCTCCCAGCCAGCTTCGGTGTCGAACCCCGAACCGGGGAGCGTCTCCGGGGCAACAAACCTTTTTTGGAGTGGAGCATCGACGCCGAGCCGTCGAAGCTGGCCGATTGTCGGGTCCACGATCCACCGGTCGCCGCCCATGCGCGCGGTCACGACCATGTGCAGGTCGAGGCCGGGCCCCTCGGGCCGCAGGTCTACGAACCGAACGTCCGGAGGCGGCTTCACCCCGATGCCCACGACGAGGTCCTTCCTCCGGGCGAGGACGCCGATCGGGATGGCCTCCGCGCTGATGCCTCGCTTCTTCAACGCCTTCGCGGTTGAGATGGAGGCCTCGATGCACCGGTCTAGCCTCTCGAAGCGGCTGGCGAGCGCGACGGGCGACGCGAGCATCAGGGCGTCGAGCGTCCGACGGAGATGAGGCGATGGCGGGGCTGCTTTCCTCGACATCCGACTCCTTCCTTGAGTTGCTGTCGCTCTAACCAGCAGGCGCATCCGCACCCTGGCCATTCCCATCAGCGGGGGATGTCGGCGGCGGCCAGAGTCCTGCCTCTCGCAGGCGGCGGCGCAAGGTGTTTCGTTCCACCTTGAGGATCTTGGCGACGTCCTTCAGCCCGCGCCCCTCCCGCAGCATCGCGAGCGCCGGCCGTAGGTCCATCGCCACCTTCGGCCGACCGCAGTGCTTCCCGTTCGCCTTCGCCCGCTGCACGCCAGCGACGACGCGCTCGCGGATCAGGTCGCGCTCCAGCTCGCCGATCGCGGACACGATCGTGAACATGGCCTTCCCCATCGGTGTGGACGTGTCGATCTGCTCCCGCAGGCTGACGAACGAGACGCCGAGGGCGCGGAACTCCTCCATCGCGGCGAGCAGGTGCCCGGTGTTGCGCGCGAAGCGGTCGAAGCGCCAGACGGCGACGACGTCGAGCTTCCCCGCACGCGCGTCGGCCATCATCCGGTCGAGCGCCGGGCGGCGGTCCTTCGAGCCGGACACGCCCTCGTCGACGTAGTCCACCGAGGCCCAGCCCCGCTGGGCGGCGACCTGCCGCAGCTCGTCGAGCTGGAGCCCAACGTCCTGCCCGTGCCCGGTGGTGGAGACGCGCGCGTAGAGCGCGGCGTGGATCGGCTTGCTCATGGCGCGGCTCCGGGCGCCCGCCGCACCAGCGCGCCCTCGACGAGCGCGAGGAGCTGGCCGCGGTGACGGGCGAGGAAGGTGTCGAGGTAGGCGACGTCGACGCCGGCCGGGGGGCGAGCGCGGAGCACCGACGCGGCGGCGTCGAGGACGCGGTCGGCCCGGCTCGGCTCGCCGCACCGACAGGTCGCGCAGCGGGCATCGCAGGCCGCGCGCACGCGGGCGCTCTCGGCTTGGGCTTCGGCCAGCTCGTGGCGCGCGTCGGCGAGCTCGCCCTCAAGCCGCTGCACGAGGCCCTGGGCCTTGCGGCCGTCCTTCTTGTCGGCGCGGGCGCGGGCAAGCTGCCGCTCCAGCGACGCGATCCGCTTCTGGTCGTCGGTCGGCTTCACCGGCAGCCCGAGCACCCGCTGCACGAGTACGGCGATGGCCGGGAGCAGGTGCCCCGTCGCGTGCCCGAGGTCCTCGCGCGCGGCGACGAAGGACTCGTCGTGGCCCTTGCCCATGCGCCCGTCGAGGTGGGTGAGCTCGTGGACGGCGACGCCGTGCAGGAACGCGGCGATGGCGAGGGGGCGGTCGCGGTGCGCCTTCACCACCTGCTCGAAGCGGTCGGGGTGCAGGTAGACGACGTTCGACCCGGCCGGGGTGCTCGTCGTCAGCCCGATGAGCTCGTCGTCGAGCACGAAGCCCGGCTTGAACCGCCGCCGGATGCGGGCCTCGGCCGCGACCAGGCGCAGCGTGGCGTCCCACGCGGTGAGGTGGCCCATCCACCGCTGGAAGCCCTTGCGGAAGCGGTAGGCGCGCTGGCGGTCGTAGTTCTTCTTCGAGATGCGGAGGCCGGCGAGCCGCCCGAACGGGTTGCGGCGGACGGGCTTGTCGAACGGGCGCACCCACTCAGGCGTCGCCGCATCGAGCGCTGCCTCGCCGCGGGCGCTGATCGCCGCCACCTGGAGCAGCCCACCGCCGCCGGGTCCGATGGCCGTCTCGGCCGCGCGCTCGATGGCCGCCGACAGGGCCTTCACGCCCCAGCCGTCGAGCGTGCCCGCGTCGGCGCGATCGAGCGCGTCGCGCACCTCGTCCGTGACGACGACCACGCGCGCGCCGCTCGCGTCCTGGGCGGCGTCCGCCGCTTCGAGCACCGCACGCAGCTCGCGCACGGGCGAGGCGATGTCGGCCTCCACCGGGGTCGCAGGCACCGCGAGGCCCGGCGGGAGGACCGCGCCGCGCGTCGGCCCGTCGCCCTCGCGCACGCGCGTCCCTGCCGGGGCGAGGCTCGCGGTCGGCGCCTCGACGCCCGGATCCTTCGCCCGCTCGGCGTAGAAGTCCGCGATGCCGCCCGCGGCGTCGGCGAGGGCCTTCTGGAAGGCGACGTCGGCGAACGCCTCGGCCGCGAGGTCGGCGAGCTCGGCCGCGCCCCGGCGCTCGCCGTCGTCGTCGGAGTCCGGGTCGAAGACCTCGTCCTCCTGGCTGCGGCCGATGCTCTCGTTCTCGCGCTCGACCTCGTCGACCAGGTCGCGGAAGGCCCAGCGGGCGTGGTCCTGGAGCGCGTCGCGGGCGGCGTTGAGCGGGTAGCCCGGCGTCCCCGGCCGGACTGTGGTGAGCAGGTCGACGACGACGTCGGCCTTGAGGTTGCCGCGCTGGCTCGCGACCTTGAACTGGAACAAGCCGCCGAGGCGGACGTAGTAGGCCCCCTGGCGGTCGCCGGGCGGGCGCCGGTACGCCTTCACGGACGCGGACGCGCCGCGGCCCCACGAGCCCTCGACGGCGACCTTCGATCCGCCGCGTCGGCTGAACATCGGCGCTACCACCTCGCCGTCGAGGACGAGCGTGATCTCGGGGAGGTCGTTGGCGGCGAGCAGCTCGCGCAGGCGGTCGGTCAGTGGGACGTAGGCCTGCCGCGCGTGGTCCCAGGCGGTGTCGAAGTCGTCGGGCACGTCGAAGATCGTGATGCGCGTGCCCTGGCGGTGCGGAGCGTCGAACACCTGCACGTCGACGTCGGCGCCCTCGCTCACGGCGAGGTTGTCGCGCGTGTGCATCTCCCAGCGGAAGGTGCGGCTGGTGCCGAGGATCACGGCCTTCGCGACGCCGAAGCCGCCCGCAGCCTCTTCGCTGTCGCCGGCGTCGCGCTTGCCGCTGTCGCCGAGGGACAGGAACTTCGAGAGGATGGTGTCGGCGTCCATGCCGATGCCGTTGTCCTCCCAGGTGAGCGCGCGGCGCTCGGGATCCCAGGTCACCTCGAAGCGGCCCTCGCCCGCGCGCGTCTTGCGAGCCCGGATCGCGGCCTTGATGGCGTCGACGCCGTTCTGGAGCGCCTCGCGCGTCGCGAGCAGCGGCAGGTCGCCCGACTGGTAGACGCTCGTGGTCATGAACGCCCACATGCGCGAGGCGTTCACGCCAGGGCGGCCGGTGGCCTTGGCGTTCATCGCCTCGATCACCTCGGCGCGTCCGCCGAGCGCGGCGCGGAGGGCGACGCGGTCCACCTCGAGTGGGCCGGTCGCGGTCGGCGGGGCGGTCGTGGCCTTCGCACGTAGAGCCTCGTGCGCGGCGCGCTGGCAGGCGCAGGTGGAGTGCTCGGGTGCGCTCACGTTCACCCGCCCCCGAGGATCGCCTTCGCGAGCTCGGCCCCACCGATGCCGCTCCCGGCTGCCAGCACGGCGACGGCGAGCACCACCTTCCAGCTCCGCTCCTCGGCCTTCTCCAGCCGCGCCCGGATCTCGGCGACGGCCGCGAGCACGAGCGCGTGCCGCTCGGCGCTGGCCTTCTCGTGCCCCTCCGCGCCCACCTCCAGGCGGGCGAGGCGCTCCCGCACGTCGCCGAGATCGGACGACCAGTCCTGCTCGTCTCGCTTCGGCGCCGGTCCCATCACGCCACTCGCTGCGACGTGGCGGGCTTCCAGGCGTCGTACCCGCCGCTGGCGGGCGCGTGGAGCGATTCGCGCCGGTTGGCGCGCGTCTCCGTGTAGCTGACGTGGACGTGACCGCCGCGTTCCGGGTCGTACCAGATGACCTGGTCGACCGGGATGCCGAGCCGGAGGATGAGGGTCGCCAGCTCGATCGCGGTGAGCCCGTCCGCCTTGATGTCGACGGCCTCCCCCAGCATGTGCTGGCTCGTGACGGACCCTTCGAGTGCCCGGTTCACCGCGAACGACCGGTAGCCGCTCGTGATGCGGACGGGACGACCGAGGTGCGCACGCAGCGGGTCGAGCACCTTCGCGACGAGCCGTTCGAGGTTCGCCTGCGCGGCCGGCGGCGGCGTGTTGTCGAGGCCGAGGCGGTCGGCCGCGGTCGACCGGACGAGCTCGGCGAGGGTGAAGAACTGCCCCAGCTTGGACTTCAAGATGCCTCCCACCGTGGAAGCGCCACGGACGGGTGAACCGCCGCCCGCGGCGGCGAGGAGAACGAGGAAGCCGACGCCGAAGAAGCCGACGACGACGGCGGGGTTGGCGCCCCTGCGGCTCATGCGACCGCCGAGGACGTGGAGATGGGGGTGTCGGCGAGGAGCGGGTCGGTGAGCAGCGCGGTGCGCCGCCCGTGGACCGCCTTGAACAGGTCGATGTCCCGCGCGAAGCGGTGCCACTCGCTGCCGACCTGACGCCAGGTGCCGGGCGTGTCCTCCGTCGGTGGCGTGCGGCGGCGGACGCGGTCGAGGCACTTCTCGACGTAGACGCGCAGCACGTCGGCGTAGGGCACGGCGTTCGAGCCACCGGCGAGCAGTGCTGTGCGCGCGGCCTCGGCGATGCTCTTCGCCCCGTTCGGACCCTGCTGGACGGCGGTGTCGAAGAAGATCGCCATCGACCGCTCGGTCATCACGTTCAGCCGCTTCGCGACCTCCAGCGCCGACTGCATGTGCGGGTCGACCTTGGCGTACTCGTCCTGCACGAGCTGGAAGATCGGCGTCCGGCCCGCAGCGCGGAAGCGTGACGCCCACGGCTCCTGCCACGGGTAGGCCCCGCCCATCGAACGCACGCCGCCCGCGCGCATCGTGTCGATGAGGGTGCGCGACGACGGGCCGAAGATGCGCTCGAAGGAGGCGCTGTCCGTGGCCCACATCGCGGTGAGCAGCTTCCCGAGGTTCCCCGTCGACTGGGTCCACTGGAGGATGCCGAACGACAGGCCAGCGCCGTCGGTGTTCGGGTTGATCGCGTCGTAGCCGCCCTCGCGGGCGGACGTGCGGGTGATGACCTTGTGCATCCAGCTCATGTGGAACCTCAGAAGGCGGGCGTGATCGCGCACGCAAGCGCGAGCGTGGCGAGCAGGAGGACGAGGCGCAGGGTGGTCATGCCGGGCCTCACTTCGCCGCCACCGGCTCGTTCTCACGAGCCGACGACAGCAGGCTGCGGGGGAGCTTGCGGTCCCACCAGTAGACGGCGGCCTCTTCGAGCTCGCCGAACTTCATCCCCGACGCGGGCGCGAGGTCGAGGAACTGCCTCCACCCCGCGAGCGTCGGCGGCACGACGAACACGTCGGCCTGGTTGAGCTGCACGCCCCGCAGCACCCGCAGTGCGCCGCGCACGACCGCGGGCACCCGCTGCTGCTCCGCGTACCAGCTCGACGCCGCCCCGAGCCGCTGCGCGATGCGCTGGCCGTGCCGCGCCCAAGTGCGATCCATCCACGCGTCCGACGCCCACGTCCACCCGAGCGCCGTCCAGTTGCCGCCGTACCGTAGCGCATGGTCGATGCGCGCCTCGATGGCAGGGCCGCTCTCCTGCTCCTCGGACGCGGGCCACGCCGGGTCGAGGTGCTCGGGCGCGAGCTTGAACGCGCCGACCTTCGCCACGTCCTGCTCGTTCCACGTCCCGGTGCCCGCCTCGCGCACGCCGATCGACGAGCCGCGGACGCGGCCGAACTCGACGAGCTGCACCTTGTCCGGGTTCCATGGGCTCGGCGCGCCGACGCGCAAGCCTTCGTAGACCGGGGCCTCGCCGTCCTGCGGCACGAGCAGGTCGTGGTCCCGCACGGCGTACATCCACTTCGCCCACGGCCACGCCGCCGGGTCGACGTTGGCGAGGTCCTTGAGGCGCTCCTCGCCTTCGAGGCGCAGCCGTGCGGCCTCACCGGCGTCCTCGGTGCGCTCGGCCTTGCGGAACCGAGCGTTCGCCGACCGCAGGATGCGAGCGGCGTCCTCGGCGACCTTCTTCTTCGCCTCGGCCTCGCGCCGGGCCTTCACCTCGGCGAGCCGCCGCGCCGTCTTCTCGGGGTCGCGGCTGATCAGCAGCAGGATGTCCTCGGGTCCGAGGTCCATCTGCGCGCCGGGGTTGTTCGTGTCGCGCGCCTGCGACTTCAGCAGCTCGGTCATCCAGCCCAGCTTCCCCTGGATGAGGTTGAACCGGAGCCCGTCCTGGCTGCGACGCGCAAAGTAGTAGTTGATCTCGATGTTCGCGAGGGTGTTGCCCTGACGCACGCCGCGCCCGTTGCGCTGCTGGAGCGTCGCCGGCTCCCAGGGCAGGTCGAGGTGGTGGATCGCGCAGGTGCGTGTCTGGAGGTCGATGCCCTCGTAGGCGATGGCGTTGGCGATCACGACGTCGAACTTCGGCGCGATGCCTTCCTCGGGCTCGCCGTTGAACTCACGCGCGATGCGCTGGCGGTCGGCGGCGGCCTGGGCGACCTCCGCGTTGAGCACCGCGATGCGCCCCTCGGGGATCCCGGCCTGCACGAGCGTCTGCACCACCCAGCGGTGCGCCGCGATGTTGTCGACGAACACGATGTGCCCGCACGTCCGGTTGGTGAGGACGCGCTTGGTCATGGCGTCGATCTTCGGGCTGTGCGGGTCGACGCCAGACGACGCGGCTGTCTTCCAGTCGTAGCCCTCGTCCAGGTCCGGGTGGATCGCGACGAGCGCCATGCGCGCGAGCAGGCCGAGGATCTTCGCCTTGTCGGCCATGCGGGTGCTGT
>CAYNFK010000159.1:0-7555 GCA_964396405.1 uncultured Enterobacteriaceae bacterium
TCCCCAGGCCCGAGCTTGGGGACACAAGCGGCGTCGGGGTCCGTGTCGTCGGACGCGATGTCGGTGTCGGCCGGGTCGGTGTCGGCCGGCACGGTGTCGGTCTCAGCCACGTCGGTGTCGACCGCGCCGTCGTCCTCGCCACGATCCGCCTCGTCGACCGTCGCGGACGGTGCGCAGGCGACCAGGACGAGGAGGTGAGCAGCGCGCATCGGGGCTCCGAAGACCGCTACGTTAGGTTCAGCGACCTGTCGGTGTCAACGACGGTTCCTGCGAACGAGCCCGCCGGTCGACCACCTTCTCGGTGCCGCGCCGCACCCGCAGGGTTGTGCCGGGCTCGGCGGCGTCCGCGTACGCGAGCTGCCAGCCCTCGTGGAGATGGGGCTCCACCTGGTCGAAGATCCAGGCGGCGTCGAGCGGCGCGAGGTTGATGCACCCGTGGCTCACCACCCGCCCGAACGCGTCGTGCCAGTAGGCACCGTGCAGGGCGTAGCGGGGCCAGAAGTGCAGCGACCACGGCACCGACTCCAGCTTGTAGGGGTCGGCGCTGCCCGGCAGGCTGGCCATGTCCCAGTAGGCGGCCTTGTCCGTGAGCGTGAACACGCCGATCATCGTTTCGTGGCGGTCTTTTCCGGTGGACACCAGGGTGATGTAGTTCAGCTCCGCGCCATGGCGCACCGCGAGCAGCTGCTGCTTGAGGTCCACGTCGATCCAGGTGGTGCCGGCGACCCCGTCGGGCAGGGGAGCGTCCTGCCACTGCCGCACCGAGCCATCGTCGCGAACGTAGCCGCGCGGCCGGATCCCCGCGGGGTCAAGCACCGCCAGCCACCCGCGGGGTGCGGCGGCGCTGTCGTCGATCCAGAAGGCCTCGTGGTAGGCCAGCTCCCCGACCGGCGTGCCTTGTGCAGAAGGCTCCGCGAGCACGGGCAGGGGCTCGCGGTGGATGGAGAAGCCCACACGGTGTCCGGCCGGTGCGGGCTGGGTGGCCAGATCCACACCCTGGAACCGAGACGGCGCATACGCGTACAGGGACGCCAACCGGGCGGCACGGCCGTCGGGCGTGACCACGATCTCGCCGTCGGCGTCGGGCAGCACGGTGGAGAATGCCAGATCGTTGCTGAGCGCAGGCGCGCGCCCACCGCGGCCGGCCCGAAGGTCGTCGACCGACGCGTACACCGGGCCGTCGAGCTGGCGCCGGCGCTTCAGGTAGACGAAAGGCAGGATGCCGTCCGCGACGGCGGTGTCGGCGCGCGGCCATGCGCCGGTTGTGTGGTAAGCGGCGAGCTCGTCGGGGGTTGGCGGGTCGAACCCCACCCGACCCGGCAGCATCCGCGGCAGGCTCGCCGTGGCCTCACTCGTGTCGAGGCAGGTCCACGCAGCACGATCAGGAGCCACACGACCCCAGCCGGTGTCACAGCCTGAGGAGGCCGGCGCGCGCTCCCAGACGAAGAACGGCTCGCCCGCAGCGAGCAGGCCCACACGAACGCCGTCCCGATCGGGGCTCACGCGCACCCGTCGACTTCCGGGTGCGACACGAACCTCCAGCCCGGCGGGCGGGGCCGCGTCGTACGGGAGCTCTTGGGCGCGAGCGTCGGTCAGGAAGGGGAGCAGGAGAGCCAGGTAGACTGATGCAGCCACGATTCATCCTCGTACCAGGCGAGGAGCAAGCTCCCCCCGGCGATGGCGTCGACCAGTGGGTCCACCACGTCGTTGCGAACCGCTGGGCAGCCCCAGGACCGACCCAGCCTACCGTTGCGCGCGATGAAGTCGTCGCTCACGTAGTCGGCGCCGTGGATGACGATCGCGCGGTCGCGGGCGCGGTCGTTGACGCCGGGCTCGAGGCCGTCGAGGCGAAGCGAGCGCCCGTGCTGCCCGATGTAGGTCTCGCCGGTGCGAAACACTCCCAGGCTCGACTGGTGCGACCCTTCCACGTTGGAGAAGGTGCGCGCGAGGTCGTCGCCGGTGCCCTGGCCGTGGGCGACCCACTCGTGGAGCAGCACCTCCCCCGAGGCCACGTCGATCACCCACAGCCGCCGGTCCGTGGACGGCAGGGTGTAGTCGATCACGGCGATGCGGTCGGGGAAGGCGGCCGAGGCGAGCGTGCCCCGCTCCCGGGCGCAGGCGTGCGTGGACCAGGCCGCGTTGAGCACCTCGTCGCGCAGGCCGGGGATGACAGGGCGGGCGGGGGCGGCCGGAGGCGGTGAATCCGTGACCGTGCCGTCGCTGGGCGCCGCCTCGACGAGCACGTCGGCGAGGACCGGGGAGGGGAGCAGCATCGCCACGAGCGCCGATGCGATCCCGAGGCGCGTCACGGCGCGATCGAACCCAGAACGCCGCACCGGTGCAGATCGCTCAGGGTAGGTGAGGGTGAGGCGGTGACCATGCGCACGATCGGACGGGTTCTGGCAGTCTGCGGCCTGATGGCGGGGTGCGGCCCCGAGGAGATCGCGTGCACCGAGATCGCGGTGGTCTCGGTCTCCGTGAGCGTCGTGGACGGCGACGGCCAGGCTGTGCCCGACGCGGCCGTCACCTACAGCGTGGACGGCGGCGTGGACGTGGCTTGCGACCGGCTCTCGGACGAGACCTCGACCTTCGCCTGCGGCTACGAGGTCTCCGGCAGCTTGGAGATCGTGGTGATCGCCACCGGCTACGCGCCCTTCGACCGGACGCTGGTCGTGGAGGCCGACGCGTGCCACGTGATCTCCCAGACGCTGGAGGCCGTGCTCGAGCCCGTCCCCTGATGGGGGGACTTCGTGGTGCGCAGGGTCGGTCGATGAGATCTTCATCCAGGCCTCCTCACGCGGCGATGGGCTTACGTCCCGAGATCACGAGCAACAGGCCGCCAGCAAGGACCGCGCCAAAGCCGGCCCAGAGCGGAACGTCCACCGACTTCATCGTAAGCACGGCGGGGGGTGGATCCAAATGTGGGCGGACGCGGCGTGCCTGGGGTGGGTCAAGGGCGGATCACACGGGGCAGACGTCGTACGACTGTGGTCCCAAGGCGTTTAGGAGTGGGCCCTTGGCGATTTGTGCTGGACCGATGGCGTTTGCACGCGGGCGAAGGGCGGATCGCAAGATTCCGGTGGCGAGACGGCTTGGGCGGGTGGCGGTATAGGGCGGGCGTTTCATGCCCACATGATCATCGCCTCAGTCCCACTCGATATCGCCACCGGACCCATCCGGTTCGGGCGGTTCGTCCGTGCCGTCACGGGACGACGTCGCCTTGCCCGCCCGGCGCGCACGCGTCGCCGCCGGCCGGGTGGCGGCCCACTGGCGCAGCACGTCCCGATCGCCGCCGGGACGGCTCGATTCTCCGCGACGAAGGCCCACGTTCGCCCAGCCATGGAGCATCTTCAGGTCGTCGACGAGCGCCTCTCGGAGGGTCTGGAGGTGCATGGCTGCGACGTGGGCGCGACGGCGCACCGCCTCAAGGGCCAGGTCCGCGGCGTCCAGGCGATCGGCCAGGCGCATGCCGTCGTCGATGATGACGCTGCCTGCCGACACGGTGAAGTCGGCCCGCACCCTCTCCAGCTCGGGACGCAGCAGCCGGAGCTGCCGGAGCACCGACTCCGGCCGCTCGGCCCGCACCCGGATCCACGGCAGGTGGGTGGTGGCCGACGTGAGGGTGCCGAGGCCCACCAGGTGGCGGTGCAGATCCGTGAACATGCGCAGCCACGGCAGGGCCTCGTTGCGCACCAGGGTGACGAAGCGCTCGCGCTGCACGGCGTGGTCCGCCTGGCTCAGCCCGCGCTCGGCGTAGGCTGCAGTGAAGTCGCGCACGTGCTGCGCGTACCCGACGACGAAGGGGTCCACATCCCAGCCGATCGTGGCGTAGGCTGTCCGCGTGGCGGCGGGGTCGAGCGTGAGCTCCGCGAGGGTGCGCTCGGCCTGCTCGATGAGCACAGGCGCGGCGCACGTGTAGAGGTTCTGCCCGGGCATCCTGCGCCTCCGTTCGGGGGGTTCGGCGTATCATGGCGGGCGTCGGGTTCAGGTCCACGAGGGTTGTTCCCGCGAGCGGTGCCCGCGTCGCGGCGGGTCAGCGCACCCTCGCCCAGCGCACCGCCTTGCCCCGTCCGACGCGGGCGACGAGCCCGAGCAACTCCAGGGCCGCCAGCTCGTTCTGGACGGTTCGAGCGGACACGCCGAGCGCGTCGGCGAGGTCCGCCACCCGCACCGGTGCGTCGGCAGCGCGGAGTCGCTGGGTCAGCGCCGACTGTCGCTCGGTGACCAACGCGTGCTCGGCCCCCAGCAAAGGAAGCGTGACGGAGATCCCGCCGAGCGAGGCATCGAAGACCGGCTCCGCGTTTCCCTGCGCCTCCATCGACGACACCACGCGCAGCGTTCCGGTGCCCCACTCCTCCACAAAGCCTGCCAGGTACAGCGCACGGGCGATGTGGGGGTTGGGGGGAACGGACGGATGCGTCCGACGCAGCGAGGCGACCGTCAGCGGCTCCGGCAGGTGGCCGGGGTTCCAGACCTCCAGCTTCTCGTCGTCGAGTCGCACTTGGACGGGTGCGGTGCTGCGGTAGTCGCGGTGCGCGATGGCGTTCACGATCACCTCCCGCACGGCGATCGCGGGGAGCTCGTCGATCTCCCGTCGGACCAGATCGGTTCGATCGGTGCGACGCCGGACGCGCAGCTGGACCTGTCGCACGGTCTCCTCGATCTGCTGGATCAAAGCGCCCTCGAGGGTCGCTCCCTCCTCCACGGTGCCACGAGCGACACGGAGCCGCACCACGGCCTGGGGGAGAACACGCTGCGGCTCATGCCCGAACAGCAGCACCGCCCCGACGGTCGGGCGCCCCTCGCGAAGTAGGTGGAGTCGGTCGAGCAACGAGCACGGGTCGCCGTCCCAGGCCACACCACGGGCGCTGGCCAGCTCGACGAACCGGCCCATGGCCACGCGGTCGAGCGCGTCCAGGGACACGTCGGGCACGACCTGTCGCTCGTAGCCGGCGGACTCACGCAGGCGATCGAGGAGGCGTCGCTCGTACTCGTCACGTGACATCAGCACGGTGGCCGGGCCGCTTCGGGCGAAGGCCCGGCCGTTCGCGAGGTGAGGTCCGTCTCCTGGGGGCACGTCGATGCGGAGCACCGGACGACCGTCGATGACCTCGGTCCTAAGCCGCACGTAGACCTTCGGGTCCGTCCCCGCGAGGACACGCTGCGCGAACTGCTCCAAGGCGCCTTCGCCGAGGTCCACGCCGAGGACTGTGCCGTTGTCCCGGACGCCCACGACGATGGTTCCACCGCCGAGCGTCGCCATGGCAGCGACGGTCTCGACGATGCGCTTGCTGTCTGCCAGCGACGTCTTGAACTCGACGCGCTCCGACTCGCCGCCACTCACCATCTCGGGAAGGTCATCGTGGGTCATGCAGACGCTTTAGTCTTGCGCGCAAATGCGCGCAAATGCGCGCAACGAGGTCTGCGGTGGGCGGCCAGCGCGGGCCCCTCGGACGGGTTCGGTCGACAGCGACCCAGTCGCCACTGAGCGCGCGAAGGCGAAAGGCTACTCGACGTAGCCTGACAATGCCGTTGGTAGCGGTTTCGTCGGGGGGTGTTCCCGAAAGTTGTTCCCGTTTTGGCGGGCCGGACAATTGCCGGTGAAGTCCCCGGTCGCCTTTCTCGGGAGGCGTCAACGGGCCTCGTCAGGGTGGGCCATGTTCGTCGGCGATGGCGGTATCGCCACGGCTGGACTGTCCGATCGCTATGGGTGGGAACTCGTGACGCCTGGGGGCCAGTTCCTGGTGTCGGTTGCCAACGGTGCCCGATGATTGCACGGGGCGGGAGTCGCCGCTGCGCATGAGGGAGCGTAGAGCACCGATGAGGCGCGGGTTCCGAAGAGCGTCGACACCTGCCTTCACGACGGACGAAACCCGTGGTCGAAACACAAGGTCGTGGTCGAAGCTGTCAGATCCGTATGGTTGTCTCGGCGGGATCTTCCTGAGGCTGGATTCGGGGTTGTACCGACCGGCGCAGAAATCAGGAGGCGCACTCAAGAGGGCTTACCCACAAAGTAGACCTGCGATGATGAGAGAGTGCCTCAGATAGTCCTTCGGTCTTGGGTCCGCAGAGATACTATCGGTGCGAACATCGATCAGCACCGCGAGCGTTTCGTTCTTGGCGCGGCGGATGTAGTACTCCTCGCCAAGGAGCGCCTTCGTTGACCTACGGAACAACTCGTCTACGTCGTCTGGATCCACGGGAAGGCCCCACTTCTTCCAAGCGCTGTAGGTGTCGATTCTGATGACGACCTCCGTCCCCATTCCAACCAGTGTCGGCTCTACCGACATTCTGGTGACAGCTTGGACGGTCGTGTTGGCTAACTTTGCGATACCCTCCGTGCCGGTGTCTCTTCCCAAGAGGTTTGGACCCAGTTCCCTAGAAATGCCACGAACCCAGCGGCCGAACGTCGACAATGTTGGATCCCCATCAAGGACATTGAGAAGCGAGGTTCCCCCATGTACGAGAGCCAGGCCGTCAATATGATTCGGGTCGTTCATACGTACCTCTTGGTTGGGATGTCCACTCAACGTCCTGCGCCAATCTGTTTCAACGAATGGACCCTTGCACCGGCTTCCCGGGAAAACTCGTTGATCCACCACTTGATGCCTTCACGACTTGCTGGACGCCGCCACCCGCTGGGCCTCGGCCCAGCCTTCGGTGAGCCCCAGCTCGGCGGCCCAGTGGTCGACGTACGGGCGATCGAGCCGATCCCCCTGCGCGCGGACGATGCCCACCACGTCGGCAAGCTGTCGTTCCGAACCGCCGCCCTTGGCCCGCCACTCCAGCTTGGCCACGATCGTGTCCTCGGCCGTCGCCACCCAGGTGGTCACGCCGAGCAGCTCGGCGCGCTGCCGGCGATCGAACTCCGAACGACTGAACGGACGCGCCTTCCGTACAATCAGGTCAGCCTTCCAGCCTGAATCCAGGTCGAGCACGTTGAACTGGGAGCCGCGAAGGACCGCATCCACAGCGGCCTCTTCGGAGACGCACCATGGGTCATCGGGCAGCAGTGTGAGCCGCCGGAGGAAGACCGCCGCGCTCACGCCACCCGTCCCCGAGCCACGTACGAGGCCTCGTACAGCTCGTCCCCCAGAACCGCGCGCAGGAGCTTCCCGCGGGCCTGGGTCTCGGTGAGCGCCGGCTCCCGGCTACGGATGCCCGCCAGGGCGATCTCCCGGAGCTCGTCGCTCAGCCGGGCCATCAGCTCGACCCGTCCCTCCGGCCCCAGGCGTCGCCACACGGACTCCTGCGCCCGTCGGGCATCGGGGGAGGTGTCGGGCTGGTCGTCGAACATGGGTCGAGTCCGTGGCGGGTGAGGGAAGCGCGGTAACCTCTCGACTTGCTCGTCGTAGCCTGGCCATGCCGCCCGTAGCCATGTCGTCGTGGGATGTTCCCGAGGGTTGTTCCTGGTTTCGACGGGCAGCGTCGTTGGGCAAGGGGGCGGCGGTGACCTTGGACCCCCGCTTGGCGGCCGCCAGCGTGCGGGCGCGGCCTGTTCGAGAGTGTCCCCGTGGTTGTGTAAACCCCCTGACTGTAGGCTCCTCTCCTTGAG
>CAYNFK010000160.1:0-7168 GCA_964396405.1 uncultured Enterobacteriaceae bacterium
AACAGCGTGACCCGGCCGGTGGAGGATGCTCTGAGCGCCTTGGAACGGGTGGACTGGGACCTCGGCCCTCGCCGAACGCGCCCTTGTCGTCGCCTACGGGACCTCGGCCCTCGCCGAACGCGCCCTGGTCGCCGCCGAAGCCGCCCTGCTTGGGCGCACGGGCCTCGCGCGGGCGGGGACCGTCGTGGCCGCCTTCGCCGCGGGGTGCGCCACGCGAGGGAGGCCGGAGCCCGCCCTGGCGGGGGTCTTCGCGGCGAGCGTCTCGGCGGGGGGCGTCGACGCGCTCCACCCGGACCTCCTCATGGCGGGGTGCGGACCGGTGCCCACTGCGCGGGCCGTCCTCCCGCGAACCCTCCTGCCGCGGGCTCACCTTGAACCGGCCGCGCGAGTCGTCCTGGCGCGCCGCAGCGCGCTCCAGCTCGCCGATGCGGCGCTCGAGCTCCCGAACGCGCTGTTCGAGGTCGTCGTTTGAATTGGGCATGCCTACGCTCCGTGGTGGGTCGAGATTAGCATAGGTAGCACAGTCCCCGCGGCGGGGGGCAAACGCGGCGCCAGCGCTGCTCACGGGAGAGCATCACCATGACGGATTGGCGAGGCCGCATCGAGCGGTGGCTCGATGGGGGCGGGAGTGGCGAGCCGGAGCTCTCCGAGGGTGATCTCTCCCTCGACGCCGAGCACGTGGTCGAGCGCCAGGGTGTGGGCGTCGACTTCTTGTTTGTGGACGTTCGTGAGGCGGTCGAGATCGCGGCCACGGGCGGCATCGTGGGCGCCGAGCACGTGCCTGTCGGTGAGATCGACCGCGCGGCGCCCGGGCTTCCGCGCGGCGTGGTTGTGGTCTGCTACTGCGCGTCCGGCGTTCGCTCGCTGCGGGCCGCGCGCCGGTTGCGGGCAGCGGGACATCCCGCCGCGTTCTCGCTGATGGGCGGGTTCGCTGCTTACCAGCGGGCGGGCGGCGACGTGGATCCCGCTTGAGCGAGCTGTCGGTTCGCATCGTCCCTGCGCTCGTGGAGGTCGACCCACTCGCGTGGGATGCCTTGGTGGGCCACGACGACCCGTTCGTGGAGCACGGGTTCCTCATGAGCCTGGAGACGTCGGGCAGCGTCGGCCGACGCGCGGGCTGGACGCCGCAGCACCTCACGGTCTACGACCGCCACGACCGCCTCGTGGGCGCAGCACCGATGTACGTGAAAGCGCACAGCTACGGCGAGTACATCTTCGACTGGGCCTGGGCGAACGCCGCGCACCGCGCGGGGCTGTCGTACTACCCCAAGCTCGTGTCGATGGTGCCGGTCACGCCGGCCACAGGGTCGCGCTTGCTCGTGCTCCCGGGGGTGCCGCGCGCGCCCGTGGTGTCGGCGCTGGTGCAGGGGGCCCGGGAGCTTGCGCAGCAGGTGGGGGCGAGCGGACTGCACTGGCTGTTCGTCACCGAAGAAGACCAGCACCAGCTCACGGCTCACGGTTTCCACCCGCGTCTCTCCTACCAGTTCCACTGGACCCGCCGACCCCACTGGACCGACTTCTCCAGTTTCCTGGCGGATCTCACCTCGCGTCGCCGCAAAGAGGTTCGGCGTGAGCGTGCCCAGGCCGCGGGCACGGGGCTCACTCTCACCACCGAGCCGCTCACGGCGCTGTCGTCCGACGACCTCGACCTGCTGCACCGCTGCTACCGCAACACCATCGACGAGCACGGCGGCACGCCCTACCTCACCGAAGTCTGGTTCCAGCGCCTCGCCCGCGACCTCGGTCACCGCGGCGTCGCGGCCACAGCCCGAAGGGACGGCGTGCTCGTGGCGGCCTCGCTGGCCTTCCACAAGGGCCGCAACCTCTACGGTCGTTACTGGGGCACGCTCGACCCTTCCCCCGCGCTGCACTTCGAGCTCTGCTACCACCAGCTCATCGCCTGGGCGCTCGACCACGGCATCCAGCGGTTTGAGGCCGGCGCGCAGGGCCTCCACAAGCTGCCGCGCGGTCTGATGCCCTCGCTCACCTACAGCAGCCACCGCCTCCAGCACCCGGGCCTCGACGCCGCCGTGGCCGACTTCCTTCGCCAGGAAGCCGAGCACGTGGAGGCCGACGTGGCCTCCTTGAGCGAGCAAGGACCGTTCCGCTGCGGAGCGGAGGATCAGGGCACGTAGTTCCAGGTGCACTCGTTACGCACGCAGGCGTAGCCGTTGACCGCGGGGCAGTCGCAGGTGCTGATGGGACCGTAGCCGCAGGTGCTGGAGGCCTCGTCGAGCAGGTCGTAGAACAGCGTGGTGTCGACCCCGGCCTGGGCCACCCAGTCCCGGGTGCAGCCGCACGAGGTGCCGGTGAGCACGGTGCCGCAGTCGCGGGCGGTGGTGCAGGAGCGGATGCGATCCGACTCGGCCTCAAAGTCGGCGATGATCGTGCGGCAGTCGGTGGGGGCTTCCACGAGGCCGCGCACCACGGGCGACGCGTAGCCGGTGGACGCACCGAGGCCGATCGCCTGGAAGTAGCCGAGCGTGCCTTCCGGCAGCGTGCTCGGCACGGTGACCACCAGCTCGGCGACCCCGCTGCGACCGGCCTGAGCCTTACCGAGCACCAGGGGGGCCTGGATCTCGTAGCAGGCGCCGAGCAGGTAGCGCGGACACTTCGGCGCGCGGGTGTCGGCCCCCACAGCGAACCACACCCAGTCGCCGGCATCGGCCCCGCGGGCCGAGAGGGTGACATCGTCCCCGGCGATCAGGGTGCCCACGGCCAGCGACATCGGGGGCGGCAGCACCTCGTTGGGGGAGGTGGACGGGGTGGCATCCGTCGCACATGCGGCGAGCAGGATGAAGGGGGCGAGAGCGCGCATCGAAGCCTCCTGGGCACCTCCACTCTAGCACCTGTGCGGGCACCTGTGGCGCTGAGCGGAGGCCGGCACCGGCTCGGCGCGCTAGACCGGCCGGCATGCGACGACACACGATCGGGATGCTGGGTGCGCTGGCGTGCGGGGGGGCCGACACGTCGGTGCAGGACCTCGTGGTGCAGGGCAGCGCCGCTGCCGAGGATGCGGGAAGGCTCGTGGAGCTGGTGGTGCACGACGCGAGCGGCCTCACGGTCGCTTCCGACGCCACGTCGGTGCTGGACGGCGACTTCTCGCTCGGTGTGGTAGGCGTGCTGGACGAAGGCAGCGTCTACGAGGTGCTGGTCTACCTCGACCGCTCCGACAACCTCGCGTGCGACACGCCGCCGGCCGACCTCGGCTGGCGCCTGAGCACCGGGAGCGTGGAAGGTCTGGTCACGCTCGACGTGCCGGCTGCGGGCAGCGACGACGTCTGCGCCGCCTTCATCGAGCTCCCATGAGGCTCGACCAGCTCCTGGTGGCCCGCGGTGTGGGCAGTCGCCGTCAGGTGGGCCGCCTCATCACCAAGGGCGCGATCACCTACCAAGGGAGCGTGCTCACCCAACCCGAGCACGACCTGCCCGACGACGCGGTGTTCGAGGTGTTTGGCGAGACCAACGCCCCGCTGCCGCTGCTGCTCGCATGGCACAAGCCGGTGGGCGTGCTCTCCACCCTTCGCGACCCGTGGGGACGCGAAGGCCTCGACCAGGTGCTGCCCGAGGCATGGCTCGACCACTACCACCCGGTGGGACGGCTCGATGCCGACACCGCGGGGCTGCTGCTGTTCAGCCGCGATGGCGCGCTCACCCAGTGGCTGCTGCACCCTAAGCGGGCCGTGCCGCGCACCTATGTGGCCACCATCGAGGTGGATCCGCCGCCCGAGCTCACCGCGCGCCTCACGGCCGGCGTCGAGACCGGTGAGGGTGTGTTCACCGCCACCGTCCGGTGGATCGAAGGGCGTGAGGTCTGCCTCACGGTGGTGGAAGGCAAGCACCGGATGGTGCGGCGCATGCTGCACAACGCTGGTGCGAGCGTGGCTGCGCTTCGTCGCATCGCCTACGGCCCGATCGAGCTCGGCGATCTGGCTCCGGGCGCGCTGCGGCCCGAGCCCAACGACCCCCGGGGAACCTGAAGCAAGGCGGGTTCCGGGTGGGCTACAGTAGGTCCACCGAGGTTCCCATGCGCACGCCCCCTCTGCTCATCTCCATCCTGGCTGCGATCTCCGCGTGTGGAGAGCCCGCCACAGGCTGCTTTGAGGTGGAGGCCACCCTCGCCACCTGCCCAGCCGGGGGCTCCGTGGACCCCGATGACCTGTGGATCCCGGGCGACTGCGACCGCCACGTGGTGAGCGTCACCGGGGAAGGCGAGCGCGAGAAGCTCGGACTGGACGCGGGCGAGGTGGAGGCCTGCTGCTACCCGGTGCGCGCTGTGGACCCCACGCCGCTGAGCGACTGCATCGTCGGTCGGCCCTACAGGGAGGGCGACCGGGTGCTGCTGGCGTCGTGTGAGGGCGCGACCAGCGAGGTGGCTGCGGCCTGGGCACGGGCGGCAGCCGGAGAGCATGCCTCCGTGGCGGCGTTCGCGGCGCTGGCCTTGCAGCTCCTGCACCACGGCGCGCCCACCGACCTGCTGCTCGCCGTCAGCGAGGCGCAGGCCGACGAGGTGCGCCACACCCAGGCCTGCTTGGACGAAGCCCGTCGGCTCGGCTCGGACGTGAAGCTCGGTGCGTTCCCGTTCCTGCAGCCGGTGAACGCGGCCGTGTCGCTGAAGGCGCTCGCAGGAGCTGCCGCGCGCGAGGGCTGTGTGGCCGAGACCCTGGCCGCCCACCTCGCCACCGAGGCCGCCGCGCTCACAGCGGATGTGCGTGTGCGAGGCGTGCTCTCCACGATCGCGGCCGACGAGGCGCGGCACGCCGTGCTCTCCTGGCGCATCGCGGCCTGGGCGATGGCGCAGGGTGGGGAAGACGTGCGCGAGGCGGTGCAGATGGCGCTGGCCGAAGCCCCGCCCCGCCTCGACACCCACGAGCTGTCGCTGCGCACGGGCGTCGCTGTGGCGGTGCTCGACCGCGTGGTGGCGCAGGGTGTGGCGCAGGTGGTGCGGCCGGCGGCGAGCGCGCTGTTCGCATAGACGCGCCTGCCTTTCGGAGCCCCTATGCCGCACGACCTCGTCTCGGCGCCCCCGTCCCCTCGGAGGGTGCTCGAGCTGTTCTCGGGCATCGGAGGCCTCGCGGCGGCCGTCGAGGAGGCTTCCGGCGTGGAGGTCGTGGGGGCGGTGGACCACGACCGCCGGGCCGCGGAGGTGTACGCGCTGAACCACCCCGGCCCGGTTCACGTGAAGAACCTCGTCTCGGTCACCGACCGCTGGCTGGCGGCGTTCGGGGCGGATCTGTGGTGGATGTCGCCGCCTTGCGCGCCCCACGGCATCCGCGGAGCGCAGGCCGACGTGGACGACCGGCGCAGCGACGCTTTCGTGCGCCTCCTAGGTGCGATCGACACGGTCCGTCCCACCTGGGTCGCGATGGAGAATGTGCCTTGGTTCCAGGGCTCACGGGCTCACGGGCTACTGCTCGAGACGTTGGCCGTAGCCGGCTACGCGTGGACCGAAGGGGAGCTGTGCCCCTCAGAGCTCGGCGTGCCGGCCGTGCGGCGGCGCTACTACCTGGTGGCCGGTCGGGGCACGGTGCAGCCGTGGGCCCAGCCCGTGGCGATGCCACGACCGCTCGAGGCGTACCTCGGACCCTGGCGGGACGATCTCGCCGTTCCGGAGCCGATCGCAGCCCGCTTCGGCGGCGCGTTCCACGCCGTGGATCCCGCCGACGCGCACGCTCAGGCTGCTTGCTTCACGCGCGCCTACGGCAAGTCGCCGGTCTACGTGGGCAGCTACGTGCGGGGAGGGGACGGGCGCTTCCGGTACCTGGCACCCGAGGAGATCGCGGCCCTCTATGGGTTCGGCGCGCGGTTCTCGTTCGGGGACCTGCCGGCGCGGCTGGCGTGGCGGCTGATCGGCAACAGCGTGTCGGTGGATGCGGTGCGGTGGGTGTTGGGGGCGGCGGGCGTGGCCCGCACAGGGGGTGTTGGGTCCTGGACTCCTCCCCTTTGAGGGGGAGGTTCGAGGCCTCAGGATGTCCTGGCCATCCATCGGTTGATGGAGTCGATCAGCTCGCCGATTGGCAGGAGCTCGACGTCTCTCTTCGAGTACCCGCGTGCGGTGAGGTGGTCGAAGTTGTCGGCCATGAAGTCGCAGAACCGACCCCAAACCGCAGCCGGCCCTGGAGCCTCGACACCACAAGCGCCGACCAACCAGTTTCGAACCTCGCGCACGACGTCCTCGGGCTCGTCCCCATGCACCGCAATGTCGCATCCCGCGAGGTCGGACAGCGCCGCTTGGAACCGATACCGCTCGGACTCCAGGATGAGGCAGCGCTTGAGGCGGTGGTCGGGCGTTCCGAACCGGCGACATCCGACGTCAAGGCCGAGTTCGAACGGCATGTTGAGCCGGAAATACTCGTCGGCGCTCGTCGACTTCAATCGCGACAGGTCGTGGATCGCGAACTTGGACTCGCCGACCAACTCTAAGATCTTCTCGACCCTCGCTTCGCCCGAGTCGGACCTTTCCAGTGCGATCCTCGGCGTCAGTCCCAGGTAGAGGGTGGTGAACAGCAGCGGCCGAAGCAACGCCAAGTACTTGTCGTCGAACGGGCAGTTCACGAACACGTTGGTGTGGAAGTTCGCCAAGGCGGCTAGCGCTTGTCCTTGGGAGGAACCGGATCGTGGCCGTAGCTGCTGCGCTCCCGGATCGTGCCGTCGCGACGGTGGATGTAGAGCTCGCCGCGAGCTTCCTTCGCAAGATTCCGCGCGTGGCTCACCGCATCCGCTTGGTTCGCGAACACCCTCGAAGCCCGCTCGGCCCCGGAACGCCGCACGGCCCAACCATCGCTCCGCGGAACCACGTGCTGATCCTTCTTGCTGGCCATGAGCAGAGCTCCGTGTCCTACTGCGATCGTAATCGGTCGCATGATGACGTCAACCAAGCCTACCCCCCCAGTGTCCGCACCCTCACGCTGTTTGCGCCCGTCGTGGTCCGGGTTTCCGGCGCAGGACCGGCGGGCCGAGCCCGTCGGATCGGTGGATGCCGCTGATAAGCCCGTAGATACCGGTCGAAGTCGGTACACAGGGGTGGGGAGGCCGTACACGAAGGTGGGGGACCGGTACGAAGGGGTGGGGAGGTCGTACGCAAAGGTGGGGGAAGTGTACGCGGGGGTGGGGTGACCCTGCCCCCGACTGCCGGACCACCGGGTAGGTAAGATCCCGGAGGCCGTCC
>CAYNFK010000161.1:0-7130 GCA_964396405.1 uncultured Enterobacteriaceae bacterium
GCGTCGTCGAGGTCGACATGAACGCGGCCCAGGACGCGAAGTACGACAAGTACGTGGGCCAGATCGAGGCCGCGCTCGACAGCACCCGCATGGCCGACAAGGCGAAGATCCTCGGCCTGCTCGCGCGCATGGCACTCGTCGCGATCCACCCCGACCTGGACGAGGGCTACGACTGGAAGACGGCGGCGACTTCGGGGGTGACGCCGAACAGCCCGAAGATCGACGCCATGACCAAGCGGGTGCTGACCAACCGCACCTGCGGGCACATCGTGTTCGTCGACAACATCGCTGCGCACCGCTGGGTGGTGCAGACGCTCGTGCAGGCCGGGATCCCCGAGGGGCGAATCGCGGTGCTGAACGCGGAGGTCGCGCAGGCCGCTGCCGACCGCCAGCGCATCGCCCGCGAGTTCAACGGCGAGCCCGACGAGGGCATCGCCCCGAAGTTCGACGTCGTGATCGCCAACGCCATCGCCTACGAGGGCATCGACCTCCAGACGCGCACCTGCGCGATCCACCACCTCGACCTGCCGTGGGAGCCTGCGACGCTCCAGCAGCGTAACGGGCGTGGCGTGCGTCAGGGCAACACCCTCGCGAACATCGAGATCAACTACTACTTCGCGCGTCGCAGCCAGGACGGTCTCCGGTTCAACCTCATCCAGGGCAAGCTCGGCTGGATGACCGAGCTGCTGAAGTCCCAGGCGCGCGACACGAACAACCCCGGCGCGCAGATGGACCTCGGCCCCGAGGACATCCTCCTGCTGATCAGCCGCGACCCCGAGAAGACGGCGCGGCGGCTCGCCGAGGTGAAGGCCCGGCGCGAGGCCGAGGCGAAGAAGAAGGTCGCCGAGGACGCCGCTCGCATCCTGCGGTCGGCGAACGCTCGGTTCCGCAAGGCCGAGCGCACCGAGGACGCCGGTGAGGCCGCACGGCTGCGCCTCGAAGGCGAGGAGCGCCTCAAGGACCTCGCCAACGTCGACCCGGCGGCGTGGCCGTGGGCGAAGTGGATGTACGCCGTGCGGGACCACGACCTGCTCGTGCCGCAGGACGGCGAGGCCCCGGTCTACGAAGGCTTGCGCGTCGGCGCGCCGAGCCCATGGAACCCGGACAAGGTGCAGCTCGTCGAGTTCGGCCGCGTCCGCGGCTCGTCGATCGGCGTGCGCGAGGCGGGCACGGGGACGTGGAGCGAGCAGGACGTGGCGAAGGTCGCCGCGTTCAAGCTCGCGCCCGAGCATCTCGATCCGGCGTGGCCCGCGACCGAGGAGCCGGAGAGCGGCCCCGCCATCGAGGCGCGCATCGACCAGGCGCTCCGGTACGGCGGGAACTGGACGGCGCTTGGGTGGACTTGGGCTTCGGACGCGTGGATGGAGCGCACCTGGGCGAAGCACGGGCCGCGGATCGCGCAGCGCCTCGGGGCGGCGTCGAGCTGGTACGCGGAGCAGCAGCGGGTGCCCGCCGTCGTTCGCGGCGCGCTTCGGGTGCTGCGGGGCGTGCAGCTCAACCAGGCCGAGGTGTTCGTCGTGCCGCCGACGCTGGCGGGGTGGAGGCAGTTCCTCGACCTCGCGCCCGCGTCAGGGATGAAGTTCGGCGAGATCGAAGAGGCTGCCGTCTACTGGTGGGACCGGAAGATCCCTCGGACGCTACTCTCCGACGTCGCCAACGCGGCAACACGGGCGGCGTGACGAGACAGTTCGTGTGCTCAACGACTCCATCGACGCAACACCCACCCATCTGCGAGCCGCTCAATCTTTCCTGCCGCCGCTAGCGCTGCCAGAATCTCGTCGACCCGCTCTCGATCCGCGCCGTCGAACGAGTCCGCGATCGTGTCCGCGAATCCGCCGACGCCGCCGTACACCACGTCGAGTACGGCGATCGCCTGCAAATCACGATCCGTCGGCCAGGCCGCCAGCGGATGCGCGTCCGCCGCCTTCGAGTCGTCTGCGATCGCTACACGGGGGGAAGCGGGCAGCGCATCGTCGAGCAACGTGACCACCGGGCTGGTCTCAAACTCTCCCTGGTGACCGTTCGGTCCTCGACCGCCTAGGCCTCGTGGTAGCAGATCGAGCAGGGCGCGATGCACATCCTCGGGCTCTGAGACTCCGTCGATGGCACCGCGGCGTCGGGCCTCGGAAGTCACTCGGTACCACCGACCCGAATCGACGGAGATTGAAACGGGACGCCCCACGCCGAGCCCCCACGACCCCACACGCATCGTCAGTGCCGCGGCCTCCAACGCGCAGGACCCGACATCCGGCATGAGCGCCGACCGCGACATCCCGTGTTCTTCATCGAGCACCCAGTGCAGCCGCCCGGCCTCCTTCACCGGAAGCGTCAGCACGTGATGGCCTGGTCGCTCGCGCGTTCCAGTGGGGGACGCAGGACAAGGAAGCGGAATCGAGAGATCGACATCCTCGTACCACCAGCGGCGCATGGCCTCGACCTGGTCCTCTGCGACCTCGGCGACTCGGTCAGACCGAAGGGTGAAGCAACCTCGTTGCGCATGAATGAACGGTGAAGTCGTGTTCGGGATCCGCACGGCCCAGATGTCGCTGCCCTTTCCCCAGTACGCCTGCTCGTCCACGCCATCTGGACCAACGTGCCAGTCTGCGCCGTCGGTATCGAATGCATCGAGCACCCAGACGGCGAGCCGCGCCGTCGGCCGCACCGACTCGTACACCACCGCGTCAGCGGCGGCGAACCACGCCGCCACAAGCGGGTCGTAGCTCCAGTCCAACAGCCGTGTGGGGAGCCCGTGGTGCTGGCCCAGCGCCGCGAGACGGAGAAGCGGCCGATAGGGGTGCAGGGAGCCCGGGCGCCTGTCGGCCAACGCGAAAAGCTCCTCTCGGCTCCTGCCGTCGGGCAGGGGCAATGCTGCTCGATCGAGAAGCTGCGCGAAGCGGTCGAGCAACTCCAACTCCAGCCGCCGCTGCTCATGGGCGTCGCTCCGTCGCCACGGTGCCCGTAGCACCGAAGGCACTAGGCCGAAGCGGACATCCTTCACCCCGCGGTACCAGACGAGCGAGTGGCGTCGGGTTCGGACAAGCGCTTCAAGAAATCGATGAGCGCTCTCGAAGTGAGAAGCCCGAAAACGCCCGTAGGATGGTGGGTGGACACGCTGTTCCAAAACGACCCTCGTTCTGGCTGCGCTCGTAACGTCACGCACGCGACCTGCCCGGCGAGCCCGCGTGGCCGATCAGCCGGATGGTAGTCGTGGGATTGCCGTGGGAGACGATGGGCGACGGAACCGCGCGCCGTAGCTGATCCCTTGCCGTACATGGTCGACGAGGACGCTCGACCATGAGCTGGATGCACAAGGTCATCACCCGCACATCCGCCCGCGAGGGCGGCTACGACGCGATCAACCCGAACACCGACGGCGCCGGCCTGTCGTTCGGTATCCTCCAGTGGACCCAGTCGACGGGGAACCTAGGGAAGCTGCTCACGGCGATGTGGGCGACGGACAGCGCCACCTTCGAGCGCATCTTCGGCCCGTCGTCGCGCGCCCTCATCGACACGATGCGCGCCGGTGGCGTGCGTTCGGTGGGCGGGGCCTACCCGTGGCAGGAGCCCTGGGCGTCGCGCTTCCGCGCTGCGGGCCGGACGCCGATCTTCCAGCTCGTGCAGGACGAGTACGCCAAGGTCGACCCGCACATGCAGTCGGCGCTGGAGGTCGCGAAGCGGCTGAACGTGATGACCGAGCGGTCGATGGCGATCTTCTTCGACACCGCCGTCCAGCAGGGTCCGAACGGGGCGAAGAGCATCGCCGAGGCCGCGCGCACAGCACTGCTCGCCGGTGGCTCGAACGCCGTGCCCTACGCCGACGTGCTGCGCGTCTACGTCGAGAAGTGCCTCGACCGCGTCCGCCGCCGCACGCCACCGACGGAGGACACGCCCGGCACCTGGCGTCAGGTCGGCAGCGAGTGGCACCGCTTCGCGCGGGACATCGACCTGTTCAAGGCGGTCCACGGGCGGCGCACCGCGCTGCTCACCGACCCGCTCCTCGCCGACACCCCCATCTCCACGTCCTCGGCGGTCGCATGAGCCGCAGGGGCGCCAACCCCGCCGTCGTCGTCGGCTTCTTCGGCGTCGGCTTCCTCGTTCTCCTCGCCGCCGCGGGCGGCGGTTCACCCGTCCGTGGCGCTTCCACGGTGGGAGGCATCTTGAAGTCCAAGCTGGGGCAGTTCTTCACCCTCGCCGAGCTCGTCCGGTCGACCGCGGCCGACCGCCTCGGCCTCGACAACACGCCGCCGCCGGCCGCACAGGCGAAGCTGGAGCGGCTCGTCGCGACGGTGCTCGACCCGCTGCGCGCGCACCTCGGTCGTCCCGTCCGCATCACCAGCGGCTACCGCTCGTTCGCGGTGAACAAGGCGCTCGACGGCTCACCGACCAGCCAGCACATGCTGGGCGAGGCGGTCGACATCAAGGCGGACGGGCTCACCGCCGTCGAGCTGGCGACCGTCATCCTGCGGCTCGGCGTCCCGGTCGACCAGGTGATCTGGTACGACCCGGAGCGCGGCGGGCACGTCCACGTCAGCTACACCGAGACCCGCGCGAACCGCCGCGAGACGCTCCACGCGCCGGTGGGCGGTGGGTACGTCGCGTGGAAGCCTGCGCCCTCGCAGCGGGTGGCGTGATGGGACCGGCGCCGAAGCGAGACGAGCAGGACTGGTCGTCCGATCTCGGCGACGTGCGGGAGCGCCTCGCCCGCCTGGAGGTGGGCGCGGAGGGGCACGAGAAGGCCAGCGCCGAGCGGCACGCGCTCGTGCTCGCGGCCGTCGCCGAGATCCGGGCGCGGCTGGAGAAGGCCGAGGAGCGGAGCTGGAAGGTGGTGCTCGCCGTCGCCGTGCTGGCAGCCGGGAGCGGCATCGGTGGGGCCGAGCTCGCGAAGGCGATCCTCGGGGGCGGGTGAACGGATGGAGCCGCTGCGCGTGCTGGAGCTGTTCGCCGGATGCGGTGGTGCCGCCCTCGGGCTCCACCGCGCTGGGCTCGCCCACGTCGCCTGCGTGGAGTGGGACGAGGCCGCCGCAGCGACCCTTGCCGCCGCGGGTTTCCCGGTTCTCCGCAGCGACGTGCGCGCGGTCGACTACAGCGCCTTCGCGGGCCGCGTCGACGTTGTGTGGGCGTCGCCACCGTGCCAGCCGGGCAGCACCGCCGGGCGCCGCCGTGGCGCGCACGATCCCCGCGATGGGTGGCCGTGGACCTTCGACGTCTTGGACGCGGTGAAGCCGACCTGGTTCCTCGCCGAGAACGTGCTGGGTTGGACCTTTCACAGCGAGTCGTGCCGGGCAGACGGGCACACGCAAGGCTGCGTCGGCTGCGCGTGGGAGGGCTCCGTCTTGCCAGTCCTGCGGGCGCGCTTCGCGTTCGTCTCGACCTGGGTGATCGACGCGGCGGACCACGGCGTGCCGCAGCATCGCCGTCGCGTCGTCCTGTGTGCCGGGGCGCTTCCCGTCGACCGGCCCACACCCACACACGGCGCCCCCGACGACGAAGACACCCGTCTCCGCGGCCTGGCTCCTTGGGTAAGCGTTGCGGACGCTGTCGGAGCTACGCTGCTCGACCCGGCGACCTGCCAGCTACGCGCCTGCTACCCATGCGACGGGACGCACGGACGGGCCTGCGCGGAGCGGTGGCGTGCCGACCGGCCCGCACCCACCGTCACGACCACGGAGGTCAAGGGCACCCGAGCGCACGCGCCCGAGTGGTCCTTCCACGGGGGTCCCGACCGCGTGAGCGACGCCGCCTTCCTCATGGCCGGGGTCCGCCGCATCGAGGTTGTCGAGGGGCTTGCGCTCCAGGCGCTCCCGGTGGACTGGCCGCTCCAGGGCACGCGCGAGGAACAGTACCGGCAGGTGGGCAACGCGGTTCCGCCACCCATGGCCGAGGCCGCTGGGCGCGCGGTGCTCGCCGCTCACCAGGCGCTCGCAGAACTGCGCGGACGCGGCGTCGACTTGCACGAACTCGCTGCGGCACTTCGCCGGAGGGCGGCATGAGCCACACACCGGGCTGCGGGTGTCGAGCTGCCGCCGCCGAGCACGAGGCGCTGCGCGCGAAGGCCACGATCGCCCCGCCGACAACGGCCGGCCCACTCGAGGTGGACCGCGTCGCCCTCCGCGCCGCGCTCGGCGGACGCGCCGAGGTGATCGAGGCGATGAACGCCAAGGCCACCGGCCGCCCTGGCGTGAACGCCTCGCGCATGTGGGCGTTCATGACCACGAGCGTCTACCAGTCGGGCGACCTGCCGCTGCTCGCGACGCGCGAGGCGCTCCAGAACGGCGTCGACGCCATCAAGGCCGCGATCCGGGCTCGCAAGACGCGCGCGGGCGAGGGCCGCTTCGAGGTGACCTGGGATCCCGAGCGCCGCGCGCTCACCTGGGAGGACAACGGCATCGGCATGGACGCCGACACCATCCTCTCGAAGTTCCTGTCCCTCGGCGACAGCGGCAAGCGCGACGCCGGCGACAGCGAAGAGGCTGCGGGCGGCTTCGGCGTCGCGAAGGCCGTGATCCTCGGCACCAGCCGCACCTTCCGCTGGGAGATGCACACGCGCGACAACCTCGCCGTGAGCGAGGGCGCCGACGTCGACGTGCAGGTGTTCGACGCTCCGCACCGCCAGGGCACGCGCATCACGATCTTCGACGTCCCCGACGACTTCGACACCGCCTGGGACTACGCGCGCCAGGCATACGTCCCGCTCACCGACCGCCTGCGCGAGCTGCTCGCCGCCAACGACCTGCCCGACATCACGCTCGTCCTCGACGGCGAGGTGGTCGGCCCGATGTTCAGCCGTCGCGGCGGGTCGAAGGTGCCGGTCGAGGGCTCGTGGGGCCGCGGTGCGACGGCCTCGGTGAAGGCGTACCGACGACCGCCCGGCGACCGCCAGGGGGGCTACTACGTGCGCCTCGGCGGCCTGTTCCAGTTCAAGGTCGCGAGCCAGCGCGGCAACCTCAAGGCCGACGTCGTCGTCGACCTGCTCACCACCGTCCGCCCCGGCACGCCCGGCTACCCGCTCAACGCCGCCCGCGACGCGCTCCAGGACCACGCGCGGTGGGCCTTCCGCGACCTGGTCGACGAGGTGGAGCGCGAGAACGAGAGCATCGGCCGCAGCCAGGAGGACGAGGTCTTCGACCCGG
>CAYNFK010000162.1:0-7107 GCA_964396405.1 uncultured Enterobacteriaceae bacterium
GGCTCTACCTGCCCAGCCAGAACGGCGCGCCCAGCGGGGCGGAAACGAACCTCGGTGAGCGCACCGTGGCCTACATCCGCGCCCTCCCGCCCACGATCCGCGTGCAGCTCATCGCACTGTACGTGGCGATCGACGTGTTCGCGCCGATCCTCGCGCCCTTCGGCTGGCGCATGAGCAGCCGCCCGCCCAACGCGCGCCTCGCGGCCGTGGTGCGCTGGCGCGCGAGCGGCCTCTACCCCCTGCGCCTGCTCGGCAACGCCGTGCACGCCCAGCTCCAGATGATCTACCTGGCCCACCCCGACGTGATGCGGTTCATCGGGGAGTACAAGCCGGTGGCTTACCCCGACGACCCTTACCCCATCGAGATCCGCCCGATCCCGGAGGCCTCGTGATCCACGGCTGGAAGGACGTGGAGGGCGGCTTTGAGGTCGACACCGACGTGTGCATCATCGGCTCGGGTCCGGGCGGTGCCGTAGCGGCCGCCACGCTCGCGCAGGCCGGGGTGCGCGTGGTGGTGCTGGAGGCCGGTCCCCAGGTGCGCATCGCCGACATGACGCGCGACGCCCCGGCCTTCCTCTCCCGCTACTACTGGGAGGGCGGTCTGCGGATGCTGCGCGGCTCGGGCGCGTGGCCCACGATGAGCGGCCGTGCGTTGGGCGGAAGCTCGGTGGTGAACTCGGCCATCTTCTTCCCGCTGCCCGCCGACGTGCGCAAGGACTGGATCGAGACCGACGGCCTCACCCACCTCCAGGGCGATGCGCTCGATGCGGCCTACGCCCAGATCTTCGAGCGCCTGCACGTGGCGCCCACGCCCGATGAAGCCCAAGGCCCGCGCAACTTCCTCACGCGCGACATCCTCCTGCAGGCGGGCCTGAAGGCCAAGGCGCTCCCGCGTGCCGTGAAGGGCTGCAAGGGCTCCGGCGACTGCCTCACGGGCTGCGGCTCGGGCGCGAAGCAGTCGGTCGACAAGAACTACCTGCCGCTGGCGGTGGAGCACGGCGCCCAGGTCTACACCTGCGCCCATGTGGACCGCATCCGCTTCCAAGGCACGCGCGCCGAGGCCGTGGAAGGCCACGTGGTGAACCCGGTGGGCCAGGAGCGCGGGGCGAAGTTCACGGTGCGCGCGAAGCGGGTGGTGGTGGCCGCGGGCACGCTGCACACGCCCGTGGTGCTGCAGAAGAGCGGCGTGCGCGTGGGCGGCCGGGTGGGCGGCACCTTCCAGGCGCACATCTCAGGCTTCGCGCTGGGCGTGATGGACCGCGCGATCGACCCGTGGGTGGGCGCCACCCAGGGCTACGGTGCGTTCTGCGACCGCACGCCGGGCCTCAAGTTCGAGTCCCTGTGGGCCCCGTCCCCGCTGCTGGGCACCGAGTGGGGCCCCACGGGCCCGGCGATGTACGAGCTGCTGGCCGACTTCAAGCGCTCGCTCATGATCCCCCTGGTCTACCGCGCCAAGGTCACCGGCCGCGTGCGCACCCGCTTCGACGGCATGCCGGATGCGTCCCTCTACGTGCCCAAAGAAGAGATGTGGACCGTGATGCGGGGCGTCAAGCGCGTCGCCGACGCGATGCTCGACCTGGGCGCCGAGTACGTCTACAGCGGCGTGCACGGCGTGCCCGACAAGATGCGCACCAAGGCCGACACCCAGGCCCTGCTCTCCACCGCCATCCGCCCCCGCCACGTGATGATGACCACCAACCACACCTTCGGCTCCTGCCGCATGAGCGCAGATCCTGGCGCGCGCGTGGTGGATCTCAACGGGAAGGTGGACGGCATCGACAACGTGTGGATTGCGGATGCGAGCGTGTTCCCGAGCCCGAGCGCGGTGAATCCCCAGGCGACGGTGATGGCGCTGGCGGCGTTGGTGGCGGGGGGGATGGTGGGGTGAGGGTGATCCTGGGTATCTGACCTGTAGCTGGCGGCCTCGTTCCACGCGTCGAATGCAGCGTCGACCTCCGACCCCTTGACGTCCTTCGGAGCCGTCCGTGGCAAGATGCGTGACACGCCGAGCCCCCCGAGGGGTCCCTTCCCGTGGGGCCGCTCGTCAGTACCGACGCGTCGGCGACCCGGCGGTCTCCCAAACCGCCGTCTTGTACCATTGGTTGGGGAAGACGCAGTAGCTGTAGCCCACCAAGGCGCAGCTCGACTGGGGCCAGTAGCCCACGAGCCCGGCGAAGTCGGACTCGACCCACGCGCCGCCTTCGTACGCGGGTACGTCCGGGTACGACCCATAGGCCGGGGGCAGGGGGTACGTCTGGACCTGGAACCCGAGTGTCGCCGGAGGGAAGAGCTCGAGGAGGGGTGCCGTGAAGAAGTCTGAACACCCGCCCACGGCTCCGTACGGTGACCACTCCTCCGCCGCGGTGTAGCTGATGTCGAAGGTGTGGTCGCAGCTCGGGCATGCGGCTGCGGGTACGACCTCCGTGGCGATGACGTCGGCCACGACCCTGCACAGCATCACACCGCCGGCACCGCGAAGCTCCGCCCTGGCGTAGCCCGACGCCACCGGATTGGCGTAGATCTGGAAGCTGCCCACCAGCCTGTAGGACAGCGTTCCTTTGCCGGTGCGCCGCGCCGCCGTGGAGAAGGGGTTGGCCCCGGTGTGGACCGGGGTGACGGTCGGAGCTCCGCCGGCACCGTACGCCGCAGCCTGCAGCCAGAGCATCGTGCCGTCGCGGGTGCGCGGCACCGTCAAGACACTCGACCACGATCCGCTGGCGTCGGCGACGCCCCAGGCCACCAGCACCGGGTCAGCCAGCCCCAGGCAGGTCGGCGCGAGCTGCGGCGGACAGACCCGGGTGGCCGGCGTGGATGTTCCCGTCGCCGAGCCAAGCAGCACCACCGTCTGTCCGGGCAGGGCTCCGATCTCCACACGGAGCTGCGAGCCTTCGTCGAAGGTGCCCTCCGTGGCGAGGGTGACCGCCCACGCGCGCTGCGCGCAGACGAGGACGAGGACCAGCGCGCCGAAGGCCTTTACGACGGTGTGCATGTTGTTCCCTCCCGTGGGAGCATACACCGGACGGCAGATCACGGGCGTCGGAGCTTCGGGCGCAGATCGCCAACGCTCATCCCAACCCGAGATTCGGGATGGGGCTTCGGTTCTGCTCGATCGGGGCCCCCGCGCGTCGGGACCGGATGCAGCTGCTTGGGCTACTTGCCTAGGCGATGCTGACGCTGCTGGGCATGGCTGGCGAGCGGTGCGGGCTGGACAAGTACCTGAAGACGAACACGTCGAACGCTCGGCAGCGCTCGTTGCTGAAGCAGGGCCTCATGTGGTACGACCTCATCCCGATGATGAAGGAAGAGCGCCTTCAAACGCTGATGAGCGCGTTCCACGAGGTAGCTCACGAGGTGGGGTTGTTCAGGCTGCTGGTGGGGGAGGCCGAAGGAGGGGATGGCTCAGGTCGCGCCCGTGATCGCGCTGGCGTCCTTCCGTCCCATCAGGAACACGTCGTGCGACCCGTTCAGCGCGTGTGCGAAACTCGCAGACGGCGTCTGCGAATTCTGCAGCCGATCGCCGTGCGCGAGGTAGGGCCGACGCACCGAGCGCAGGAAGGCGAAGAACCTGCCTGAGCGCTGAAAGAGCTTCAGAACGGGCTGCTCGGCCTCGGAAACACCCTCAGGCGGGTTCTGGGGCGAGACGGCCGAGATGGCTGCCATGACGTGGGCAACCCGGCGACCCCCAGGAAGGCAGCCCGGACCTCGTAGGTACCGGCGCGGTGACCTCAGGGGCGTCGCTGTCGCCTGGCCACGCTGACCCGAAAGTTGGGAGTGGGGGCGGCCGGCCATAACGACACCGGACAGGGAGCCCTTCTTGACCTCCACCGTCCACCCCACGCCACAGCACGGTGAGCTTCTGAGTCCTCATGTGCCTCGGGGCGGTTCCTGGCGAGCACCGTCCCGGCAAGAGAGGCGGATCCAACCGCCGCCCAGAGTCTGAGAGCGTTCTACGCTGATCATCCGGATCTTCGCGTCCATGTACACGAAGATCCTTCCCGCCAATCCGTGGCAAACCAGGAAGTCCCATGACTGAGAACATGACCAATCGCGTGAAGGGCAAGGCCGAAGAGATCGGCGGCACCATCCAGAAGAACCTCGGACACCTCTTCGGCAACGAAGAGATGGAAGCGAAGGGAATGGCGCACGAAGTGAAGGGTGAGGCTCGGCAGATGGCCGCGAAGGCCGCCGAGCAGGTTGGCGGCACGATCGACAAGGTCGTGGGTTCCGTCAAGGCGACCGTCGGCGACGCGGTCGGCAACAAGAGCCTCAAGGCCAAGGGCGAGGCCCAGGAGCTCAAGGGCAAGGCCCGCAAGGCCTTGAACAAGTAGGCGTGTGACGCCGGGCCTCGGTGCCGGCGTCCGCTCGGTCGCGGTCCCGATGGGGGCCGCGACCCGCGGAGTGGAACGCTCCCCAAGGTGGACGCGGGGCTGGACGACGTGCGGATCGCCGTTGCACGCGTGTTCCCGAGCCCGAGCGCGGTGACGCCTCGGGCGACGGTGATCGCGCTGGCGGCGTTGGTGACGGGGCGGATGGTGGTGTGAGGGGCCCCCGAAGGGTGCGCCCTCGCCTGCCGTAGATCTGCTGTGGATGAGGCGATCGCGTCTAAGACTCCCACCCAATGGGTCCCTGCACGTCGATATACGTTCGCTAACATATGGCATCCGAGATATATCCCGTCCATGCCCAGGCTCTGGTCGGTCGACGGCGTCGACATCTACATGTACTTTAAGGACCACGCCCCGCCCCACGTGCACGCCCTGTACGGGGACGACGAGGTGCTGGTGGTGGTCCGCGACGGGTCGGTCTACGCTGGCTCATTCCCAAGCAGCAAGCTCGCGCTGGTCCAGCAGTACGTCGCCGAGCACACCGAGGCGCTCCTCGCCCGGTGGGTCGACTTCGGAGGTGGCTGATGATGTTGACCAAGGTCTCCAAGGTGGTGGCGCTCGATGACTTTAGGCTCGACCTGACGTTCAGCGACGGCTCGCGTGGCGTCGCCGACCTCTCGCACGACCTCGACGGCCCCCTCAGCGCCCTCCGGGACCCTGAGCTCTGGCGCGAGGCCCATGTCGCCCGAGGTGTGGTCGTCTGGAATGACGACTTCGACCTCGCGCCCGAGTTTCTGTACGCTCGCGCTCACCAGCTGGAACCGCCGAGAACCAGCGAAGACGTGGTGAAGAACCAGCTCACCGTCACGATGCGGGAGCTCCGAAAGATGGCGGGAAAGTCCCAGGTCGAGGTGGCCGCGGCCATGGGCGTGGCACAAGCCGAGGTGTCTCGCCTCGAAGCCCGGGCGGACACGAAGCTCTCCACCCTCGAACGGTACGTGAACGCTCTTGGCGGCGAGATGGAGTTGGTCGCTCGGTTCGGCGACAGGTCCATGAGGGTGCATCTGGGGTTGGCGGAGTTGGACCCGGGTCTTGGGGCTCGGGGCCGGTGAGGCCGTTGCATCGCCTGTGCTACCATCCCCCCGCGGCCCCCTGGACACGGGCGCCCGCACCCGGAGCTCCCATGACCGCACGACTCGGCCTCGCCGTGGCCACGCTGTTCCTCGCGTCCTGCGGCGTGGTGGACGCTGTGGAAGACCTCATCCGCGGCAAGGAGGACCAGACCACGCCCAAGCCCGACAAGGCCGACAAGGACTCTACCGGCGCGGCCGGCGGCGACGGCAGCGAGTCAGTGGGCGACGCTACGCCGGCCGGTACGTCCTCAGCCGGCGGCGGCGATGCCACCGTGTGGATCGTGAACGAGAGCGACACGGTCGCTTGCTACGTGTTCATCGCCGACAGCGCGGGCAACGCCTCGGATGACCTGCTCGGCAGCGAGGTGCTCGAGCCGGGCACCTACCTCGAAGCCACCGGCGTCGACGCAGCGGGCCACGCGTTCGTCGCGTACCCTTGCGAAGGCGATGGCTTCTGGTGGGGCGAGGCCTCGGGCGCCGAGTACACGTGGTTCCTCACGGGCAATCCCAGCGGGGATGACGGCTGGGGCGACACCGGCCTCGGGCCCTTCGACACCGCCCTCTGAACGGCACGCCGCTCAGAGGCAGCTGTTCGCGTAGTTGACGCAGGTGGCGTCGCAGTCGCCGGGCACGCAGTTGCTCGGCACCTTGCCCGAGCACGCGAGGTCACAGGACGCGGTCGCGCAGTCCACCAGCGCTTGGTGGGCCGGGAAATAGGTGAACGTGGTGTCGTCGGTGCAGGCCAGATCGGTGGGGTTCGCGGCGCAGTAGACGCAGCTCTCGTCGGCCTCGCAGGCCTGCAGCTCGGCGCAGCAGTTGCTGTCTTGGCACGCAAAGCACTCCTCGAAGCCCGCCGAGGCCTCGAACGTCGTCTGCGCGCACGTGGGTGTGTAGGTTCCGCAGTGCATCGCGAGCAGGCCGACGGCGGCAACGGTGAAGAACGAGGCTGTGCGCATGGTGAGTCCTCCCGCGCCGGAGCCTGGATCAACGCCGTGGATCCCGTCAAGCGCTACGGCACGCGATGGGCCAGCGACTCCGGTACGGGGCTGCAGAGGTCGAGGGGGGCGCCGGTGATCGGGTGGGCGAGCTGGAGGCGTGCCGCGTGCAGCAGCAGCCTCTCGCTCCACCGCCCCGCCTCGCCGCCGTAGCGCCGGTCGCCCACGATCGGACGACCCGCCATCGCTGCGTGCTGACGGAGCTGGTGCGTGCGACCCGTCACGGGGTGCAGGCGCACGTGCAGCTGACCCCCGCTGGCCGCGACCACCTCGCCCTCGGTGCGCGCGGGCTTGCCTTCCAGCGGCCGATCCCACACGAAGCGCTCGCCCACGACGCCGTCGCCGGCCAGGATCGCGTGGTAGGTCTTGTGCACCTGACGGGTGCGGAACGCCTGCGCGAGCCCGGCGTTGGCGGCCTCGTCGATCACCACGAGCAGCACGCCACTCACGGGCTGATCGAGGCGGTGGTGCAGCGCCACGTACGCATACGAGCGCTGCAGCACGGTCACCACATCTTCGGTGCCGGCCTTGTCGGCCTGGCTGGGCATGCCCACGGGCTTGTTGACCGCCACCAAGAAGCCGTCCGCGTACAGCACGGGCAGCACGGGCAGCACGCTCAGCTCATCCGGGTGCGGTTCTGCAGCGCGCGCGCGA
>CAYNFK010000163.1:0-6890 GCA_964396405.1 uncultured Enterobacteriaceae bacterium
ACATCATGCTGTTCGTGGCGGGCCTCTCCCAGCAGCTCTGGGATCCCACCGAGCCCGGCGGCTGGATGTGGGACATGACCCGCGACGGCGACAAGCTCCCGCTGCTGCAGCCCGCGATCTACGACAACCAGGTCACCACGCTGGGTGCGCAGATCATGGCGCGTGCGTACGGCGCGGTCACGGTGCCCAACCCGGCCCGTCCCATCTGGGGTGTGGAAGCGAAGGACCTCTCGGGCGGCTACTCGGGCGCGGCGATCGCCGAGTGGAAGTTCACGGACCTGCCGGAAGAGCCGCGGATCGTGGCGCCTCCTGGCAGCAAGGATGTGGTGGAGCCGCCTTTCAACGACGAGCGCAGCCTCGATCCGCACGAGTGCCCTCGCCGCAATCCGCAGGCTCAAGAGATGGCCTGGGTCTTTCTCACCACGGGTGAGTTTGTCGACACCTGCGAGGGCCCGTGCCTCGATGAGGTGGCCACCACCTGCCCCTGACCGGGCAGGAGTGGTCAGCCGTCGAAGCGGTAGATCTGGGTGTCGGTGCGCACGTAGACGGCGCTGCCTTCGAACAAGGGCGTGGCGCGCGTCACGCCTTCCAGGCGCGAGACGTGGAGAACCTTCGCAGGCACCCCGGGCTGGAGCGCGACGAACACGCCGGGCTGCCAACCGAGGAACAGGGTTCCACCCGCGACGGTGGGGCTCATGTAGGCGACCGTGTCCTTGGTGCCGCCTTGGGCCTCGAGCGTGGGTCGGAAGTCGAGCGTGGCCAGGGTCGCACCGGTTCGTGCGTCGATCGTGGTGAGCACGCCGTCGAGCGTGAGCATCCACAGGCGCCCGTCGTGCAGCACGGGCGAGCAGTACAGGCGCTCGGCGTTGGGGACTTCGCGCTCCCAGAGTTGGGTGGCGAGCACGCCGCCCGCGCCCGGCGTGAGCTTCCAAGCGCGGATGCGGTTCTCCGCTGGGTTCCCGCGGTGGCCCAGGCCGCCGGCCCAGATCGCGAGGTCACCGTCGGCGATGGGCCCGAGGTAGTTGATGTTGCCGAGGTCCTTGGCCAGCACCGCGCCATCGCGGGCTCGCACGATCCGTCCGTCCGGCAGCAGCACGACGCCCACACCGCCGACACGTGCCACCCCGGGTGTGCCGTAGTGGTTCCAAGGTTCAGGATCTTCCCACCGCACGGCGCCCGTGGCGGGGTCCAGGCCACGCAGGCGGGCGTGGCCTACGACGAGCACGCCGTCCACGAGCTGGGGACTGGAGGCGCTGCCGTAGTCGAAGCCGCGCATCGGCATGGCGACGGGCCCGAGCCAGCGAGACCACACGCGTGCGCCCTGCGCGGAGAAAGCGGAGACCACGCCGTTGCCCGTAAGCACGTAGAGGCGGGAGCCGTCGGTGGTGGGGGTGGCCGACGCGTAGCCGATCATGCCCAGCACGGGCGGCGTGAGCCACGATCGAAGCTCATCGATCTGGGCGCGTTGAGCGTCGAGGGACGCGCTCACCGCAGCGAGGCGATCGGCTGTGTTGGCCGGAGCGTCGGCACGACGCAGATCGCGACGCAGGGTGCCCATCTCGCGCACCCCCTCGCTGGCCTTCGCTTCGAGTGCGGGGAGGGTGTCGATCTGAGCGCGGCGGGCGGCGGCCTCGGCGGCAGGCAGCGTGTCGAGTCGGTCGTTCGTGGACTTCCAGGCGGGCCGGCCGGTGGCCGCGTCGACACACACCACGGTGGTGGGCTCGGCTGTGGTGCAGAGGCGGCTGCCGAACAACACCGGCGAGGCGTTTCCCCACGCGGGGAGCGTGACCGACCAAGTGGCTTGGCTCGCCTCCCAGGCGATCGGCGGTGTGGCCTGCGGATACCTGGCGGTGCCGTCGTGGCGCCAGCCCGCCGAGACCAGGGCGAGCGCCACCATCACGGCGAAGCGGCTCATCCCCGACCCCAGACGCAGCGCACGCCGACGTCGACGAGCTTCTGGTCGACGGGTACGCCCTGCCGCACGGTGGTGCGCAGCTCGGTGGGATCGGTGCTGGTCCACCCGCCGCCGCGCTGCATCCGCTCGGGGCGCTCGGGCGTGCTGCCAGGCCCCTCGTCCGAGGTCCACTCCCAGAGGCTGCCGGCCATCCCGGTGAGTCGGTAGGGACTCTCGCCGCGAAGCTCGCGCGGCAGCCGGGTGCCCAGTTCCTCACACGGACCCGGGTGCATGCCGGCGGAGCGGGCTGTGCCGTCGGGTCGGAAGCCTGCTTGCTCCACCACGCCGCAGCCGGGCTCGTTGCCCCACGGCCAGCGCCGTCCGTCGGTGCCGCGCGCAGCCAGCTCCCACTCCGCTTCGGTGGGCAGGCGCCCACCCGCGTGACGGCAGATGGCGTCGGCGGTGGCCCAGTCGACGCTGTTGATCGGGTGGCCGAACCGCTCACGCCAGTTCTCGCCACGCCAGTTCGACACGCCGCCCTGGCTGGGCGCGGCGTCTTCACACTGACGGGCTTCGACACACCGGGCGTACAGCGACACGGAGACCTCGTTGCGGTGAATCCAGAAGCTGGACACCTCAACCTGTCGGGGTGGTCCCTCCTCGGGCGCGGCCGCAGCGTCATGGTTGGGCGCGCTCGGGTCGGCGGCTTGTGCCCCCATCAGGAAGGAGGCGCCGCCGATCTGCACGAAGCAGGCGTCGTCGTCCTGGCTGTCGAAGTTGCACCGCTTCTCGGGGGGCGGATCGGGCGTGTCGGGCAGGGCCACCGGCACGGGAGGCCCCACCTCGTTCGGCGGGTGGGCCGGCGCTTCCAGCTCAGCGAGAGGGGCGCTCGGCGGTGCCGGGTTGCTACACGCGAACAAGGTCCAGGCGATGAAGGTGAGCATGCGAGGGACTAGCTTGCGTCCGCCAGATCCAGCAACCGGCGCAGCGCGCGCAGCTCCAGCGAAGCGGCGAGCCAGCGGGCCAGGCGTGCGGAGAAGCCGGGCGCACCGCCGTGCTCAGCCTCCAAGCGGGCGCTGGGGGGTGCGCTGCCTTGAACCCGCACGAGGCGACGGGCCGAAGGGACGTCGAGCCCATCTTCGGGATCCCACAGATCGGCCAGCTCGGCCGGTGGCGTGCCCCAGTGGATGGAGGTGGGCGTGGACACCGCGAGGATCACGTGCCCGTCGAGGTCCACGCCCATCGCTCCGCGTCCGACCGGCGGCGGCACGGCGGCGTCGAGGCGGGCGAGCACGCGCACCAGGCGCTCCCGCTTGCGGGCCTCCCGTCCGGCCACCCTGCCGCGCACAAGGCCGTGCCGCGTGGCCGCGAGCAGCTCGGCAAGCCACTGCACCACCTGCTCCCCAGCTTCAGCCGCGCTGCTCGGCGGGGCCACGCGCCACCCTGCGAGGTGGAGGGCGAGCGGTGCCTCCACGTCGGGCGCCAGCCGCAGAACGGCGTCGGCGAGGTGGGTGAGCGCCGCGCGCGGGTCGTGTGGCTCGGGGTCGAGGGTGAGCAGCGAGAGGCGATCGCCCTCGTCGCGAAGCTCGGCGTGTCCGGGCACGGGCAGTCCCGCGCCTGCATCCTCTCGGGCCCGCCACGCTGCCAGGGTGCGCAGCATCAGGGCACCAAGCGACCAGCTGTCGCGCGCCGTGCCGCGGCCTTCGTCCACCAGGGCCGGGCCCCGCGCCGTCACCACCACCGCGCCGACGTCCCGGTCGAGCATCAGACCGGGAAGGGCCGACGCGAGCAGCTCCCCATCCCGCAGCAGCTGGCGGCGCAGCACGGGGTCGCGTCGGTAGGCCGCGCGCAGCGTGCGAACCAGCGCAGGCTCACCTGTCTGCGTGCGAACGCCGGCCACGGTCACCGACCAGGAGCTGGCACGGACGAGGCGGTCCCACCGCACACCAGCCACCACCGGCGGAAGGCCATCCGTGGCGCCCGTGAGCTGGTGTAGATCAAGCAGCAGCCGACGCAGCTGCCGGTCGGAAGGACGCGCTGCAGCCTGAGCTTCCAGCCCCTCCCTCCACGCGGGATCGAGGGCGTCCCGACCCTCGGGAAGGGACGGGGAAGGGTGCTCCGCGGCGAGGTCCACCAGACGTTGGTGCAGTGCTTCCGGGGTCATCCTACCTGCCCGAGGGGTGGCGCCCCCGTTAGCGCGCGTCGGCGGGGGCGGCCCGCAGGAGGTCCGTGTGGGGTGGCGACGTGTCGGGTTCAAGGGCCAAAAGGTTTGGGTGGAGGTCGACGCCAGCGGCGCACCCGCCGCATCCGGAGGCCGCGTGGCCATCCGCTACAGCGATGCCGCAGGCGCGAAGCTCTACCGCGCAGGCGTCGCCGGCCTCGGCGAACCCGAGGGTCCGACCGCCGATCTACCCGACGGCATCTCGGCCGACGCCGCTCCGGCAGCCAGCGCACCGTCCGCGCGGGGCTCGGGATTCGGCAAGGCCGGCACACGCACCGCGGCGCAGACCGAGGCGGCCGCAGCCAAGGCCGAGTCGATCGTCGCGGCGCAGACACCTGGCACCGTGCTCGCTTTCGCGGACGGCGCCTGCAAGGGTAACCCGGGCCCTGCAGGAAGCGGTGCGCTGGTCATCCTGCCCGACGGGCGACGGGGAACGTCGTGCGCATCCCTAGGGCGCGGCACGAACAACGTCGCCGAGCTGACGGCGATCCAGCTCGTGCTGGACCTGTTGACCGACGCCGACGTGGCCACCACCACGCCCATCGCCTTGCTCACGGACTCCAAGTACGCCATCGGCGTGCTCGCGCAGAACTGGAAAGCGAAGGCCAACGTCGACCTCATCGCGGAGGTGAAGCGCGGGCTCAAGGCGTGGCCCAAGCTCAAGCTTCACTGGGTCGCAGGTCATGCAGGCGTCGAAGGCAACGAAGCGGCCGACGGCCTCGCCAACCGGGGTGTGGCGGGCCTCACGACCTCGAAGTGGACCCCCGCGGCTGGATGAGCGCGCCTTGGGCGAGGTTCTCGATGGTGGCCCAGCGCGTGCGCACGAACGACGGCCACGGCGCGCCCGAGCTGGCGTGCGCCACCAGCCAGGCCCGCGTCGTCGGATCGCTCGGATAGCCCGAGCCCAGGGCGCCCCAGCTGGGCCGAAGGTCGTCGAGAAGCTGATCGCGGGTGGTCTTCGCGAAGATCGAGGCTGCGCCGCACACGGGGTGCTTGGCGTCGGCCTTCGGCTCGAACACGATCTCCGGGTTCACACCGTGCGGACGCCATCGCTTCGCCATGCGCTCCGCCGTGGCAGCCAGGGTGCGCACCGGACCGAGTGCGTCCAGCACCAGCCGATCCGGGCGCAGCTGCACCACGAGCTCCACGATGGCGTCCTCTTCCAGCGTGTTGAGGTTGCCGCGATCGATGGCCTCGGCCGAGATGAGCCGCGTCTCGGCAACGCCCAGCGAGCGCAGCGCTGCGCGCGCTGCCGTGCGCCGGGCTGCGGACAGTCTCTTGGAGTCGTCGGCCCCCGCGTCGCGGAGCGCCTGCTCGGGCCCTTCCGCGAGAAACGCCCCCACCACGAGCGGGCCGAGGATGCAGCCCCGGCCGGCCTCGTCGATCCCCAGCAGCCGCACGGTCACCTCCTGCGCCCTTGTCGCTAACCTTGCGTGCGTTGCGGGACGCCTCGGTTAGAGGGCCGCCCTCATGGAGACCACCCCGCTTCCTGGGGTGCCCTGGTCCCCACTCTTGGATCCCGACGATGGTGCATCATCCGATTCGCCGCGGGCTCGACCTTCCGATCGCCGGTGCGGCGACCGGGGCCCCCGTCGTGCTGCCCTTGCCCCCCACAGTGGGCTTCGATCCGCGAGAGCTGCGCGGCATGGTTCCCCGTCTCGCGGTGCGCGAGGGAGACGCCGTGCTCGCCGGCCAGGCGCTGTTCTTCCACAAGTTCGACCCGCGCGTCACGATGGTCGCGCCCACTTCGGGTGTGGTCAAGGAGATCCGGCGCGGCTCGCGGCGGGTGCTCACGGCCGTGGTGATCGAGCCCGACGGAAAGAACGAGGCCGTGGCGCTCACGAGCTTCACGCAGGAGCAGCTCGCGAAGCTCAGCCGCGCCGCAGCGGTGGAAGCCCTGCTCAAGGGTGGCGCGTGGCCCATGCTTCGCACCCGCCCGCTCGACCATGTGGCGGATCCTGAGGTCGTGCCCCAGGGTGTGCTCATCGCCGCCACCGACTCGGGCCCCCTCGCCCCGGGCGCCGATGTGCTGCTCACCGTGGAAGACAAGGCGGCGCTCCAGGCTGCCATCACCGCGCTCGGAGCCGTTGCGAACGGCAAGGTCTGGTTCACCCACCCCGAGGGAGCCACCAACCCCGCGTGGCAGGGCCTCACGGGCTGCGAGGTCCACACGTTCAGCGGCCCGCACCCCTCCGGCGATCCGGGCGTGCAGATCAACCACATCGCGCCGCCCACGGGCACCGGCCGTGTGTTCTACGTGCGCGCTTGGGACGCCGTAGCGATGGGGCGGATGCTCCTCACCGGCCGGGTGGATGGCACCCGGGTGTACGCAGCGGTGGGCGCCGCCGTGGCCAAGCCCCGCTACGTGCGCACCCTCGTCGGCGCGCCGGTCTCCACCATCGTGGGTGCCGTGAATCCGGGTCCAGCGCGGTGGATTCGCGGCTCGGTGCTCACCGGCGCCACGATCGATGCGGGCGACTTCGCGGGCTGGTTCACGCGCGTGGTGCACGTGCTGCCCGATGAGGTGCCGCGCTCGCTGCTCGGCTGGGCCATGCCGGCGCTCGCCACCTGGAGCGCTCATCGCGCGTTCCTTAAGGGCTGGGGCAACGCCACCGGCGGCTACGATCTTCGCCCAGGCCTGTTCGGCGGCCACCGCGCGATCGTGCCCACCGACGCCTACGACGACGTGATCGCCACCCCCGACGTGTTGCCCATGTTCTTGTTCAAGTCGATCCTCTCGGGCGACACCGAGAGCAGCATCAAGCTCGGCCTGCT
>CAYNFK010000164.1:0-6776 GCA_964396405.1 uncultured Enterobacteriaceae bacterium
TGGGAGTCCTCGTTCTGATCCTGCGGACGGGGTGGTGGCCGGGCTGACAGCGCGCCTACGGGAGCAGGCGAGAGCGGATGGCGCCGGACCGGACCGAACGCCTTCGCCGCGTGAGCGTGCGTCTGGGCTCGTTGTTGGACGTGCGAGACCGCGAGGGTTGGCGGTGGCTGCTCCGGGCCCTCAGCTCGTTGCAGGACACGTCGCTTCCCCGACGTCTCTGACTTGGCGCGGGCTGTCCTCGCATCCGGGCGGCCCGGGGAAGGGGGTGGTGGGCGATCGGGTCAGGCGGATGGTCACCACGGGAGGCGGGTTTCAGGGGTCGCCTACATTCGTGGCCGGGCACCGGTGCGCAGCGGGGCGGCGGACACCGCATGGGAGCGGTTTCAGGTGATCGCCGACAGACGACCATCAGGTGGCCGGCACTGAAGGCCACCACGGCGTCATCGATCCACGGGATCCAAGGACCTGTAGCGCCCAACACATGGCCCCCGTGGAGACCGGCGTGCGCATCAAGCGTGGGGAGTACCTCGTGCCGGTGGAGGGGGAGGGCGCGGGGCGTCCGCACCCAGCGCTCGGCCCGGAGTGCCGACGCGGCGCCTCAGTCCTTGTCGACCCGTTGCGCTTGGTCGATCGCCGCTCGGTACGCGGCCGCTTCGAAACGGAAGGGACCCAGGTGCTCGTAGGAGGCGAGGTCCGGGTCCTCGTACCCGTTCTCGTAGGCGAAGGCGCGCCAGATGAAGGCCTCGCCGTCGCGGCGGACCTCCAAGGTGATCGCGCCGCAGTCCAGGCCGCCACACGTGGCGCAGTTGAGCACCACGGTGCGATGCAGGGCCAAGCGCTCATCCGGTGGGCCATCCCCCAGGAACGCGAGGCGCGTCGCTTCGTTGAGTTCGGGAAATCCCGCTGTGAACCGACCACACATGCCGAGCGTGTGCGCGTCGGTGGCCGAGAATAACGAGACGCCGTTGACGACGAAGTCGGCGGAGTAGCGCTCGGGACTTCCGAGGCCGACTGGCCGATGCAACCTCGCGACCATCAGAACGTCCCTGTCACGCATCCTGCTGACGTGCTGAGTTCGTGCCGTCGGGCAGACCATACCGCACCTTGGCCTCCCACAGGCCCGCCTCGGCGAGCAGCACGCCGCCGGCGAGGGACACGGTGGGAACCGCGAGGTGTCCCACGTGCGCGGGCCAAGTCTTGTCGTTCATCCGGCCTTCGAGGGGCGGTCGGATAACGTTTAAGCTGAGCCGCTTGCGACGGCTTGCTGACGCGAGTCGGCCTAAGCGGCCGGTTAGGCCGCACCTGGCACCTTGAGCAGACGGACTGAGTAACGTTGCACACCCCACAAAACTGCGAACGTGTCGCTGACCACGTACCAGCGCCCGCTGGGCTGGCCTGATCCGTGGTTGGCTCCCATGCAGGAGCATTCGCAATCTGCACCCACCGCGTTCCAGCAGGCGGGAGCGCACACTTCGTTCTCCCTATGGAGTTGGATCACATAGCAGGCTTGGTGCCGGCTGAACGCCAAGCGAATTGTTCGCTCAAACCAAGCCTGCGGCACCTCCCATGCACCATGAGCTTTGTCCCAGCTTGGCCTATTCCTCTGACCGTCGCGCAACCAGACCTTGTTATCATCAGCGTAGGGAAGACGAACCAGCAGCGGCGCTGGACGCTGCCGCTGAAAGACCACCGGCAAACGCGTTTGGCTCCAAAAACGGTTGAGATCCTGAATCGGCGATTGCGCAGACATGGCGTTCCTTGTGCGGCCTAACGTTTGAGGTAAGCCGCGTGCCTTAGGCTCGGCGGCCTTACCGAATTGTTAGGTGCCTTCACTTGATAGCTCGAAGTGTTGCTACCAATTCCGGGGTAACCTCTCGAACGAACGAAACCTGAGCTTTGGTAACTGGCTCGCCGTGTATCGCAGGTGAACACACCGAATAGACCTCACGAATCGCGGAAGCGATCTGTGGCTCGATTAGTTCGGCCTCCGATAGATGACGAACAAGCTGGAAGATTGGCAGTGGGCGGCGCACAAGATGAGAGGTGCTACTGAAGATTTGTCGACCCTCCGCAATGCGCCGTAATTCATTCTCAATGTTAAACCGAGCAGCGAAAAGAAGAGAAGCGTGTTCTGGAGCAACGAGCGGAGACGCGGAGATAGAAGGGCGAACGCCGTGTGCAGCCAACGCATCAGAAAGTGCTGCCTTGATTCGCGCTTCCAATTCGGGAAGCTGGGCGTCTGGTGCCGGTGCGGGAATGTTGAAGTGGGGACTGAATGTCGTTCGTACATCTACTGCGTTTCGGACTTCGTTCTTCATGTCTCCGATTTGCGTTGAAATGAACCCCTTTAGCTCATCAAGTTCCTGCTTGAGCGTGATGCCGAGTAGAGAGACTTCTGAGAACAGCGGAGCCAAAAGCAACGCGACCCAGATAACGAAGACCACTATGTCGGCTGGTGCCGCTCTACCGGCGACGATATCTGGATAGCGAACGTTAAGGAACCGCGTTAGCAGAGCGACTAGTGCGACCCACCATACGATCTTGAACCAGTTTGGAAGCTTCACGCTGTCTCCCCAAGGCACCTTACGTGTTGCTCACCTGCGCGGCGGCAGGTGCGTGTTGATTCTGAACCGAGTATAGGCCGCCGCGTGAGGCGGAGCGACTGCTCAGCGAACATGCTAGAGTCGCCAACGAGGCCACGAATCCCCGGCAAGCATGCCCGCGGCCTGCTCCCGAATGTCCGGGTCCGGGTCATTGACCAGCCTGTCAGCGGCAGTATGCAATGACTGGCATTCGCTGAGAGCCAACCCTTCCAGCGCGAGTTGCCGGACACAATCCATCGCGTCGAAGGTCATGGCCACCAAGAACCCCTCCAAACCAACCCAGCCGGAAGCGAACACTCGCTCCAGGCACCGCAGCCGAACATCCTCGTCCTCGTCGCGAGCGGCCACGTAAAGAAGCGGTCCCAAGCAATCGACGGAGTGGACGACTCGTTCGCCGAGGATCTGCGCGGCAGTTTGACGGCGGTAGGTACGGTCCAGGTAGTGCGGCCAAGGCGGCGGTCCATCCGGCTCGCCCGGCAAGCGGGTTCCGTGAAGCAATGCAGCTGTGAGGTCGGCTGTCGTCCACAGGTGTTTGACGCCCTCATCCACGGATCGCCTCGTTGCCGAACTTGCCGGTTCAGAGGCGGGCCGCCCAGCGGGCCGTCTGCTGCAACCGGTCGTTACGGGGCACATAGCGCCTCCAGCTTCCCGACGACGGCGTCGTGATGCGGCGTGACGAGGCCCACGGAAGGGTGGTAGCGTTGGTTCGCTCAGCGGCGGTCGACTGACCCTACCGGAGACCGCCCGCCTAGAGTGTCGAGACATCGAACCAGAGCACCTTTGCCAGGGCGACAAACTCCTCTTGAGTGATTCGGCCGCTCTCCATCGCCACGCAGTCCTCGGACTTGACCAGCACCGACGCCGTGACAGCGCGTCCCTGGTCAAGCAGCCGAAGGGTGAGGGTCGAGCTGTCATGGTAGACCCATGCTCGGTATGCCAGCATGGTCATTCGGACCGTGGCGCCTTGTTCAGGCCGCCAAGCACCAACAACCGTGGCAGTCACGGTTGTCTGGCTGCCAATCGTCGCAACGGACCGGACATTCAGGCCCCACACTGAGAGTTCGGCGTGGAGGGTCACAAGATCCTGGTCTTCAATGGGATCTGGTGCATGATCGCGATACTTTGCGGCCGTGTCGAGATCATCGAGTAGGGCAAGTTCGCGTGCCGTATTGGCAATGCGCACCAATGCGACCATCTTACGCATCAGCGTGAGCAGTTCATCGCGTGACATGGCGATGGTTTGGCGCGCTTGACCTTCGCAATAGTGGGCGACCACTTTGTCGCCGACTACGTCGGTGTCGTGGTGTTGGGCTGCATTGCGCCAATGATGAACCAGGACCCCGAATGGTGGCGGAGCCAAGAAGTCGCGAACGCGACCGCTCTCGTGCAGCATTCGCACGATCTGACCGAAGGGGCCGGCAGGAACCAGGGTCGTTGGGGCCCTTGGTTGCTTCAGTCGCTGGATCTGGAAGTGCATCGATCGCAATAGCGGCTGTAGGGAGGCCTCGAGAAGCATCCCGATTAGACGGAATCCTTCGAAGCGCAGTGATTCAAGAGTAATTTCATCGTGTGGCACCTCAAAATGCAGCGCGCGGTAGTATTCGCGAATTCCACGCTGGACTTGGTGCTCAAAACGGACCTCTGCGGCGTAGAAGGCCTCTTGGTCTAGTGCTGACGCATCGTGGTAGAGCCACAGCACGTCGTGTAGGCGGTCCCACTCCCAACGATCCCGAGAAGAGTTCAGCACGTTGACTGCAATGTTCACGTAGGTCGTGTGGGCGCTCTCTTCGAGGTACGCGTGATTTCGAACAAAGGGCGTGAGCAACTTTACGATCGCGCTCTTGATGGCTCGCGGGGACGCGCCCTGCGCGGCCGCAGCGACGAAGTAGTTGTGCTGCCCCATGCTCTCTAGGATCTTCCTGCCTTCAGACACCGGGCCCCCCCCTCTGCAAGGCCACCTTCGGAGGCCTTGTCTCATTATCCGCCCAACGTGCTAGCTCAGGGGAGCGAAGCCGGCTTGCCGGCGTATCGTCCCTCTGGAGCGACGGATTAGCCATGCTATTGTTTCCCGAGCCTCTTCTTTATGCCTGCCGCAAGAGCCGGTGCGACATAGAGAACATGTAAAAATTGCTCAGCTAAATGTAGAACATCCTCAGCATCTTCCTTGGTAACAGGGGCGCCATTTGGATGTGCCGCATCGTTGCCAACCCAGCGAACTGCATCTGCCCATTCTTTGAGATCTGTAGTTATTTGACCATTTGCTTTTAATTCGGCAATTTGCGACACAAGCTTGTCGGTTCTTGCCCCTTTGTCTAGCGCTGCCACTTGCATGGCGCGCCTTGCCATGACGGCTGCTGCACGAAAAGCAGAGGCACTGAGACAAATTTTGGCTTCGTCCAAGTCGTCTCGGATGGCCTCGGGAATGCTCTGTTCAGTCGGTTTTGGTAGTGGTGATGGGTAAATAGTGCTGCCTCTATTCAGCACTAGCACGGGGTTGTTGCACGCATTGCATACGCCCATCCACCACGTATGGCTGCTTGATTGTTTCCAGAAAGCTTGAGTCGTATATTCGTCATAGCCGTGCTTGTACTTGACTGGCGCGGGGTCAAGTGACGTGTGTTTGTGGCAGTGGGGGCAGTAGATTGAAAGTAGATCAGCCATATTGATCGAACCTTTTTTGGTGGCCAACGTGAATAAGACGGCCCATCCTAGCTCATCAGCGGCCGGCAATCGCAGCCTATTTTGCCGCGGCACCCTGGCACCACCGTGATCGTGCCTACTTGGGCCGTTCGATCCAAGCAGACGGCCTACCGCTCCGATCGAGCGACCCCAGCACCCGGCCCGGACCTGCTCCAAGCACGGTGTAGCTCGCAAGCGCCCTGCGTCATCGCCCGCCTGGCTCAGGGCCCCGTGGATCCCGATGCTCCATCCCCGCAGCATGGCGGTGGGGGCATGATCAAGCAACCGGGCCCGGGTGTTGTCTTCTGCCCGCAGGCTCCGGAATCCCTACCAACCGTGGCCGCCCGCGTGCGCCTCTGCGCCGCGCTGGGCTCAGGGGATGCAGGTCACGAGGTCCACATCGCAGTCGAGCTGGGAGGTCTGCCAGGACCACTCGCCGGTCGACGCGTAGAACGTGAACGGCTCGCCGAAGAACGCGCGCGCGAAGCCCGGCACGCCCTCGACGGGGAGGTTCATGCTCGTGGCGCAGCCGGAGCAACCGCCCGACGTGATGTCGTCCTCGACGGGGATGGTGAACGCGGGGTCGAGCAGCTGGCAGTGATCCTGGCCGTGGCCAGCGAGGTCGAGGGCCTGGAAGTAGGGGCCGTCGGCCAGCTCGGAGAGGTAGAGCCGCACGAACTCGGTGCCGGTGCAGGTGACGACGCCAACCCACAGGTCGGAGGCCGCGTCGTAGTGAACGTACTGATCGCCGGTGCAGGTCAAGGCGTCTTGCGGGACCAAGAAGGGTGTCTGGACCCAGCTCGTGGTGGGGTCGCACACGGACTCTTCGGGCGGCGGCTCCTCGACGGGGTCCTCCGCCCCGGTGTCGGATGCGAGACCTGTGTCGACGGGCGGCGAATCGCCTTCCGCGGCCGTGGTGGGGGGCGGCTCGCTGTTCGTGAGGTCGGGATCGGTGGGCACGTTGCGCACCCCGAAGTCGGAGCCGCAGGCAGCGAGGAGCGTGGTGAGCACAAGCATCGGCCGCATTCGGATCTCCGTCGGGAGAGTGTACCGCAGGGAGGAACGGGCCGTGTGACGAGTTGCCACGGCGCCAGAAGGCACGCGCGCGGCCGGCCTACCGCCCGCCGAGCAACAGCAGCCGGTGCTCCATCTCCTTCATCGGCATCAGGTCGCCCTTCCGGCTCGCCACCTCCACCCCCTGCTTGTACACCGCCACGGCCTCGTCGAAGCGCTCCAGCTTCTCCAGCGCGCGCCCCCGGGCGGCCCACACGGGACTGTTGGTGCGGTCCACCTCCAGCGCACGCGCCAGGTGGGCTTCGGCCTGTCCGGGCTCGCCCAGCACCAGCAGCGCGTTGCCCAGGCCGAACAGGGCGATGGCGTCGTCGGGGTCGAAAGCGAGCACCTTCTCGAACATCACCCGCTTGCGGGAGGCGTCCTTGACCTTGGAGGCCTCCAGGTCGGCGTCGACCTTGCCGGCGGACTTGCCTGCGGCAC
>CAYNFK010000165.1:0-6537 GCA_964396405.1 uncultured Enterobacteriaceae bacterium
TCCGATCGGCCAACAACCGCAGCGCCGTCAGCACCTGCGACCGCTCCAGCACCCCCAGCGCGTCCGCAAGCTCGGCCACGGACGCCGGCTCACCCGCCGCAAACAGCAGGGCCTCGACGCCGCTCATGACCTCCTCGTCGGACCACTCCGACGCTGCCGCCACCGGCGGCACCGCGCCGGGGAAGGGAAGGACCGTTCCGTCGTCGCTCATGGCGCGCCCCCCGCGAGGCTCAGCAGGCAGGTGACAGCGTCGTCCACGGCGTAGCCACAGGCCCGCAGGTGGGCACCGCAGCGCTGGTCGGCCACGCTGCCCGACCCGTCGCGCACCCACCGCGCCGCGAGCTGCGCCGCGAGCTCGGGGTGCGACGAGCGCAGCGGCTCCCCTCCCCCGCAGCACCGACCCGATCCGCCCGCACAGCTCGGCACCAGCACGCCGATCTGGGGCACCACATCCCCGAGCCACGCCCACCGCGTGCCCGACCGCTCCAGCACCCGGGCCACGGCACCATCCGCGGTGACTGCCAGCCGACCGGCCAGCTTCACCACGATGCGATTGAGGTGGTCCGCCCACCCGGGGCTCGCGTCACAGCCCGTGCCCAGAGCGTCCGAGGTGACCCACACGCCCACCGACTGACCCGTCTCTCGGGCCAGCGCAGCGCCCCACGCCACGTCGCCCGACTCGATGGCGACGAGCTCACCCTCACCTGCGATCTCCCCCAGCGGTGCCGGATCGCGCGGACCCAGCAGCGTGCGCCGTGCCTCGGCGAGCAGGGTCGGCAGCGGCTGGTGCAGGTGGCAGGCGTCCTGGCAGCGCCCGCAGTCCACGCACAGGGTGACGGCCTCGACCGCCAGATCGCGGTCCACCCGGCCCTCCTTCCAGCCCTGCACGACGTCCGCGATCAGCGTGGGCACGGCGGCCTCTCGACCGCTGGCCGTCGCGACCGGACAGGCGTGGCGACAGAGCCGCGGGCAGAGGCGACAGGTGTCGAGCGTGGCGCTCATGACAGGCTCCCGGGGCGCAGCACGTGCTCGGAGGTGGCAGCGACCGCAGCGGGGTCGTCCGGCGCACAAGGCACCAGCGGCCCCGACACCAGCGGGATCGTGCGCCAAGGCACCCCTTCCACGTCGCCCAGCACCGCCGTGGCCAAGACGCCGAAGCGCACGGCCGCCGGGCCGCGAAAGCCCACGTAGAGGAAGCCGTCCTCCACACCCACCATGCCCGGACGCAGGTCGGCGCGCAGCAGCTCCCGCACCAACGCCCACGGCGCTGGCACCTTCACGCGAGCCATCCAGCGAGGTCCCGCCCGCGTGATCGACGTGGTGACCACCACCTCGCGACCCTGCTCCGCGAGCGCTCCCCGCAGATCCGGCCCCGACGCCGAGCGTGGACCGCGGCCCAGGCTGCACGCCGCGCCGTTCAGCGTACCGCGCACGCCGATCCATCCGGTCTGCCAGGCCGACCGCGCGTAACGAGCCGGCATCGGCAGCGACGCCCACGGCCAGCGTCGGTCGGTCAGGTTGCCCACACCATCCAGCCGCGCTTCGCCCAGGCCGTCGTCGGGGCTGAGGACCTCGGCCGGCGGCTCCGGCACCTCCACGGGCACGAACAACCGACCCGGACACAGGCAGCCTGTCGCATCCAGCTCCTGCTTGGCCGCCTGCCACGCCGCCACAGCCGGACCGACCTCACGGCTCGCCCACGGGGCCTTGAGCGTGCCCACGCCGTGGTGGTGCGTCACCGTGGCGCCCGAGGCCAGCACCGCGTCCAGCGCGGCCTTCCACACGCGGCTGTAGACCGCCTGGTCGCCGCGCGCAGCGAACGAGAAGTAGATGCAGCCGCCCTCGGGGTACACGTGGCTGAAGTGCGCCATCACCAGCGCGTGCGGACGCACGGCCTCCCGCACGGCCGCGTAAGCCTTCGGAAGCACGGACCAGCGCGCGGCGATTTCCATGGTGTCGGCGAAGCCACCGCGCTCGAAGACCGGCATGAGCTTGTAGGACACGGCATGCCGTGAGGCCCACCAGCGCTCGCCCGGACCTGACCCGAGATCCTCCCCCGAGCCCTTCAGCAGCGCGTGACCGGCCTCGCTGGCCGCCTGCACCACCTCCGACTTCCCTTCCCAGCCCACGATCAGCAAGCAGCCCGACGCGAGGCGCTCCGCGATCGTCTGCAGCACGCTCGGCATCGACAGCGGCAGCGCCAGCGTGCGACGCCGCACCGCAGGCAGCCCCTCCACCGAGGCCAGCCACGCCTTCCACCAGGCCGCTTCCGCGTGACCGTGGTCGTCTTTGGGCTTCGTGCGCCCGCCGATCCAGGTGTCGACGGGATCGTAGAGCCGCACCGCCGACGGCCACACCTCGGCCGACATCAGCGCCCGCATCGCGAACAGCGCCGACGGCACATCGGCGAACCTGTAGCCGCGCAGCCAGCGGGTCTCGGGAAGGCGCCGCACCCGAAGGCGCAGGCGGGTGATGACCGCGAGCGTGCCTTCGCTGCCGATCAGCAGGTCCAGCCAGCGATCGGGCAGCCGCTGCAAGCCCGTTCGGCCTCCCAGACCCACCGTGAACGGTCCCAGGGTGGGGGAGACCGCATCGAGGCCCAGCACCATGTCCTCGAACACGCCGTAGCTGTTCGAGAGCTGACCCGCGCCGCGGGCGGCCGCCCAGCCGCCCACCGTGGAACAGCCGATGGACGAGGGCGAGTGTCCGAGCGTCCAGCCCTGCGCAGCGAGCGCGTCTTCGAGGTTCTGCCCGTTGACGCCGGCCTCGACCTCGACCGTCCACGTCTCGGGGTCCACGACGCCGATGCGGTCGAAGCGCTTCAGATCCAGCGTCCACGCGCCTTCCTGACCACGCGCCGCCCCACACACGCCGCTGCCTGCACCGTACGGGATCACGACCACGCCGCGCTCAGCGGCCTCGCGCAGCACCACCGCCACGTCGTCGTCGGACTCGGGCCACCACACCTTGTCGGGTCGGGGGGCTTCTTGCCCGTGCCACGCCTGCAGCGTGCCGCCCGGCCAGAGGTCGCGGGAGGCTGCGCGGCGGTCGAGGACTTGGGTGCTCGCGGGGACGTCGGCCAGTGGTCGCATGGGCCGCTCCCTAGCCGTCGCTGGCGAAACCGAAAAGGCCCGACCCCCATTGCGGGGGGCCGGGCCTCACTTGCGGTACGGGCCAGCCGGTGAAGGTCGTCCGTCGCGTCTCCGCAGACCGCTCCAGCACGGGCCATGCCAACGTCCGATCTCTGCGTGGGTAGCGTGATCGTGGCCGGACAGGGCCCGAATTCGACGCCTGTGCGGGTTGAAAATCGCGACATTCTTGTCGCGGATCAGGACTTCCGTACCGATGTGCGCGAAGGGGAGGGCCGAGAAACCCAGGAGTGTCCACCATCTCGACCCTCCCGACGCACCTCGCGACACGAATGTCGCGACGAGAGAACTACTTCGCTTCGGCCACCACCTCGGGCACCGAGGGCGTCAGCGCCGCGAGCAGGCGAGCCATGAGCTCAGGCTCCTTCTGGAGCCGATCGCGCACGTTCTCCTTGCCCTGACCGAGCCGCTCGTCGCCCAGCGCGAACCACGACCCGGAGCGCGTGATGAGGCCGGCCTTCTCGGCGCGGTCGATCACCTCGGCGGCCTTGCTGATGCCCCGACCGTACACGAGGTCGACCTCGGCGCTGCGGAACGGCGGTGCCAGCTTGTTCTTCACCACCTTGAGCCGCGTGCGCGCGCCCACGGCCTCTTCGCCCTGGGTGAGGCCGCCGATGCGGCGCACTTCGAGGCGAATGCTGGCGTAGAACTTCAGCGCGTTGCCGCCCGGCGTGGTCTCGGCGTTGCCGAACACGACGCCGATCTTCTGGCGCAGCTGGTTGAGGAACAGCACGATCGCACCCGTGCGACCGGCGGCCGCCGTGAGCTTGCGCAGCGCCTGCGACATCAGCCGCGCCTGGAGGCCCATGTGGGGGTCGCCCATCTGGCCTTCAAGCTCAGCCTGCGGCACGAGCGCCGCCACGGAGTCGACGACGATGAGGTCGACCGCACCGGAGCGGACCAGGGCCTCGACCACCTCGAGCGCCTGCTCACCGCTGTCGGGCTGGCTCACGAGGAGGCTGTTGATGTCCACCCCGAGCTTCTCGGCGTAGACCACGTCCAGGGCGTGCTCGGCGTCGACGAACGCGGCCGTGCCACCGCGGGCCTGCACCTCAGCCACAGCGTGGAGCGCGAGCGTGGTCTTGCCGCTGGACTCGGGCCCGTAGATCTCGGCCACGCGTCCGCGCGGCCAGCCGCCCACGCCGAGCAGGTCGTCGAGGGTGAGGGAGCCCGTGGGGATCACCTCCGTCGCGACCGCGCCGCGCTCGCCCAGGCGCATGATGGACCCCGCGCCGAAGCGCTTGTGGAGCCCGTCGAGCGTGGCTCCGAGCGCTGCGCTGCGCTCGTCGTGGAGGGTGGGGTTGCTCTGCTTCGTCGCCATGTTGTCGTCCTCTCAATGTCCGGGAACCGCCCGGTGCGGGAAAGGACGCGACGACCACCGCCGCGCCCGGGAAACCTCACAAGCCGCTGTCGCGGGGTCGGAACGCGAGCGCCTCGGCCACATGCGGCTCGAGCACGTCGTGACTGCCGGCCAGATCGGCGATCGTGCGGGCCACACGGGCCACACGGGTCGCCGACCGTCCGCTCATGTTCAGGCGACGCATCGCCTCGTGCAGCGCGAGCCGGGCGTCGGGTCGAAGCTGCGCCACCCGTCCCAAGGCCGCACCGTCGAGCGTCGCGTTGGGCCCTTCTTGTCCACGCGCATCCTGGCGACCGCGCGCCTGCAGCACCCGCTCGCGCACCACCGCCGACGCCTCACCGCGAGGGCCCTTCAGCAGCTGGTCCGCCGACACCGCGCCCATCTCGACGTGCAGGTCGATGCGATCCAAGATCGGGCCCGACAGCTTGCGTCGGTAGCGGATGACCTCGTGATCGCCGCACGCGCACGGAAGTTCGCTCCCGCGCATCCCGCACGGGCAGGGGTTCGCCGCCAGCACCAGCATGATCCGCGCCGGGTGGCTGACCGTCCCTTCCGCGCGGGTGAGCTGCACCCGCCCCTCCTCCAGTGGGGTGCGGAGCGCTTCGATCGCCGGACGCAGAAACTCCGGCGCTTCGTCCAGGAACAGCACGCCGTGGTGCGCGAGGCTGGCCTCACCAGGCCGCAGCGTGCGGTCGCCCACCAGACCGGCGAGCGTCACCGAGTGGTGCGGTGCGCGGAACGGACGGGCGCTGATCAAGCCGGCCGCGGGGTCGAGCAGGCCCGCCGCGCCGTGGATCCGGCTCACCTCCAGGGCTTCTTCGAAGGAGAGCGGCGGGAGAATCGTGGGCAAGCGTCGAGACAGGAGGCTCTTGCCACACCCCGGCGGCCCCCACAGCAGCAGGTGGTGCTGCCCGGCCGCCGCGATCTCCAGCGCCCGACGGGCGTGCTCCTGTCCCCTCACCTCCGCCAGATCCACGCCCTCCTCACGCGCCGGGGCCTTCGACGGCTGGGCCGCGGGCAGCGGACGCTCGCCTCGAATGTGCGCGAGCACCTCAGCCAGGTCGTTCGCCGCCAGCACCTTCGCGCCCGGCACCAGCGCCGCGAGGCCCGCACACATGGCCGGCAGCACCAGCGTCCTCTCGGTCTCCCGCGCCAGCATCGCCAGCGAGATCGCGCCGCGTACCGGTCGCAGCTCCCCGCCCAGCGACAGCTCCCCCACCAACAGCAGCTCCGACGCCCCGTCCGCCGGCAGCTGACCGTCCGCCACCAGGATGCCCACCGCCATCGACAGATCGAAGGCCGCGCCTTCCTTGCGCTCGTCTGCCGGGGCCAGGTTGATCACCACCCGCTTGCGGGGGAACGTCGCCCCCGCCGCCTCGATCGCCGACCGCACCCGCTCGGCCGACTCCCGCACCGCGCCCGCCGCCAGCCCCACCACGCACACGCCGGGGAGCCGACGCATCAGGTCGACCTCCACCTCGATCGGGTAGGCCTCCACCCCCCGAACCACCGCTGCGTGAACCGATATGGCCATCGTCGGCCTCCACGACGGCCCCGGGTTCACGGGGCGTGCCAGGTGGCCTCTATGCGGCGAAGCTCGGCCTCAGACGCGACGTCTCCCTTGTTCACGTGCTGGCGGAGCGTCGGACGGGTGCCAGGGCCGTTCGTTGGGCGACGACACCGGTGGCGACGGTGTCATCGCGCCGATCGGACGGGGTGACGGAGGGCGTCGGAGTGGGTGACCGTTGGACACACCCCGCAGCACGCCGACCCGATCGCCAAGCTGTGCGACCACCCCAGGGTCTACAGCCTCGTCCTCCTGCTACACACCAACGAAAGACCTGTGGCACCCGGCGTTCACCGCAGGACGTCGAGCCCAATCAAGAGCAGGATCCCGTACGCATCCCGGGCAGCGCAAGGAGGGAGACGGCGTTACCCATGAGCATGTCCAAACGATCGACCGAAGCTGCAGAGTGAACCATCAGCGGACCCCCAACGCCCGCATGTGACCGTCGGGTGATCCTCCGA
>CAYNFK010000166.1:0-6369 GCA_964396405.1 uncultured Enterobacteriaceae bacterium
CGCTCGACTTCGTGCTCGACCTGCTCGCCGAGCGCTACCCGGATGGCGTGGGTCTTGTGGAGGGCGGCCAGAAGTACGAGGCGCTCGGCGATTGTTTTGAGCGCTTCACCACGGCGCAGAGCCGCGGAAGCGCCAAGGGCCTCACGAACGACCTCTCCACCGTGGTGCACGAGTGCGGCCACTTCCACGACCTCTTCTTGGGTCGCGGAAGCCCGAAGGCCTTCTACCAGCTCGACGACGACACCCTCCTCTCGTGCGCGGGCGGCGGCTACGACACGCTGCCGGCCCGGAGCCGCATCAACGAGGACGCGTTCAGTCCCCTGCGCCCGCCCTGCAACGGCAGTGGGGGCCGCAGCTGCGACAGCTACGCCGACCTCTACCTGGACGGAAACCCCGACGACGCCAAGTTCGACTCGGGCGACCAGGGGCTCGACATGCTCACCGAGGAGCTCGTGCAGTACGTGCACACGCTGGGCGTCTACCGCGGCACCCGCGACCAGCTCCAGCAGGGCGCTTCCGTCAGCGGGCGCGACGGCCTGCTCACGTTCTTGTGGTACACAGAGCGCTACCTGCACTGGCTGCGCACCGAGTCGCCGGCCGACTACAGCAAGGTCAGCGAGAGCGCGTGCTGGCGTGAGACGCTGCTGAGCACCTGGGGTCGGGGCTGGCAGTTCTTGGACGCCACGAAGGGCGACCAGGCCCTCGGCATCGACGACACCAAGCTCGAGAAGCTCGTGCTCGAGCCTGTGCTCATCGACGAGATCCAGCGCCTGCGCGAGGCGCACGGCTGCGCCCAGCACGGAGGCTGAGCCATGCGACGTGTGCGCCGACTGGGGAGCCTCGCGAGCTTGGTGAGCGGGGTGGCGGTGAACCGCCTCCGCAACGGGCCGGCTTACCCCACCTGGACCTTTGGCTACGAGCTGCTGCTCGGTGTGCTGCGGCCCCGCTTCTTACAAGATCGCTCGGTGGAGGCGGCCCGCCGGGGCATCGAGGCGTCGCCGGCCTTTGGCGCGCTGAAGGGTCTCACCTGGCGCCCCGAGGTGGTGGGCGGCGTGCCCTGCGTGTGGCTGGAGCCCAAGAACCCCACGCCGCACGTGCTCGTCTACCTGCACGGTGGTGGCTACGTCGTGGGCTCGCCCAAGTCGCACCGGCCCCTGCTCGGCGCGCTGGCCCGCGGCACGCGCGCGCGGGTGCTGGCGGTCGACTATCGGCTCGCGCCTGAGCACCCCTGCCCCGCCGCCATCGACGACGCTGTGGCCGCAGTGGCCGCGGTCTACGCCTCGGGCGTGAAGCCCGAGCATGTCCGCATCGCGGGTGACTCCGCGGGCGGCGGTCTCACCGTGGCCACGCTGGTGGCGCTGCGCGATCGCGGTCTCCCGCTCCCCAAGGTGGCGGCCCTGCTCTCGCCGTGGACCGACCTGGCCGTCTCGGGCGAAGAGCCGCCGCTCGCCCACCTCGACTACCTGCCGGGCGGCGAGCGCCTCGCCACCTTCGGGCGTCACTACGCGGGCACCCTCCCGATGGACGACCCTCGCGCCTCACCCCTGTTCGCCAACCTCGTGGGCCTGCCGCCGCTGCTGATCCTCGCGGGCGGTGCCGAGCGCATCCTGCCCGACAGCACACGCCTCGCGGAGGCCGCTGTGGCTGCGGGCGTGTCCGTCACGCTGCACGTGGAGCCCGGCGATGTGCACGTCTACCCGATGTTCCACCGACTGAGCCCAGGCGGTCGGGACGGGATTCGGAGGCTGGCGGCGTTCCTGGCGTGAGGGCGGAAGGGCGACGCACCGGGCGCGCGCCGCCACCCATCACCAGTCGCTGGCGATATGAGAAGATGGAGTAGCGCCCGCATCGCGCTTTCAACGGTTCCAATTCGCTGGCCCGAACAGCTCAAAAAAAAAGTCACTGCTCATTCAATCTTGTAGCGCTACCGTTCGGGTGTCTGACGGCCCCATGCGCGCAGATGGAGAAGTGATGAACCCGATGCAGAGAACGCTCACCTTTGTGACGGCGCTCAGTCCGAACAGCGACACCAGTGTCGGCAGCCCAGACGTTGGCGTGTTCAACCCCGTCTCCACGTTCCTGCGAACGCAGCGGTTCTCCGCGGCCCGCGTCACGGTCGAGCTTCTGTCTCGTTCAACCACCAACGTGCAGATCGCTGCTGCCGTTCGGGAGTCGAACAACGGGCGCGACTGGTACCAATACACCAACATGGCCGATGCGTCCGTCACGGCTTGGTCGACCGACACCGACTGGACGGCTGGGTGGCTGTACGTGCCCTACATCAACACGGGTGAGGTGGCGCGCATCTACCAGTTCGGCTTCTACAGTCGCCTCGTCTCGTCCTCCGAGGAGCGCCCGGTGGCCCTGGTTCGCACGAGGTTTCAGTTCAAAGACGCGCCGATGGCGCCACTGGGTGGGGTGAGTGATGCGCTTTGTGACGCTTCGAAGCTCGGGTGCTCCGGCATCCAGCGAAGGCAAGGTTCCGCTGGCCGATGCCAAGTTCTTCCCCGTGACCGGGGCGCTGTCCACGGTCCTGATCAAGCGGGTCCGGTTCGTCACGTGGCTGGATGGCGAAGACATCCAGGGGTGGCCTGCCGTCCAGTACAGCAACGACGGCGTCAACTGGTCGGCGTTTCCGATCGGGGTGCCCAACCGATGGGTACCCAGTCCGGTGTCGAACTACTCCTCTGCTAGGTGGTATGACCCAAGCGTAGGGGATGGGTACTGGGTGCCGTTCGGCTGGCTCAAGCCGTCGGTGGCGCCTGCGCCGGACGCGCCCCTGGTCGACCGCACGGTGGCGACCGAGTGGTGGACCTGCCCGTCGGACTTCCAGGATATTCTCCAGACTACAGATGGTGCCCCGGAGTTTCTGGACGAGGACCGCCTGTTCTGCCGGTTTGGTTGGTTGGCCGTCAACGACTCGCAGGACTCGGGAGATCCGACCCCGCCTCGGGGAGGGCTCGGCGCGATCGTCGTCGAGAGCGACCCGATTCAGGGAGGCACCGTGGTGGGCCTCTCGGCCTACTGCCCGAGTGGTGGTGGCAACGGCACCACAGCCACAGCGGTGTTCAGTCCGCTCACGCGGGCCATCCCAACCGCGGACGTGGCGTCGGTGCGCCTGACTCTGGAGACGGAGGCTGTGGACCAGGTCACGGTGACCCTGGGCTACCAGAAGTCGGATGACGGCCACAACTGGGGCACCACGCACACGATCGGCTCGTCGCCATCGTCGAGCGCGAACGACATCGTGTACCCGACCACGTGGCTCTCGCTCGCTGTGGACGATGCGCGCTTCATTCGGGTGGGCGCGTGGGTCATCAACGCCAACGAGACGGATGAAACGCTGCGCGGGGCCCTGGTCGCCTGCGTGGTAGACTGGCGCGACGAGTAAGTCGACGCGCGTTCCACCTTCCTGATGCCCTGCCCTCGGAGTTCGCGATGTCTGGACTGACTCAACTGTTGCGCGTGCACCGCCAGACGGCGGGGAAGAATCTCGCGCAAGTCCCGAAGGAGGACTTGTGGATGGGTGGGGGTGGGCTGACGCAGACGGGCACCAGCACGGTGGACCTGTATGGGGATGAGCCCACGATTCAGCGTTCCTCGAGCGAGTCTCGAAATCCGGGATCGGACGCGGCCGAAGCGCTGGAGACTTCGGTTGAAGTCGGCCTTGGCGCTGTGGTGGTTGTGGGGTTGCTGTCGTTGGGTGCCGCACCGATCGTTGCAGGTGCGGTGACGGTAGTAGCTGCGTACGCGCTCTACACGACGCTGAGCCAGGACGCGGAGGATGGAATCTGGGACGAAACGGAGACCGAGGTCGACAACTCGTATTGAGGCGTCGTGAGGAGGCTTAGGTGGTGCAATCCGATACCGTAATAAACGGCATGGTAATTCGTCTCGCGCGGGGGGGGTGGCGATCGGAGCCCTACAAGGGGGGCCTGCGAGTAACCGTCTATCCGTACTGTTATGTGTTTGTCCATGTGGATGGTGAGGGTTTCATTCAAGTCCGGCCGCCACTCGTTGGAGGCGTGTACTTGGTTTCGTTCACCGCATTCATGACCGTCGTCATACGATACGCCGTTCTTCACCTCCAAAGTTTCTCCTTGGCAGAGGGGATGTGGATGGAGGGCCTGTCGCTTGCGATACTGGTCCAAGCTGGTGTGAATTTGATTCTGATGACATTGGCCGCACAGGATGTTCGGCGGGTGCTAACAGGGCCGGCACGAAACGAAGTGGAAGTCGAATGAGTGCACGGCTCGCGCACCACGCACACGATCGGCTCGTCGCCATCGTCGAGCGCGAACGACATCGTGTACCCGACCACGTGGCTCTCGCTCGCTGTGGACGATGCGCGCTTCATTCGGGTGGGCGCGTGGGTCATCAACGCCAACGAGACGGATGAAACGCTGCGCGGGGCCCTGGTCGCCTGCGTGGTAGACTGGCGCGACGAGTAAGTCGACGCGCGTTCCACCTTCCTGATGCCCTGCCCTCGGAGTTCGCGATGTCTGGACTGACTCAACTGTTGCGCGTGCACCGCCAGACGGCGGGGAAGAATCTCGCGCAAGTTCCGAAGGAGGACTTGTGGATGGGTGGGGGTGGTCTGACGCAGACGGGAACCAGCACGGTGGACCTGTATGGGGATGAGCCCACGATTCAGCGTTCCTCGTCAGGTGGCGAAATGTCAGACGCAGTCGAAACAGCGGCCGAACTGGCAGGCGTTCTGGCAATCGCAGTGGCGGGAGTGGCCGCTGTAGCGGGAGCGCCTGTGGTTGCCGGCGGCCTAGCTGTCGTCGGTGCGTATGTGCTTTTCACTGTATTGACTCAAGACGGTGCGGACGGGCAGTACGTCGACACGGTAGCCCAAGTTGACAATTCCTACTGATCGCGTCCCGAGGGGTGAGCAATGGTGAATGCCCAGGATTGGCAGGCGGTTGTGGTCGCATTGGAGTCGGACGGTTGGCGTACCTGGAAGCGCAGGAACGTGCTTGTCGTTCGAGGCCGCTCTTGGGAGAGGGTTCTTATTTCAGCAGACGCTCAAGGCAAATTGCATGCGCATCCCTCACGTGTGACGATATGTTTGGTTCCCGTAGTTTCATTTCTTGCGATTTTTCTTTCTCGGTCAACTCAGCAGTTGGATTACTTTTCAGCAGTTGATGTTATGTTTATTCAAGGGATCATGGCGTTTTCAGTTGCAGCGGCCGCTGTCGACTTCGTCCTGGCAGCAGTGGCTTCGGCGGAAGTAGCTAGGTTGGTAAGATCCGTGAGTCGGCCTAGGTCGTAACCACGAGGTCTGACGCTGCTTGATGGGCCTTCGTCGCCTCCATGCCGAAGCCGTTTCGGTGCTCATCTGGTGTTTGGATGCGGTGAGCGCTTTTGCGCATTCGGCTGCCGATGCGCTGACCCTCTCAGGCTACAGTTCCGACTACGGAACGAGCGAGCCGGATATTTTCGTCGTGTCGTTTCCCAGATCGGGCACCACGCTCCTCCAGATGATGCTCTACCAGCTCACCACCGATGGCTCGATGGACTTCGACCACCTCAACGACGTGAGCCCCTGGCCGGGATTAGCCGCGCGCAACCGGCAGCCCCTGCCCATCCTGCCGTCACCGCAGATCGTGAAGGTCCACGAGGATCCGCGATGGTTTCGGCGCGCGAAGCGTGGACGGTTCCTCTTGGTCTTTCGCGACCCCGCGGATGTGGCCGTGTCGTACCATCACCATCGGCTGGCGCTGGCGTGGCCCGGACCTACGTTGGACGCGGTGTTCAACAGCACGTTTCGTTCGCGCCGATCCGGCTACTTCCACTTCTACGAGCGGTGGTTGCGCGCCGGACGGCACTTGGACGTGATCCCCATTTCGTACGAGGCCGTGGTGGCCGATCGAGAGCGCGCCGCGCGTGAGCTGTCGGCGGTGCTCGGCTTGAACAGCACTGAGGAACAGATCCGTCGGGCCGTGGAGCGGACGTCGTTCGCCTACATGAAGGCACACGAGGCGCAGCTCGGTTTTCGACGGCCCCTCGTAGGTCAGTTCTTGCGCAAGGGTGTGGTGGGCGAGGGGCAAGCACAGCTGTCGACCGACCAGCGCCGAGTGTTGGACGCCAACGCCCAGTCGCTCAGGGGCGCGGTGAGCAACCACCTGGCCCGACGCCGGGCTGGGGAAGGGTCTGTGTAGGCTTGGCGGCGGGTGCCTCCGTCAAGCTGCACGTGGAGCCCGGCGACGTTCATGTCTACCCGATGTTCCACCAGCTGAGCCCAGGCGGTCGTGACGGGATTCGGAGGCTGGCGGCGTTCCTGGCGTAGAGATCAGGGCCTCAGGATCTTCGTCACCATCCGCCCCGTGAAGTCGTGCCCGGGCAGCCACGCCAGCGTGACCC
>CAYNFK010000167.1:0-6330 GCA_964396405.1 uncultured Enterobacteriaceae bacterium
ACGTCGAGCGGGCAGACGTCGCAGAAGTCGGGGACCAGGTCGCCGTCGGTGTCGATGTCGTCATCACCACCCGCGCAGATGTCGTCGCTGTCGCAGGCGCCGTCGCCGTCGCTGTCGTCGTTGATGTCGAGCGGGCAGACGTCGCAGAAGTCAGGGACCTCGTCGCCGTCGGTGTCCACGTCATCATCGCCGCCGGGGCAGATGTCGTCGGAGTCGCAAGCGCCGTCGCCGTCCAAGTCGTCGTTGACGTCGAGCGGGCAGATGTCGCAGAAGTCGGGGACGGTGTCGCCGTCGGTGTCGATGTCGTCATCGCCGCCGGGGCAGATGTCGTCCGAGTCGCAGGTGCCGTCCTGGTCGGAGTCGTTGGGGTTGTCGTTCGGGCAGATGTCGCAGAAGTTGGGAACCTGATCGAGGTCGGTGTCGACGTCGTCGTCGCCGCCCGGGCAGATGTCGTCCGAGTCGCAGGTGCCATCGCCGTCGGAGTCGTCGTTGACGTCATCGGGGCAGACGTCGCAGTCGTCGGGGACGCTGTCGCCGTCGGTGTCCACGTCATCATCGCCGCCGGGGCAGATGTCGTCCGAGTCGCAGGTGCCGTCCTGGTCGGAGTCGTTGGGGTTGTCGAGCGGGCAGAGGTCGCAGAAGTCGGGCACCTGATCGAGGTCGGTGTCGATGTCGTCGTCGCCGCCCGGGCAGATGTCGTTCGAGTCGCAGGCGCCGTCGCCGTCGGAGTCGTTGGGGTTGTCGAGCGGGCAGACGTCGCAGAAGTTGGCCACGCCGTCGTTGTCGGTGTCGACATCGTCATCGCCGCCGGGGCACACGTCGACCGAGTTGCACACACCGTCGCCGTCGGAGTCATTGGGGTTGTCGTTGGGGCAGGCGTCGCAGAAGTTGGGCGTGCCGTCGCCGTCGGTGTCGACGGTGTCGTCGCCGCCGGGGCAGATGTCGTTGCTGCCGCAGACGCCGTCGCCGTCAAGGTCGAGCGAGACGTCGAGGCCGATGCAGACGTCCAAGGCGTCGATGAGGAAGTCGCCGTCGCTGTCGGGGCCGCCGCCGGCACCCTCAGCGTCGTCGCCGAGCCCGTCGTTGTCGGAGTCGGTGTCGTTGGGATCGGACTCGTCGTTCACCGTGCCGATCTGGTTGCCATCGAAGCGACCGTTGCCGTTGAGGTCTTCTTCGCCTTCGTCCGCACCGTCGAAGTCGGAGTCGGGGTTCAGCGGATCGGTGGTGCTGAAGGGGTCGAGGTCGGGCTGGAAGACGCCCAGATCGGTGTCGAGCGTGGCGGTGAGGATCGTGACGCCCAGCTCGGTGCCGTCCTGCACGCCGTCGAAGTCGGAGTCGTTGTTGTTCGGGTCGGTCTCGGTGAGGTCGACCGCACCGTCCAGATCGACGTCTTCTTCATCGTCGGAGAGGCCGTCGTCATCGGAGTCCACGTCGTTGGGATCGGTGGTGCTCGGGGTGTGGGTGTCGGGCTCCCAGGGGCTGCCGGGGCCGGTGTCGGTGCCCACGTAGGGCACGCCCAGCACATCGCTCACACCCGGAGGCACGGGGGTGTCGTAGCCAAGCTCCTGACCGTCGGTGAGGCCGTCGTTGTCGGAGTCGGGGTCGAGCGGGTCGGTGTCGTCGCCGTTGCCGGGGATGTTGTCGGGGCCGTCGACCTCGTCGCCGTCGGTGATGCCGTCGTCGTCGGTGTCCGCGTCGAGCGGGTCGGTGCCGTAGGTGTCGACCTCGTCACCGTCGTCGATGCCGTCGTTGTCGGTGTCGGGGTCGAGGTAGTCGGTGCCGAGCTCACAGGACTCTTCGTAGTTGGGGATGCCGTCGCCGTCGGAGTCCACCGTGCCATTCTCGACCGTGACCGACAGCGTGCCGGACGTGTCGAAGTCGAGGAAGGTGAACGTGTCCATGTAGGCGTTGTTGCCCTTGCCGTTGCCACTTCCCGAGTCGCTGCCGCCGTTGAAGTTGCCCCACGAGCGCGCGTTCACGTTGGGCGATGCGGCGTTGGCGTAGGGGCCCGAGTTGATGCCGGCCGCGCCCGAGGACTCCAGACCTTGGACGCTGGTGGGAGATGGCATGTTGACGGCGTTGGCCTGTACGGCCTCGTCGTTCCAGAACATGTTCAACGGGGTGCGCGTGCCGCCCGCGTTGTACGCGAAGAGGCGGTAGCCCTCGTAGGAGGTCTCCACGTCCCACACCGCGTAGTGGAACTCACCCACGGTGAGCGTGGTGCGGCACTCGTAGTCGCCGCGGGGGATGAGGTTGCCGGCGTTGTCGCGGCCATCCCACGGCACGTTGTTCGCGCCCAACGCGGCGTCGCCAAGCAGGTTGAGGTCATCGTCGGAGGTGAAGTCAAAGAGGCCGTCGTCGTTGAGGTCACAGACGATGTGGTAGGTGCCGCTCACGTTGCTGGTGAACGAGAACACGCCCTCGGCGAGATCGGGCACCACGAAGTCACAGTCGGCGGCGCCTGCGCTGTAGACGAAGCCCGAGATCTCCGGCGCGACGATCGCGAAGTTCGCGATGGCCGGGGGGTTCAGGTAGATCTTGTACTCGGGCTCTTCATCGCCCGAGCTGCCAGGGATCGAGCGGCCGTTGGCCCCGGTGATGCCCGAGGAGTTCGCCGTGATCGTCCAGCGGTTGCCCGACCAGCCATCGGCCTTGAACTCGATCACGCCGTCGTTGCCCGGCGCACCACCCGGTACGGAGACGTTCCCGCCCACCGGCACCAGCGCGTAGAAGCTGTTGTTGAACGCCGTGGCCGAGTTGAACACGCCGGTGAAGAAGTTCCACTGGCGGCTGGAGATGCGCCCGAGCTGATCGGTGCTGCCCCGGCGAACCCGCACCTCCCAGTTGGTAGAGGCGGACTGGTTCTGCGACAAGCGCGTGTCGAACTCGCCCACCACGGTGGTAGTGTACGTCTGGTTGTTGGTGAGGGTGGCCACCACGGTGCCCGACGGGTTGCGCACCGTGAGCGTGCCCTGCCCCGTCCACCGGATGGTCTCCCCGACCTCCGTGATGTCGACGTTGATGATGGTGGGGTTCCCGTTCTGGGCCTCGAACTGGATGATCTGGTTCTGCAGCCCCGTGGCCGCTGCCGTCTCGGCGCGGGCTTCGTCCGGCGCCAGCGCGAGTCCGGTACAGAGGGTGAGGCAAAGCGTGGCGCGAAGTGTAGGGACAGGCAGGTGTGCCAACGGGAACCTCGGGAAGGCGGAAGGGCGGCGCGGCTATCGGTACCGCGCAGGCGTAGTTGAGCGGCGCGCGCCGAGGTCGTCGGGGCGTGCGCCGAAAGTGTGCCTCTTTCCGTAACGATCGGCAACAGTCTGACGTATTGGGTCAGACCTGTGAAAGGTGGGAAGTGCCGTAGCTGACTACGACTTCGCCGTTGGGTACCGATCGGAGAATCCGAAGTTGTCGGGTGTGCATCGGGCCGTAGGGTGCGCGCTCGGACTCTAGGGCGTGGCCGACTCCATCGAGCGAATGTCCACGTCGAGGTCACCCATGTCGAGGATCACGAACTCGACGCGGCGGTTCTTCGCATGATCTGCCTCGATGGACGCGTCCACCACGACCGGCACGGTCTCGCCGTATCCCTTCGCCACGAGACGCTCGCGCGCGACGCCGCGCACCACGAGCCACTCAAGCACCGACTCCACCCGCGACTGCGAGAGCCTCAGGTTGTAGTCGTCGCGTCCTCGGCTGTCAGAGTGGCCGCCGATCTCCACGCGCCGGATGGCGTCGTAGGTCAGTAGCACCTTCAGCACCGCGTCGAGCACCGGGTTCGACTGCTCCTTGAGCGAGGCCTTGTCGTAGTCGAAGTAGACGCGATCCAGAATGACGATCTGCTTCTTCTCGAGGTCGAGCTGGGCGAGCGCCGTGTCGGGGCAGCCATCGAGGTCGTCGACGCCGTTGCGGGTCTCGGGCAGTGACGCGCAGTCGCCGACGTTCGGCCAGGTGGTGTCCATGACCACGGCACCTGTGCCATCGCGATGGCCGTCACGGCTGTCGGGCACGCCGTCGCGGTCGTTGTCGGGGTCGGGGCAGCCGTCTGCGTCGTCGGAGCCGTCGACATCCTCCGAAGCGAGCATGCAGTCGCCAAAGCCCGGCAGGCCGGGCGCGAAGGTGAGGTTGCCTTCCGCGTCCCTGTGGCCGTCGTAGATGTCGAGGAAGCCGTCGCCGTCGTTGTCGCGGTCGGGGCAGCCATCCGCATCCTCGAAGCGGTCCATGTCTTCCGGGTCATGAGGGCACATGTCGTCGAGGTCGGTGATTCCATCTCCGTCGACATCGGTGGGCGGGGGAGGAGGCTCCACCACCGCGTCTTTGGGGAACCGGCCCGCCGTCACCGTGGTGAACACACGAAAGTCGGGGCTGCCGTACCCATTGGTGAGGCCCTTCCCCACACCAAAGCGCACGGCCACGGGCAGGCCGTCCGGACGCCAGGACGCAGCCAACAGCAGCTCCATCGGCGCATGGCGCAGGGCCGAGTAGCTGTCGCCGAGCGCGGCTTGCGCGTCGGGGACCACCACGGCGGCACCGGCGTACTCGAACCCGACATCCCAGGTGTCGGCCCGGAGCGGGAACGCGAGCGCGAGGCCGTACCGGAGCTCGTCATCGGGCGCGACCGACACGAACGTGCCCGACGACGCCGCCCAGAGGTAGCCAAGGGCCAGCGACCCTCGGACATGCTTCCACCGCCGAGCGAGCGCGACGTCGGCACCCAGTGAGACCGATCCCGATCCCCAGAAGTTTCCCCCGACGGCGGTGGGGAAGATCGCGCGTGGCACGATGGAGAGCGACACAGGGTGCCCCGCCCGCTGCCGAAGCGGCGCGAAGGCCAGCACCACCGACAAGTCGCCGATGCCAGCGGTTCCTGTGGGTGCGCCCAGCGCGGTCTGCACATCGCGGGTGGCCTGCCCTGAGGCGTCGATGGCGAGCACGGGTAAGCTCAGGCCCACTGAAAACCAGTCGGTGGCCGACCACGCCGCGCCAAGGTCGAACGCCAGCAGGTGATCGACGATGCCCGCACCGCGGCTCCCATCTTCTTCCACCAGCTCGAACGGGTTGAGCGCGTAGTTGGCCGAAATGAGGGCGCCCACGCTGCCCTTGCGGGCGAGCTCGCCGTCACGAACCAGCGTGTAGGTTCGGAGCTGTGGCTCGGGGTCGAAGCGCTCCACGTCGACGGTGTCGGCCTGCGCGTGGGCCACTGCGGGCGCGGCGAGCAGGAGCGCTGGGAGGGCGCGGCGGCGTCGGGCCAAGGCAACGAGCCCGAAGCCTACGGCCCACAGACCCACCGGCGTGGAGCCGCCGGTGCTGCAGGTGAGGCCGGACCCTTCGGAAGTGGTGGGCAGCAGGGGGTTGGTGCCGATGCGGACCTCGACGCCGTCGTCGATGCGGTCGCCGTCCGTGTCCGGGAGGGTGGGGTCGGTGCCGCGCGTGTCCTCGTCCCCGTCGTCCAGGGTGTCGTCGTCGGTGTCGGGATCGAGCGGGTCGGTCACGATGTCGTCGTCGTCGACCACACACGCTTCGGGCGCTGTGTCCTCCCCTTCGGGCGCGGTGACGCCTTGCTCAGTGCCGTCCTGCATCCCATCGCCGTCGGTGTCCTGATCGAGCGGGTCGGTCTCGCCACCATCGACCCGGCCGTTCGCGTCGGCGTCTTCGGTGCCGTCGAACAGGCAGTCGTCGTCGGTGTCATCGTCGTTCGGGCCCGTGATGGTGGCAGGGTCCGCATCGGGCGTGAATGCGCCCACCACCGTGTCCTGACCTTGGGGTTCGCCGAGGCCCACCTCGGTGCCGTCCTGCACCCCGTCGCCGTCGGTGTCGGGGTTCGTGGGGTTGGTGGGGCCCACGTCGGTCAGCACACCATCACCGTGCACTTCGGTGCCGTCCGTCAGCCCGTCGTCGTCGGAGTCGTCGTCGGTGGGGTCCGTCGAGACATCCTCCTCTTCGTCGGCGCAGAGCCGGTCGTTGTCTTCGTCGTCCATCGGGTCGTTGGGACACAGGTCGACGTCATCGCAGACGCCATCGACATCAGCATCGTCGCAGGGGACGGTCTGGTCGCCGCAGATACCGTTCTGGTCAGGGTCGCCCAAGGAGTTGTCGCCGGTGCAGAGGTCGTCGGCGTCGCAGACGCCGTCGCCGTCGGTGTCACCAGTGGCGTCGTCGCCGTCGCAGACGTCGTCGGTGTCGCAGACGCCGTCGTCATCGTCGTCGTCGTCGGGTGGATCGTTGGGGCAGGGGTCGACGTCATCGCAGACGCCGTCGACATCAGCATCGTCACAGGGGGCGGTCTGGTCGCCGCAGATGCCGTTCTGGTCGGGGTCGCCCAAGCTGTCGTCGCCG
>CAYNFK010000168.1:0-6249 GCA_964396405.1 uncultured Enterobacteriaceae bacterium
CGGTGCGCAGCAACGCCGTCCCGCACTACACCTTCGTGCCCATCACGCCCAACGCGCTGGTGGAGGGCGACTACACCTGGGCGCTGCCGCGCAGCCCCTCGCCCGCGGCATCCACCACCCCGATCCCGGTGCTCGGCACGATCGCGTTCGCGGTCAATGGCGGCCCGATCTTCGGGCCCAACGAGGGGGCCCAGCCTGTCGACTCCGCCTTCGGGGATCCCGTCTACAACGGCATCATGGACGGCTGCCTGGGTCACACGGCCTTCGCCTACCACTTCCACGCGCTGGTGCAGTCCTGCCTGGTGGCCTCGGGTCTGGTGGCCCAGCCGTGGACGCTGCCGGCGGCGGATCCGTCCACACCCTCCCCGATCTTGGGCTGGGCGCTGGATGGCTTCCCGATCTACGGCCCCCACGGCTGCCTCGATGAGGCCTGCACCGACGTGGTGACCTTCGAGAGCGGCTACGAGCAGACCGGCGACCCCACCAAGGATGCCTGGGACGCCTACACCTGGAAGGCCGACTGGGGCGACGACACCCACCTCGACGCGTGCAACGGCCGCACCGGTCCCGACGGCAGCTACCGCTACCACGCCACCGCCACCTTCCCGTACGTGCTCGGCTGCTACCGGGGCGAGCCCGTAGCGGGCGGCGACGCGCCTGGCGGCGGGGGTCCTCCCGGCGGACCGCGGTGATCGCGCTGGCGCTGCTCGCTGCGTGCGCACGGGCGCCGATGATCACGTCGGTGACGTGGGGCGTGGTGGTGATGCCGCCGCCGGCGTCGGGCCTCGTGACCGACCTCGGCTACACGGTGCAGCTCGATCGCGCTGAGCTCGTCCTGCACACGGTCGACCTCGTGCCGGCGGTGGAGGAGGCGCGGTTCCTGGGCTGGTTCCCGCTGGCCCACGCGGGGCACGCGCCGATCACCGACCCGTCGGCCGTCGAGGGGCAGCTTGCTGTGGATCTGCTCGTGGGGGGAAGGGTCGTGCTGGGGGAGCGGACGTTCGCGCCCACATCCTACGGGTCCGTGCACTGGCTGGCGGCGCCGCCGTCGCGGTCGATGGACCCATCGATGGGGCCGGGCTCGCGTGCGCCTTCGTTTCGGGTGCACGGAAGCTGGACGCGGGGGGAAGCGAGCGGCGTGATCGACCTGGCCGTGCCGTGGCCGGCGAGCACGGTGCTGCCGCTGCCTGCGCCCGGGGGGGCGGCGCTCGCTGTGGACCTCGTGTTCACGTCCGAGGGCCTGTTCGACGGTGTGGAGCTGGCGACAGAGGCGCCGGGGACGGTGGCGGGGCGGGCGCTGGAGAACCTCGCGAAGCGCGTGACGGTGAGGAGCTCAGCGGGGAGGTGAGGTCCAGGCCCGGATGGCGCTGCACCCCCTACGGCTTGGCAGCTCGGCGCTCGCGGGCTTTGGTGGTGTCGGACGGCGAGCCGAACCGGAGGCCCACCTGGAAGTCCAACCCCATCACGTTGCTGCCGGTCGTCGAGAACACGACGGCGGCCGGCCCTGCGGGGATGTCGACGCCGACGGTGCCTGCTCCGATGTGGTAACCGTTGGACAGGCCAAGCCCCACGAACGCGCTGTAGCCGTACTGGAAGGTGAGGTGCAGCATGCCGCGCGGCGCCCACCGAAAGGTGTACTGCAGGCGGCTGTCGAAGCCGACGCTCGGGAAGGGGAGGTCACTGTAGTCGTAGAAGAGCGAGCCCACGCCCACCACCGGACCCGCCCGCATCGCGAAGGCGTGGCGAGGTGCACGGGTGAGGTGGGTGGCGGTGAACCAGACGCCGGGCGACAGCGCAAAGGGCTGGTTCACACCCACCACGGACTGCACGTCCACAGCGACCCAGCGGTTGGGCTGGTACCGCCAGCCAAACTGAAAGGCGCTTAGGAACCCAGCCTGCACACCGCCGTAGCCCTGGTGGCCTTCGGTGCCGTCGGCCACGGTCACAGCGCCCATGGGGGCGGGAGGCGGGTAGTAGGGCATGGCGCACGTCGCGGGCACCGCGACGAAGCTGGCCAACGCCGCGGCTTTGAACACCCTGCCCCCATGGACCAAGCGCGGCCCTCCGCGCTCCCGACGCCCGGAGGCTAGCACACGGAAGCTGTGCCGTTCGCGGGTACGCCACCGGCCACGTAGGACGCTCCAGCGCACCCGGGCACGCCCTCACCGGTCCGCTGCTGCCTCCCCACACACCGCTCCCACGAGCGCCCGCGTCTCGGTGAGCAAGGGGGTCTCCTCTCCGTAGATCGCCACGAGGCCGGCGCTCCAGGCGTCGGCGGGCGTTGCCCCGCTTCGACAGGCGCGCACGGCGTCCCTCACCGCCAGCGCCGGCGCCGTCAGCTCGACGAGCGGTGGGACGGTCCGCACGGCCTCGTCCAGGATCCGCTCAGCGTCTTGCTCCGCGCGCGCGTGCTCGCCGCGACGGGAGGTTGCGATCACGTGGAGGAGGCGCCCGTGGAAGCTCGTGCGTGAGGCGCTGTGGGGGAGGTGGGGGGCGAAAGCATCGACGGCGAGGGACACCCCGACCAGGTCCCCACGACGGAGCGTGATGAGGGCACGGGTGATCGCGATCGACAGGCGGCGCCAGTCCGAGGGCTCGAGCGCGCGCTCGCGGATCGCCAGCGACGCATCGGCCCAGGCCTGAGCGCGGTCGAGGTCACCTCCCCACCGCGCGATCTCGGACGCGGCGTCCAGGGTGGTGGCGGTGCGCGCGTTGTCGGCACCCCAGGCCTGGCTGTCGGCGTCGATCGCCTCCTCCACCAGCACGAGCGCGGGTTGGATCTGGCCCCGGATCGCGAGGCTGCGCGCCCACCGCCTCAGGCCCTTGGCGAGCATGTCCCGGCCCGGCGCATTCGCATGGTCGACCTTGCGGAGCACGTCGGCGATGCGGGCGAACCTCGCATCCGCCGACGCCCACCGGCCCTCGTCGGCGTCCATGGTGGCCACGGTGAGCAGCACACCGACGGCGTTGGGGTCGTCGGGTTGGGCGTGTTCGGAGACCCAGCCCAGGGCGTGCTCGCACACCGGACGCGCGTGCGCGGGCTCGGTGAACCAGGCGCGCTCGCAGGCCTTGTCGAGGACCACCGGTGCCAGTGCGTGGTCGCGGACCGAGCCGCTCTCCAGCAGCTGAACGGCCTTGCGGGACTCTGCCGCCGCCGCCACGAAGTCGCCGTTGGACCAGAGCGCGTCGGCGAGGCTGGCGCGCGCAGCGAACAGCACATCCGGCTGACCGTTGAGCTCGCCGTCGTCGAGGCGCCCGCCGGAGCGGCGCAGCGCCTCGACGACGGTGATGCCCACGCCGCCCACCATGCCGGGGTCCGACTGCTCGAACACGCTGCGCAGCCAGTCCAGCGACGTGCGGGTCTTCTGCGCCTCAGCGATGGCGCGCGCAGCCTGCGCCTCGGCGTCTGCGCGGCTTGCCGCGGCGTCCAGGTAGAGCACGGTGGTCGTCGTCGCGCCGACGAGCAGGCCACCGACCAGCATCGCTGCCAGCGCCGCGGGCACAGGGTGGCGCCGGAGGAACAGCCGGCTCACGTAAGCCCAGGTGGGCGGCACGACACTGACGGGCTTGTGCGCGAGCCAGGCGCGGAGGTCGCTGGCGAGCTCTGCGGCGCTCCCGGTGCGCGCGTCCCGATCGGACGCCAGTGCGGCGACCAAGATCGCGCGGAGGTCCCCCTGCAGACCGGGGAAGTCCGGTGCGACGGCATCGACCTGTGGGTAGGGCTCCGGCGGCTGCACGGTCCATACGGTCGGGAAGGGGTGCGATCCGGTCAGCAGCTCACCGCCGAGCAGCGCCAGCGCGTACACGTCGCTGCGGGGGTCCACGGGCTCGCCCCGGAGCTGCTCGGGGCTCATGTACGGAAGGGTGCCGGCGACACCATGGGCCTTCTCGTCGACGCTTAGCGCCACGCCAAAGTCGAGCACCTTCGGCTGACCGTCCGCCGTCACCAGGATGTTGGCCGGCTTCAGATCGCGGTGGACCAAGCCGCGGAGGTGCGCGTGGTGAACCGCGTCGGCAATGGCCGCCAGCAACAGGACCCGCGCAGCAAGGTCGGGCTGGTGCTGTCTCACCCACTCCATCAGGGTGACGCCGTCGATGCGCTCCATGGCGATCCACAGCACGTCGCCCTCGCGTCCTACGGCGTAGACCTGGGGGATGCCCGGGTGCTGGAGCCGCCCCAGTGCGTCGGCCTCAAACCGGAACCGTTGGACCGACAGCGTCGACGTGAGGTGGGGGTGCATCTGCTTGAGCGCGACGATGCGATCGGGGTGACGCTGCCGAGCAGCCCACACCACCCCCATGCCGCCGACGCCCAGGGTGTCCAGCAAACGGAACCCTGCGAACGGGGCGCCCTCGTCGGAAGGCTGCGCTTCCGGGGCGGGGCCGTCGGCGTGGGGGTCGAAGTAGGTCTCCGACGGGCCAAAGCCCGTGGCATCTCCCGACCCGCTCATTCAGCTCCCAGGAGGACGACCCACCCCAGGCCCCTCGCCCGTCCTCGGCCTGCATCCTACCTCACGCTGGGTGTGGCGCGTCGCCGATCAGGAGCTGTCGGCCTTGGGCGCGTGGGTGCGGGGCCCGAGCCCGGCTACACCCAGCCCGGCTGCGCGGGAAGTCATCGACCGACCGCTGCATGCGACGGGGAGACGGCATGGTGGAACGGCTCCGTGAGATGTTCGACCTGTCCGAGGATCAGGCCGATCCTGCGAAGATCGACGCTGAGGTGCGCGCGGGTGTGCCGTTTCGGGGCACCACGCTGTGGTTGCTCGCGTTCGCGATCATCATCGCGTCGGTCGGCCTGAATGTGAACTCTACGGCCGTCATCATTGGAGCGATGCTGGTCTCCCCGCTGATGGGGCCCATCGTGGGCATCGGCTACGCGGTGGCCGTGGCGGACCTTCAGCTCTTCCGAGCCTCCCTGAAGAACCTGTTCCTGGCCACGGTCGTGTCGCTGGTGGCTTCGACGGCGTACTTCTCGGTGTCGCCGCTGTCGGAGGCGCACTCCGAGCTGCTCAACCGCACGCAGCCGACCATCTTCGACGTCCTCATCGCGCTGTTCGGCGGGCTCGCAGGCATCGTGGGCATGACGCGACGGGAGCGGTCGAACGTGCTGCCCGGCGTGGCCATCGCCACAGCCCTCATGCCGCCCCTGTGCACAGCGGGCTTCGGGCTCTCCCGCCTGGACGCCGGCTTCTTCGCGGGCGCCTTCTACCTGTTCTTCATCAACTGCGTGTTCATCGCGTTCGCGACCTGGATGGTCGTGCGGGTCCTCCGACTCCCCGTGGTCGCGCACGCGAACGCCGAAGCCTCCCAGCGGGCACGTCGCGCGATGTGGGTGGTGGGGTTGGCCACGGCCGTGCCCAGCGTGTTCTTCGCGCAGCAGATGGTGTCCGACGAGCTGTTCGCGGGGCATGCCGACCGGTTTCTACGCGAGGCGTTCCCCGAGTCGGGCAGCACCCTGTTGATCGGACGCGAGGTGCAGCGCAAACCGCGCCGGATCCTCGCGACCGTCGTCGGCGAGCCCGTGGACGAAGACCGTCTGTCGGGGCTTCGACGCCTGCTCCCGACTTACGGACTGGAGGACGCAACCTTGGAAGTCCGTCAGCCGGGGAACCCCACGATCGATCTGGTTGCCGCGGGCCAGAGCGTGGCGCGCGAGGCCTTTCCCCAGCTCCTGGCGCGCCTCGAAGCGCTGCAGGCGAGCTCAGCGGCGCTGGAGGAGATCGCCGAGCGCGCGCAGGACCAGGGGCGCACCCTGGAGCGCATCGAGAAGGAGCTGGTGGCGCAGCTCCCAGCGGCCCGTGCTGCCACGGTGACGGGCTCTTCGGGCCCAGAGGGTCTGCGCGCCGTGCTCGCGCTGGTCACGACCGACACGCCGTTGAGCCCCGAAGAGAGAACGCGGACGTCAACGTGGCTGGGCGTGAGGACGGGGGCTCCGACGGTGGGGGTGTTCGACCAGCGCCCGGCACCCTCCGAGGCACCGTCCGACGAGGCACCCGCGCCCGAGCCTGCGGCGCGCTGACGGCGTCGCAGCCTGCCAACGGCATGGTCTCGTCGATGTGGCCCTGGCAGAATCGAATGAGTATCTGGCGCGCGGAGGTGTGTGCGATGCGTTGGAACTTGGCTTGGCTGCTCTCGGTGACGGCCTGTGGAACCACCTCGCCTCCCGACGACGACATGACGGAGACGGACGACACGACGGACGACACGACGGAGACGGACGACACGACGGAGACGGACGACACGACGGAG
>CAYNFK010000169.1:0-6123 GCA_964396405.1 uncultured Enterobacteriaceae bacterium
GCCAGCGAGTTCCCGGTGCGCGAAGACCTGCGGGAGACGCTGCTCGGCACGCCGGCGCAGCCGAACAGCGCGGAGCCGTAGCCGTCGGCGGCGAACGGGGGCGCGTCAGTCCAGCGGCTTCCCGGTCTCCTCCGAGAGCCCCGACTCGCCGGGGACGGCCGTGTCGTCGCCTGGCTCTTCGTGCTCGTCCTCGCCGTCGCAGTCCGCGTCCTTGCCGTCGTTGGGGAGGTCCTCGGCCCCAGGGTGGACCTCCGGGTCGCGGTCGTCGCAGTCCTCGGGCGAAGCAAAGCCATCGCCATCCCGGTCGAAGGCACCCACGTAGAGGTAGACCTCGCCGTCGGGATCGAGCGTGTCGGAGGCGATCCAGACGCCGCCGAAGCCGTCGACCGTCATCCCGCCCAAGCCCGTGAGCGTGTCGCCGAAGCGACCTCCCAGGGCCGGCGCACGCAGCACGTGACGCACGTCGGGATCGAGGCCGGTCGGGCTCCCGGCGTAGAGAAAGACACGACCGTGACCGTCGTTCCCTGTCGGATCGGCGATAGCGACGTCGGGGTAGCCGTCTTGGTCGAGGTCTCCGACCCCCGCCATCGTGCTGCCGAAGGTGTTCCATCGGCCCACATCGGGCGGCACCAGCACCTCGGAAGGCGTGGCTTCGAGGAAGTCGGGCGTGCCGAGGTGAACGCGCACGTTGCCCGGACCCTGACCGCCACGCCCGAGGGTCATCAGGAGCTCGTCATCACCGTCGCGATCGAGATCGCCTGCGTTGGCGAGACGGTGGCCGATCGGGCGGTCGGTGGAAGTCTCCCACACGAAGGCGGGGTCGGGGTCGAGGCCCCCCACGCCACCCCTGTGGCCATGCACGCGCCCCGTCTCGGCGGGCCACGCGTCCCACTCCGACACCACCACGTCCGCGAACCCGTCGCCGTCGAAGTCGCCGGCGGCCAGCGCGTACTGAAGGGTGGCCGTGGGTCCTACAGGGTCGATCCAACCCACAGGGTGCGCGCTCAGGCCTCCGAGTCCACCCGCGTAGAGCTCCCAGTGGTTGCGCTGCAGGGCATCTGGGTTGGCCGGGTCGACGGGGAGGTTGGCGCTCACCGCGAGGTCGTCGAAGCCGTCGCCATCCACATCGCCGAGGCTGCGCACCCAGTAAGCCCAGTGGGGTGGCCCCTCGCGGGAGGCGTCGAACACCCCATCGAGGGCCTGCGGCCCTGCCTGGATCTGGTACATGACGCCGCCGACGTTCGACCGATGCGCGTCGTCGTAGAACAGGTCACTCCAGCCGTCGCCGTCGACGTCCGAGGCTTCGGTCGCGTCGCAGGCCAGGCAGGCCCCTTGTGGGTCCTCGAAGGTCGCAACCGGGTCCGCGTGGACCCCGATGGGTCGTCCACGAAAGGCGTGCAGCCGACTCGGACCGAAGCCGTTGCCGTGGTCGCCGACGATCAGATCGGGCCAGCGGTCACCATCGAGCTCCGTCGAGACGAGGCTGGCCCCGAACAGCCCCGCCCCCGGGAGCGACAGCGTCTGGACCGGCAGCTCCGACACCAGCGCCACCCCAGGCCGCCACGGGGGAGGAACGCTCGCGGTCTCCAGCTCGCCGACGGGCAGGGACGCGGGCCCGCACGCAGCGAGGAGGATCAGGTGGGTCATGCGCATGGAGGGGCCCCCGTCGGCAGTGTAGCGGCCAGGGGGCCGACCCGCGATGCAGGGGTGTCGCCCCGACGCGTCGCGCGACACGCTGTCCGGCACGCCAGAGCACCCGTTCCGCGGGTTGTACTCGGACAGACGGTGTAGCCGCAGCTCGCGGATGGACGAACAGCGCGACGCTCACCCGGACTTGCCGACCCGGCCCCGGAGCTCGGCCCGAACCTCCTCCCACGGGACGACCGCCTCGGCGTTCGTCTTCAGGTCGGCCGACCGGCGAGCCAGTTCCTGACGCCACGCATCGCTCACGCCGACGTTGGCGGGGTGCGCAGCGATGCGGTCCCACAAGTCCTGGACGTGGGCGTTCGGTTCGTCGGTGGTCATCTGGTCGAACACAGCACCCCCCGCCCCTACGGCTGAACCCCCACCGCCCCCGGAATCGCCTCCAGCCCGCTCCCGAAGTCGAACGGACCGAGGTCGGTGACCATGCCCGTGGTCTCGAAGCGCAGGCGACGAATCCCGGTGTTCTCCTGCGCCAGCACGAGGCCGCGCTCCGGGCCGCGCTCCACCATCACCATCGAGCCCGGCAGGGCCGGGAAGTCGCCCGCGTAGGTGAGCGCCGGCAGGCGGCTGAACGGTGGGGCGGCCCGCGGCGCGTAGGAGAGGCCCACGAAGGTGTCGGCGAAGCCCGAAGCCACAAGGCCCGCGTTGCCGAACGGCGACACCACGATGTCGAACGGGTCGGTGACGTCCAGCTCCCCCACCTTGTTGGGCGCGGTCCCGCTCACGTCGACGATCGCGATGCGGTTGGGCTCGTCGGCGAACAGCGAGCCGTCGCCCACCAGGAGGAAGCGCCCGTCGCGGGTGACGGCCGTGCCGTACATGAGCGGGCCGTCGTAGTCGAACAGCGTCTCACCGCGCGACACCACGGGCGCGTCGGGCCAGCCCGCGATGAGGAAGGCGTGACCAGGACCCTTGCCGTCGGCCTCCACGGCCGCGTAGGCGGCGGATCCGTTGGGCAGCAGGTGCAGCGCGCGCCCGAGCTTGCTGGTCATCACGCGACGCACGAACGATGGCGCACCCGTGCTGCAGTCCAGCGCGATCTCGTAGATGCCGCCGCCGTTCTCCACCCAGTTGCCGTCCACCACCCACGCGCGCTCGCCGCTGGGGTCGAGGGTCACCGAGGTGGCGTAGAACGGATCCTCGGGGTCGCCCTTCCAGGCGGCCTCCACCACGGTGGCATCGCCCTTGGCGTCGAGCAGGAACACGCCCAGCGACCCGCCCTCCTGCACCGCGATGCCGAGCGTGCCGTCGCGCGTGATCTGCACGCGACCATCGGTGGCGCGGCCCATCGTGAACGTGCGGCCCGGGCGCGAGAGCTGACCGGCGGGCGAGAGCGTGAGCACGTCCCAGGTGGACGCTTTCTCGCCTTCGGGCGTGTAGGGGAAGGCCACCACCACGGCGCGGGCGCGCTTGGCGGGGGGCAGCGCGGCGCGGCAGCCTGCCACCTCGGGCGGTGGGGCCGTGTCGATCGGCACGGCGGTCTCGTCGGGGACGGTGTCGTCGTCGCCGGTGTCCTCGTCGGAGTCGCCGGGCTTGGTGAGGTCCGTGTCGCTGTCGTCGGTGGGGGACTCATCTTTCGGCCCCAGCCCGATGAGCTCCGACACACAACCCGTGGCGAGCAGGCCGATCAACGTCCAGCGTACACGCACCGAGCCTCCAAGCGGAAGGTCCAGCCTAGCACGGGCCCTGCGCTGCCACCGATGCCGCCGCCGACATATGCTGACGTCACGTCCGGTCGGACGCTCGCTCCCTGCGGGGTCGCCCGCGCAAAGACGCCGAGCGGAGGGTGACGTGATGGATGCCGTGTCGCGCGACAAGCAGGAGGTGCCCGGACGCTTCGACCGCGCCGCCCGCGTGTACGACCTGCTCACCTCGCTCAACCCCGGCTACGACGCCGACCTGCGCCGCAGCGCCAGGCGCCTCGGGCTCGGCCGCGCGCCGCGTGTGCTCGACCTCTGCTGCGGCACGGGACGCTCCACCGCCGCCCTGCGCACCACCTACCCGGACGCCACGATCGTGGGCCTGGATGCCTCGGCGGGCATGCTCGAGCGCGCGAAGGTCCGCGACCTCGGCGCCACCTGGCTGCTCGGCGATGCCACCGAGCCCGCAGCCCACGGCGTCAACGGCACCTTCGACGGCATCCTGATGGCCTACGGGTTGCGCAACCTGCCCGACCCCGACCGCGGCCTCCACAACCTCCTGCCGCTGCTCAAGCCCGGCGCGGCCGTGTGCTTCCACGAGTACTCGGTGGCCGACTCGTGGTGGGGTCGGCGCAAGTGGGACGCCGTCTGCCACGCCGTGATCATCCCCACGGGCTACCTCGCGGGCGGCTCCGCCGAGATCTACAGCTACCTGCACCGCAGCGTCGTGCAGTTCGACGGGGTGGCGGCCCTCGAAGACCGCCTGCGTCGCGCGGGCTTCGTCGACGTGCGCACCCAGCCCATGGGCGGCTGGCAAGGCGGGGTGCTGCACTCGTTCATGGCCCGGCGTCCGGCCTAGAGCAGTCCGTCCAGCACGACGTCTTCGGCCGAGAAGCCCTCGGGGCCGCTGCGCGCACCCGGCCAGCGGTGGCGCCAGTCGCGGATCGTGCAGAAGCGCGTCTCGGCGGCGCAGGTCCAGGCCGAGCAGGTGGTGTCGCCCACCTTCGTGACCAGGGGCTCGCCCGTGCACTGGTTGCGCGCGAGGATGGCGTCGAACGCATCCCGCGCGTCGGGGAACACCACACCCAGAGCAGCATCACCCCCCGCGATCGGCACGACGGGGTCGGCTTCCCCGTGGACGTAGATCACAGGCTCAGGCGCGCCGCCGCAGCCCTCCACCATGAGCGGGCCCGCCGCCGCGAGCACGCCATCGGACTGCGTGCCTTCGCACGACCAGCGCAGCGCCATCATCGCGCCGTTGCTGAAGCCCGTGCCCACGACCCGATCCACACACACCCGCTCCCGCAGCTCGGCCGCCGCCGCGTCGAGGAACGCCACATCGGGTGCCTCGATCACCCCGCCCACGCCGCAGCAGGTGCCGGCGTTCCAGTAGTAGCCCACCGGTGTGCCCGAGCCGTTCGGGAACAGGGCCACGTGGCCCTCCCGCTCCGCGAACTCCTGAAACTCGGTGGTGTCGCGCCGCATCACATCGCCGGTGGAGCCTGCGCCGTGCAGCACCACCACCGCGTCACGCGGACCGGGCGAGGCCGGCACGTAGATCTCCGGGCGGCGGTCGTAGCCGGGCACCGGCAGCACGTAGAGACCGGGCTCCGGCCAGGTGGCGCACGGATCCTCGACCTCGGGCAGCTCGCCTAGGCAGGCCATCAGCGACCCCAGAACCCCTGTCAGCACCAGCAGCCGGGCGAGCGATCCCAAGGTGTGTCCTCCCGGCCCTGCTGTAGCTTGCGCCGGTGCCGAACCGCCCGCTGGTGACGGAATTCAAAGAACGACCGGCAAGGGGTTGCCGATGGGTGGTAGAGTCGGCCCCTCTCTGGAGTGCCCATGTCTTCCGTCTCCACCGCTTACCGAAACCACCTCCTCGGCGCCCTCGGTCTGCTCGCTGGGGGCGAGGCCCTCGCCGCGCCGCCTGCGCCCGCGAGCCTGGAGATCCTGAACCCCGTCGCGTACAACACCGGCACCACACAGCCGATCGACGTCACGGGTGCCACGCCGGGCGGTCGTGTCTACCTCGTCGCCGGAGCGGGCCTCGGGATGGGCCCCTGCCCCACGCCGGTGGGCGGCCTCTGCCTCGATCTGGTGGGCGCGCAGCTCATCGGCTCGGGTCGCGCCGACGCAGCCGGAAACGTGCAGTTCGACATGTTCCTCCCGAGCACCACGCCCGATGGCACCGCGCTCTACCTGCAGGCCGTCGAGTTCCGCCCGAGCCCGCGCCTGAGCCTCGCGGTGTCGGGCTTCACCACGCACCCCCGGCGCGCTTGCGGTGAGCTGCCCGAGGTCAGCCCCAAGGAGAGCCTCTCGAACGCGTTCGAGTGGATGCTCTGCGCGCCGATGCGCCCCAGTGGATCGTGCCCGTCCTACGACACCGTGCCCTACAGCGCCGTGCAGACCCAGCTCTACAGGGCCGCCGGCATCACCCCCGGCGGCGGCGGCGGCTACGACGCCACGCTCACCTGCAACGAGACCACCATCGAGGACCGCTGCTGCTACTCGGCCAACGTGTTCGAGTGGGTGGTGGGTCGGCCCTACCTGGTGAACGGCCAGCCGCGCGTGGCGCAGGCCGGCACCGATAGCTCCTGGTCCGCCGACTGGGCCGTGGAGGTGGAAGGACTCCCCACCAGCACCCGCGCCCGCGCCGCCGCCCGCTGGACCGAGACCGCGCTCGGTGAGCACGCGTCGATCGCCTCGTTTGCGCGCTTCCAGCTCCAGCTCCTCCAGCTCGGCGCGCCGGCCGAGCTCGTGGCGGAGACCACCCGCGCGA
>CAYNFK010000170.1:0-6118 GCA_964396405.1 uncultured Enterobacteriaceae bacterium
TCGACGACGAGATGCCGCAGACCGAGCGCATCACCGAGATCGCCGAACGCGTGGTGGTTCGCTACCTGGCCCGACGCCGCCAGCTCCCCAACAAGCGCGGCGGCTACACGCAGAAGGCGGTGGTGGGCGGCCACAAGATCTTCGTGCGCACCGGCGAGTACCCCGACGGATCTCTCGGCGAGATCTTCATCGACATGCACAAGGAAGGAGCGGCCTTCCGCTCGCTGATGAACGCGTTCGCGATCGCGATCTCGATGGGGCTCCAGCACGGCGTGCCGCTGGAGGAGTTCGTTGAGCAGTTCGTGTTCAGCCGCTTCGAGCCCAACGGCATGGTCGACGGCAACGACCGCATCAAGATGGCCACCAGCGTCATCGACTACATCTTCCGCGACCTGGCCGTGAACTACCTGGGTCGCAACGACCTCGCGCACGTCTCGGCCGAAGACCTCCGTCACGACGCCCTGCACACCACGGAGCCCGAGCCCTCCTGGACCGACGAGGAGCAGCTCTCGCTGGTGAACCTGGGCGTAGCGGTCGACGTGGACGCGCCCCCGGCCGCCGCGAGGTCCCGCGTTCCTTCGCCGGGCGAAGACGCTGCGGTGTTCCTCGCGCTCACCCCGAGCGCCGCGCGGCCGCCCAACACCGCGCTCGCTAAGCTGATCGAGGCCAAGGCCAAGGGCTACGAGGGCGTTCCCTGCGACGCCTGCGGGATGATGACGATGGTACGCAACGGCACCTGCCTCAAGTGCACCTCGTGCGGGGCCACGTCGGGCTGCTCGTAGTCGGATCCGACCAGCGGCTTGGCCACAACGAGAAACGGGGCCGTCCTCTCGGACGACCCCGCCTCTTTGCTGACGGCGCGAGGGACGATGCCGCCCCTCGCCTCGGCCGACTCGTCGGCCTTCACCCTTGGCCGACTCGTCGGCCTTTACCCTTGGCCGACTAGTCGGCCTTTACGTAGGGGAGCAGCGCGATCTGGCGCGAGCGCTTGATGGCGTTGGCCACCTGACGCTGCTGCTTGGCCGTGAGGCCGGTGGCGCGACGGGGGAGGATCTTGCCGCCCTCGGTGAGGAAGCGCTGGAGCTTACGAACATCCTTGTAGTCAAGGATTTCGCCGTCCTTCAGGGGAGAACTCTTACGACGTGACATGCCAACCTCGTGTTCACGGTCTCTGCGGTACCCGCGGAAGTGCGGGGACGAACACGCGCCAGAGCGACCCCTGGCGAGCCGGGCGAAGGTAACCGAAACGAGCTGCGCCGTCACCCCTCGGGGCGTCTCAGCTGGCAGCTCGGGCACCACGTCGTCACGCGACCCGCGTGGCGATGCTGAGCGATGGCCGTTCCGCAGGTCCGGCACGGCTCCCCGCCCCGGCCGTACACGGCGAAGGGGTTCTCCGCGCCGTCCGACAGGTAGGTCACCTCTCCGGCACCGAGGTTCGACAGGGTGCGCGCCAACACCACGCTGATGGCGGCGGCAAGGGTGTCGGCCTCGACCGACGACAGCGACCCCGCGGGCCGATCGGGGTGCAGACGGGCCTCATGCAGCGCCTCCACCGCCTGGATGTTCCCCAGACCGGCCACGCGAGCCTGATCCATCAACGCGACCTTCAGCGGGGCGCGGGATCCAGCCAAGGCGGTCAACAGCGCAGGCCCATCCAGGCCGTCCACCAGCGGATCGGGCCCAAGGCCCTCCCTAAGCGCGTCGGCGAGAGCGCCTGCGGGGAGCGGCACCACGCACCCAAAGCGCCTGGGATCCACCAGCCACAGCGTGCTGCCATCGTCGAGTGTGAGGCCGACCCGCCCGAACCTCGGCGCGTCAGCGGAGGTCCGGCGCACCCAGTGGCCAGTCATCCCCAGGTGGAGGAGCAGGCCGCCGTCACCGAGCGGCCATGCGATGCGCTTCCCGCGCCGGAGGGGGGTTCCGAAGCACTGGCCTACCCACCCCGAAAGCCGCCGCGCGGCCTCGTCGCTGGCCACCGGATGCGTAGTGGGCGTGGCGCGCACGGCGGCACCGTCTCCGAGCTGCACACCTGCAAGACGGCGCTCCCTTCCCCACACCGCCAGGAGGCGTCGGCAGGCCTCGACTTCAGGCAGCTCTGGCACGCATCCTCCCCCGCTCCGCGCTATCTTGGCGACCCCGACCCGGAGCCTCGATGTACCTCGTGAGCACGTCGTTCGCGCCCTACGGCTGGATCCCCGAAGCCTTCGCGTTCGGCAAGCACGACGCCGGTGCCCACTTCGCACTGGCCGGCAACCAGAACCCCCACCTCGCCTGGGGCGACGTGCCCGCCGGCACCCGCAGCTTCGCCGTGCTCTGCTACGACCCCGACGTGCCCAGCCGAGGCGACGACGTGAACCAGGAGGGCCGCGAGGTGCCCGCCACCCTGCCGCGGGTGCGTTTCTACCACTGGGTCCTGCTCGATGTGCCCGCCGATGTCCGCGAGATCGCGGCCGGCTCCCACAGCGCCGGCATCACCCCCAAGGGCAAGGGACCTAAGGCCTCCCCGATCGGTACGTCTGGCATCAACGACTTCACGAGCTGGTTCGCCGGCGACCCCAACATGGGCGGCAACTACTACGGCTACGACGGGGCCGCGCCGCCGTGGAACGACACCCGCGTGCACGGCTACCACTTCCAGGTGCTGGCCCTCGATGTGGAGACCACGGGCATGCACGGAAGCTTCGACGGCCCCAAGGCGTCGGCAGCGATCCAGCGCCACATCCTCGATCGCGCCACGCTGGTGGGCCTGTACGCGATCCACCCAGGTGTGCGGGCCGCGCACCACCGGTCGTCCGCCAGCTGACTGCGCTGGCGAACGCGCCCATGGGGGCTAGGCGAGCACGCCGAAGATTCGCGCCGTGACGTCGTCGGGCGCGCCCACACCATCGACCCGAAGCACGAGGCCTTTGGCCTCGTAGAACGGCACGATCGGGGCGGTCTGGGCATGGTACGCGTCGAGGCGGGCACGAACAGCTTCTTCGGTGTCATCCTTGCGGTGCTGGAGGCGGTCCGCCACGTCCGCAGGCGGCGGATCGAACGTGAGGTGGTAGATGCGGCCGGTCTCGGGATCGGTGCGACGTCCCACGATGCGCTCGACGATGAGCGCGTCGGGCACCTCCAGAAGCACCACCGCGTCCAACGGACGGTCCACCTCGGCGAGCATCGCATCGAGCGCTTCGGCCTGGGGCACCGTGCGAGGGAACCCATCGAGCAACACACCCACCGCGGCATCGGACTCCCCCAGCCGATCGCGCACGATGCCCACCACCACCTCGTCGGGGACGAGCTTACCGGCGGCCATCAGGTCGGCAGCGAGCGTGCCCAGCGGCGTCTTCGCCTTCACAGCCGCGCGCAGCATGTCGCCCGTGGACACGTGGGGGATGCCGAACTTCTCGCAGATGCGGGCGGCTTGGGTGCCCTTGCCGGCACCGGGGGGGCCGATGAACAGGATGCGCATGGGGGTTCTCCGTGGGACCGCCCGTTAGCGACCTGCACGCTGTCGGTCCAGGGGCGCGCGGCCGTCTACGGCAGCGGAACCCCACCTGGGCGGCAGTCCGCCAGGACGAAGTCGGCCAGGGTGCTCGGCTGCGCCATTCGGCCGTCGTAGATCACGCGACAGCCCTCCAGCAGGGCCGCCACGCAGGCCGCGTCGCGCACCGACGCCAGTTGCAGCACGACCCAGGCATCGCGGGCGGTTGCGGCGCAGTCGGCGTCCGCCACACAAGCCTCGCAGGGCTGCTCCACCATGCGGTCGCGCCACAGGACCTGACCACGTCCGTCGGGATCGCCGATGAGCTCGGCGAGACTCCCAGTACCCACCTGATGGCGCCCCACCAGCAGCATCGGATGCACCCCGAGCGCGTTCGTGACCACCGGGCGGCTGTCGGTTTCCACCGCGGCGACAAAGGCGGGCCACACCCGCAGGTACGGCCAGGGCTCGATCTCGATGCCGCGTGGAAAGGGCACGTAAGCCCAGGTGGCTGCGAGCAGGGCGAGCGCACCGAACGTGCGAGGCCCTGGGGTCATCCGCATCAGCAGGCGGCCACTGCCTGCACCGGCCAGAACCAGCACTGCGGGTGTCGCGAGGTACACGTAGTACCACCCGTTCACCATCACCCTTCCCACCATCGCCGCGATGACGAGGGGAACCACCACGACGGTGGAGAGTGCGTACACCGCCCACGGAGACCGTCGGTGCTGCCATCCGGTGGCCAGGCCGATCAGGACGGGTAGCCCCATCCAGGCGCTCCGCCCCAGCGGCGTCTCCCCCCACAGGCCGTAGGCGACTTCAAGCGGCGTGGAGGCCTGACGGTATCCTGCTCCCACCGCGCCCTGGCCCGCCCACGCGGCCACAGCGAATGGCACGCAGGCAAGGGCACCTCCGACGAACACGCCGATGAGCGCCGCACGACCGACCTGTCCACGCATCCATCCGACGCCCAGCGCGACAGCGAGCCCCAGCGAGATGGGGGCCATCAAGTAGGAAGACGCTACGCCGAGCAGCACCAGCGCGGCAGCGTCTACACCTGGCCAGACCCGCTCGCCCCTCAGGGTTCCCCGCTGCTCACCCACCCACAACCAAGCGATCGTGCCGGCGGCCACGGTGCCTGCCAAGTCCCAGTCTGCGATCTCGTACACGCCGTGGCCCCGCGGAAGCTCCAGCGCCATCCAGGTCCCCGCGAGCGCACCCGCCAGCCTGCCGCCAACGCGAGAGGCCGTCCACGCAACCAACACCGCCAGCGACACCGCGAACAGCAGCGGCACCACCCGCGTCACCCAAGGCGTGTCCGACCAGCGAGCGCCGAGGTTCGCCGCGTAGATCAGCGGGGGGTGGTTCCAGTCGTGAAACGGATCGTAGCGCGAGAACGCGATGCGCAGCCACGGCGCGTCGGTGGTGAACGGGAGGTGCATCGACGGCCAGCACGCCAGGCCGGCCATCGCAGCCACCAGGGCCCCGTCCCACCACGACCAGGTCGCTTCACCCCGACGCAGGGCCAGCAGCACCGCCGCCGCAGCGAGCACCCCGAGGGGCACCGCCACGCCGTCCGCGAGCAGCCCCGGGTCCAACACCATCCACCTCGCCCGTGCTGTCGCCGTATCTGCACGCTCCCGCCGATGCCACGGACCCTCCCTGCAACGATCCGACGACCACCGCCGCCCGAGGCCACCGGTTACAACGGCCCTCCCACCGAGCCTCGGGCGGTCGGAGTGTCGGTGCTTGCTTCTCCCCTCGTCGCCAGCGATCTCTCGCGCCGGTTCGGTCCGCGATGGGCGCTGGTGCGCGTGGATCTGCAGGTCCCTCCCGGCGGAAGCTTGTTGCTCTTGGGACCGAACGGCTCCGGCAAGACCACGCTGCTGCGCTGCCTGGCCACCGCCCTTCGACCCCACCACGGCACGGTGCTGTGGGGCGGCCGATCGATGTGGGAGGAGCGGGCCGAGCTGCGCGCTGGCATCGCGCTCTGGTCGCACGCGACCCACCTCTACGAGGACCTCACCGCGCACGAGAACCTCGCGGTGTGGGCGAGGATGGGCGGGATGAGCGCCGACGTGCCCGCACTGCTTGACCGGGTCGGCCTGTCCGCTTCGGCGCACATCTCGGTGCGCGGGTTCTCGGCCGGGATGCGGCGTCGCCTCTCTCTCGCCCGTGTGCTGCTCAAGCAGCCAGCGCTCGCGCTGTTGGATGAGCCCTACACCAACCTCGACGCCGACGGCCGCGCCCTGGTGGGGCACGTGATCGACGAGCTGCGCGGGCGCGGCGCCTCAGTCATCGTGTCCACCCACGAGCCCGAGCTGGCACGCCGCCACTGCGATGCTGCGGTTCTTCTCCAGGCCGGAGAGGTCGCCTGGCGTGGCGCACCCGACGCTGCGCCCGTCATCGGGGTGGAGGCATGAGCTGGGTCCTTCGCGTGCCTGCGGTGCTCCACAAGGAGCTGCTGGTGGAGTGGCGAGACCCCTCCCGCCTCATCGGCCTGTTGGTCTACGCCTTCGTGCTGCTGCTGCTGCTCGCGTTCGCGATGCCGGGCACGCACGTGTTGCCGGAGATCTCGGGCGGTGCGCTGTGGCTAGGGCTCGTGCTCGCGTCCACGCGCAGCTTCGATCAGTCCTTCCGCGTCGAGCT
>CAYNFK010000171.1:0-5891 GCA_964396405.1 uncultured Enterobacteriaceae bacterium
TTCACCACTGAACTCCGAACATGGCGCAGTTGAGGCCGCTGCCGATGCCCAGCAGCGCCATCGTGTCGCCGGCGCGCAGGCGGCCTTGGTCACGCGAGAGGGTGGCCGTGGCGGCGACGCCGCACGCACCGACGTTCCCGAGCCACGGAAACACCTGCGGTGCCGACGCTTCGGGAAGACCGAGCTGGCGGAGCACGGCCTCGTGGTTCGCTTTGCCCACCTGGTGAAGCGCAGCCGTGGACACGCTCTGCGGACTCCAGCCCGAGAGGTCGGCAAACTCGGCCCACGTGCGACCCGCTAGCGCCACCCCTTCTCGCAGCAGCGTGACGGAGTCGGTGACCATGCCGCTCGCGTCGCCGTGGCACAGGCCGTGGTGCTCGGCGGCAGAGAGCGTGGTGCCCGTGAGAAGCTGGTGGCGTGACTGCGCGACCCGGGCCGACGTGAGCACCCATGCGACAGCGCACGACCCCAGCGTGAGCGTAGCGAGGTGGTCCTTGAACGTGTGGATGCCAGCTTCGGGCGCTGCGAGGCGATCGGTGGTGGCGCGCAGCACGGGCCCGGCATCTTCGCCGGCCACCACCACGCCCACGTCGATCTGCCCGAGCGCGATCATGTTCGCCACGACGGCGAGGCCGGAGAGGAAGCCCAAGCAGGCATTGCCCACATCGTGGTTGAGGCAGAAGCGGCCAAGACCCATCCCGGCCTGGATCTCGCTGGCCATCGAAGGCTCCAGCCGATCCTTGCTCACCGAGCACGACACGAGGGCCTGCACCTGATCGGGCCGGATGCCGGCTTCGGCCAGCGCCTGCCGACCCGCCTGCACGGCGCCGGCCACGGGGCTCTCGTCGGCTGCCCACACGCGGCGCTCGGTGATGCCGGTGACCGCTTCCACCCAGCCGGGCTTGAAGCCCAGCCGCTGGTAGAGCGGCCGGATGCGCTCTTCCAGCGCCGATGTGGTGAGCCGCTCCGACGGCAGCACCACCGACATCCCCTCCACGTGCACATCGGTCCACCGCATGCGCACCGCCCGGGTGGGGGCGGCGTGTGTGGACACGGTGTGGGTGTGGAGTCCGGCCATCGGTCCTCGTGGGCCCTTCGTGCTAACCCGATGGGGATTGGATCGGAGGACCGGTGCGTCGCTGGGCTTGGACGGTGCTGTGGGCGGGCTGCGTGGATCCGGATGCACCGGTGGTGCCGGGTGACACCGACGTGTTCGAGATCGAGGTCGTGCCCGGTGCCACGGCGCGCGGGCTCACACCGGTGCTGGAAGAGAAGGGGCTGGTGAGCTCGGCGCTGTCCTGGCGCTGGTTCCTTCGAAGCACCGACGCCGGCTGCCTCAAGGCGGGTCGACACGACGTGAGCCGATCGATGTCGATGCGCGCGCTGCTGGACGATCTTTGCGGTCCGCCGATGCCGGAAGACGTGCCGTTCACCGTGGTGGAGGGCTGGCGCATCGCCGACATCGACGCCGCGTTGGTTGCGCAGGGCTGGATCGTAGCTGGCGCGTACGCGCAGGTGGCCACGACCAAGTCCGTGCCGTCACCCTTCCCGGTGACCGGTCCGACCTACGAGGGCTACCTGTTCCCTGAGACGTACCGCGTGGTGCCCAAGGGCTTCGACCCGGCCGACCTTGTGGCCCGTCAGCTCACCACGTTCCAGGAGCGCTTCGCGGGACCACGGGCCGATGCGCTCGGAGCCCGCAGCCTGCACGACGTGGTGGTGATGGCCTCGATGCTCGAGCGCGAGGAGCCCCGCCCCGACCAGCGCGCCATCGTGGCTGGCATCCTCTACAAGCGCCTCGACAACGGCTGGAAGCTCGGCGTGGACGCCACCAGCCGGTACCTGCTCACCGACTGGAACGACCGCAAGCTGTTCCTCGCCCAGCTCCGCGATCCCGCCGACCCCTACAACACCCGCCTGCGCGGCGGCCTGCCTCCCACCGCGATCGGCAACCCCGGCACGGCCAGCCTGGAAGCCGCGATCGCGCCGGTGGAGAGCCCCTACTGGTACTACCTGCACGACAGCACCGGCACCTTCCACGGCGGCCGCGACGGGGCCGAGCACGAAGCGAACCGCAAGCGCTGGAACGTGTACTAAGCCTCGGCTGCCAGCGCCTTGCGGGCGACGTCGTACGAGAAGCCCGCCCGCGCCAGGATGCCGAGTTCCTTACGCAGCTGATCGGGGTCGGCCGGGCCCTGACGGTAGGTCCCAATGCGTCTGCGCCGGGTGAGCAGAATCGCCGCCTCCAGGTTCGCGTCGGGCGCGTCGGCCTCCAGCAGCACCTCCTTCACCAGCTCTCGCGGGAGCCCCTTGGCCGCCAGCCAGGCCTCGATCTTGCGGCTGGATGCGCCCCGTGAGCGCAGCCGCTCGCACGCATCCATCGTGAACCGTCGGTCGTCGATGAGTTTTCCTTCGACGCAGGCGGCGACCACCTTCTCGACCTCCACCTTCAACGGACCGGCTTCTCCGAGGCCCGCGCGTACCACCTTATCCACCCTTCGAAGCAGCACCCTCCGCAGTCCCGCGGATGTGGTTTCGTAACGATCCAGGTGGTGCAGCGCGATGCGACGAAGCCGATCCGGGGTGAGCGGACGGGGCGTGCGGGCAGGTCGGGTCACGATCTACCTCGATCCATGTGCGTGTCTCCGGCACCCCACGTTATCCCCCTGATGCGGCCGTCTTCGGCGTCTGGGGTGGTATTTCCGCTCTTTGACGATACACAGAACTCGGCTGGATACGGAGGCCCAGCCGTGAGCAGCCCGATCCCCGTCGACAACCTCACCGATCTGCGGCCGGCTCCCGAGCCAAGCGCTGCCGAGCTGCGCGACCTCTACCGCCTCGCGGTGCGCTCCCGCGGCCTCGAAGAGCACATCGTGCGCTTGGTCACCCGCGGCGACGTGAAGTTCGCGATCTGGGGTCCCGGCGAAGAGGTGCATGGCACCGCCACGGCGCTCGCGATCTCGAAGGCCGTGAACCCCGCCTCGTTCGGGTTCATCCCCCACTACCGCTCGGGCGCGCTGGTCTCGGCGTGGTGTCACCTGCGGGGGGTGCACGACTTCTCCGAGCGCGTGCTGCGCCAGCAGTTCTCTCGCGCCACCGATGCGATGTCGGGCGGGCGCCAGATGGTCAACCACCTCGACATTCCCGAGGCCAACGTGCTCCCGGTGCAGAGCCCGGTGGGCATGCAGCTCGGCAAGGCAGCTGGCTGGGCGCTGGGCAACCGGCGCAAGGGCATCCACGATGGCGTGGCGATGGCGATCATCGGCGATGGCACCACCGCGGAAGGGGATCTGCACGACGCGATGAACGCCGCCAGCGTGTGGAGCCTCCCGCTCGTCATCCTGATCACCGACAACGGCGTGGCGATCAGCACCCGGCCCGATGAGGGCCGCGGCATCAAGGACTTCGCGGCCTACGCCGAGGCCTTCGGCTTCGCGCACTTCGCCTGCGATGGCCGCGACTTCGCCGACACCTACAGGGCCACCTACCAGGCCTTCAAGCTGGCGCGCGGTCAGCAGCGGCCAGTGCTGTTGCATGCGCACTCGCTGCCGCGGTTCAACGGCCACTCCTCGGCGGCGGATGTCACCTTCGACCTCGCCCAGGAAGACCCGCTGGTGAAGTGGGGCGAGCAGCTCGCCAAGCGCAAGGTGCTGGCGGCGGGGGATGTGCTGCGGCGTAAGGAGGGCCAGTCGGGCCGCGACTTCTTCGCCCACCACGAGCTCGGTCGGGTGATGGACGAAGAGGATGTGGTGGTCCGCGGGCTCATCGAGCGCGTGCGCAACGAACCGCATCCGGATCCCGCCAACCTCGCCGACTTCGCCTACGCGCCTTTCCCCGACCGCGCCGAGACGGCTGCCGGGCCTGGCACCACGAACGTCACCTACGCGGGCGCGATTCGCTCGGCGCTCGAGAAGCTCATCGTGCGCAAGGGCGGCCACGCCATCGGGCAAGACATCGGTCGCCTGGGCGGCGTGATGACCGCCACCGCCGGCCTGCAGAAGCGCCACCCGGACTCCGTGGTGGATGCGCCGCTCAACGAGCCGCTGATCTGCGGCATCGCCACGGGCCTCGCCCTGCACGACGATCTCATGGGCCTGCCCGAGATCCAGTTCGGCGACTACAGCCTCAACGCCTTCCACTGGCTCGTGTACTGGGGCACCTTGCACTGGTCCACGCTGGGCCAGTCCAGCGCCCACCTCGTGCTGCGCATGCCCACCGACCCTTTCGGCGGCGGCGCGATGTACCACTCGATGAGCGTGGAGGGCTACTTCACGCCCATCCCCGGTCTCGTGATCTGCATGCCGTCCACGAGCTTTGATGCCCATGGCCTGCTGCTCACCGCGGGCGACTACAAGGGTCCTGTGGTGTTCCTCGAGCCCAAGTGGATGTACCGCCAGAACCTGGGCCCTGCGTTCCCTGGCGAGCCCACCGAGGCGGGCGCGGTCACGGCGCTGAAGAAGTCGATCACGCGGGGCGAGGTGCCCGATCTGTCCGACGTCTACGTGCCGTTCGGCAAGGGCGTCGTGCGTCGTCCGGGCGATGACGTCACGATCGTGGCCTGGGGTCGCGCGGTGTGGACGTCGATGAAGGCTGCCGAGGTGCTCGCGGCGCAGGGCGTCGAAGCCGAGGTGATCGATCTGCGCACGCTCGTGCCGCCCGACCTCGATCTGGTCGTGGCCAGCGCGCGGCGCACGGGTCGTCTGGTGGTGGCGGCCGAAGATCGGCCCTTCGCAGGGTTCGTGCGGGCGATCCAGGGAGCGGCCATCGAGGCGCTGCCGGGCTTGCCGTCGCGCGCGATCGGGCAAGAGAACCTGCCCGGCGTGGCTCAGTCGCTGGTCCTCGAAGAGGCTCAGGTGCTGGGCTGGGAAGACGTGGTCGAGGCCGTGCACGGCGTGATCGCCGAGAACCCAGGCGGCGTCGGCACGCCGGTGTTCGTGCCCCACCGCTACTGGCTCGGCTGAAGTCTGCTCGTTCCGACTACGGCTCGGCGAGGTCCACGGTGACCACGCCCTGCGTGGAGGGCACCAGCACCTTGCGGATCTCGGCGCGCTGACCGCCGATCTCCACCGTGAAGTCGTGGGTGCCGCCCGGCAAGCGCACCCGTGCGGGCAGCGTGGCCGTGGGACGCCCATCCACCCACAGGCTCGCGCCTTCCCAGCCTTGGGCCACCACGAGGAACAGCCCCTCGGCGCTCTCGGGCACGAGGTCGACCACCAGCTCGGTGCGCTCGCCCTGGGCGCGGATGACCCGCTCCTCGGTGGTGTAGCCTTCGAGGCTGAGCGCGACGCGGTGCGTTCCGCTGCGCTGATCGGACAAGAACGGCGTGGTGCCGAGCTCCTTGCCGTTGAGCTTCACCGCGGCACCGGGCGGCCGGGTGAGGATCTCCAGCCGGGTGACCGGCCCCATCGGCACGCCCTCAGGGAGCGGCAGCGCGCCCTCCACGCTGGAGCCAGGGGGCTTCGCCGACTCGGTGGTCGGGAGGGCGAACCGGCGCGGGCCTGCCGGCGCCTCGGTGACCTCGACCGGCCGCAGAAGCGGTTCGGGCGTGCTGCTCTGCCGGATCGCGAGCCATCCGACCACGAGTCCGGCCACCAAGAACAAGATCGCCAGCGCCACCAGCAGCGGCACGGGGTTGCTTGGCGCCGACGGCGTGGGCGGGGGTCGTTCGCGAGCGCCTACAGCACGGTGCTGCCCGGTGCGTCCGGCGTCTTCTTCTTCGGCCAGCCACTCGGCCATGGCCTCGGGTGCGCGCCAGCGGTCGGGAGACGGGGGCGCCTGGGCGTCATCGTCGGTGTTGCCGAGCCGGTCGAACGGCGTGACGTCTTCGACGTAGGCGGTGGCGCGCTCCTCGTGGAACGGACCGACCTCATCGAAGGACCGGCCCTCGGCCT
>CAYNFK010000172.1:0-5678 GCA_964396405.1 uncultured Enterobacteriaceae bacterium
TGGCCTTCTTCAACCCCTCTCGTCAGATCACGCAGCGGCTATCCGAACACCGATGAGGTGGGGCCAGGTGGCGCACCCGGTCTTTCCGACGGTGCCGATCATCTCGCCGGCCTTCACCCGGTCACCCGACCGCACCAACACCTGTTCCAGGTTGTGGTAGCTGCTCGTGAGCTCGAGCCTGGACCACCAGTCGACCACCTGAACCTCGTCCACCCAGTCCCAGCGGCGGGCGCGCTCACCCTTCGAGTTCACGTGGCCCTTGGACGTGGCCGCGGAGCATCGCCCGCGCCGAACGGTGACGATGGCCATGCCGTCATGGGCGGCCAGGACCGGCGCGCCCTGGAGGGCGGCGATGTCGTAGCCCCGATGTGTGTTGGCGACCATGAGGTGGGCGTCGCTGCCTTGGTGGGGCCACCCACTCCACACGCGCTGGGGGCGCAGAGCGGGTGCCAAACACGTGGGGCCCTCGCCTGGGATCGCCGGGTCGGGGAGGGGGAACACCCGAAGGTGGTCGATTCCCCACACCACCTGGGCGTCTCCGTACACCGGAAACACGAGCGGACGACCGGACGTCGTCGGGCGAGGAAGGGGCGACTCGAACCGGGTGTCGAGCACGTAGTCGACCGGTGCCTCCGACCAGCGGGCCCACCAGGCACGAGCCAGGGGCTCCGCCGACCAGAGGGCGAGCGCCACCACGCCAGCCGACAGCGCGGGCACGAGCCAGAACGGGTGCGGGTCGTGGTCAGGCGTTTCGGGTGGGGGGTGGTCCAACATCGGCGCTCCGGATGGCTCCTTACGGGTGAGCGACCGCAACCGTTGCAGGTCGGGTTGCTACTCGGGGTCGAGCACCTGGAGCGTCAGCCCATCGACCTCCGGGTGAAACGCCTGCCGACTGAGGCCCGCCGTGACGCAGGCCGACTCCTCCGCCGTCAACCCCGGGAGTGGAGGCCCCGGGGCCTGCCACGCTCCGTCCAAGCGGATGGACATGATCGCCGTCTCCCGATGAACCGTCACCCCACAGTCCGACAGGATCTCCAGGTAGGTCTTGAACGCGCGCTCCACCTCCGCACGCTCCACCGTGTAGGTGTTGGCCTCCTTCTCGACCAGGTGGACGAATCCACTCGACGTTCCGCTGGGACCGGCGCACAGCGACCCTTCGACCGCGTACCGTCGGCACACGTTCTGCATGGACTCCACCAGGGCCACGCACCGCAGGCTCGATGTGGGGTCATACGGATCCCGATCCGCCCACAACCCACACGGGAACAGGCTCAGGCAGGGGATCAGCGCGAGCGTGGTGGAAGGGAGCGATGGCATGATGACCTCGACGGAGCCGAGCTGTGGGGGGCCAAACCGATCCTGTTGCAGGGGGGGTGTGCTCACTCGTGCGCGGGGAAGAACAGCACCAGGTGGTCCACCTTGGGATGGACGTCCTGCTCACCGACACCCGCCACCACACAAGCGACCAGCTCCGGGGGGAGCGTGTCGCGGAGTGCGCCCACAAACCCCCAGGTGTCTTGGACGCGCAGGGCCGAGAGGACATTGCTGTGTTGCCGGTTGGCCCCGCACGCGGACAGCACCCCCAGGTAGGCCTTGAAAGCCCGCTCCACCTCCACACGCTCCACATGCAGGCCATCGGCGTCACCATCGTTCAGGCCGACGATTCCCGAGACCACCGCACCCGGAGCTTCGCACACCGGACCCGTGACCGCGTACCGCCTGCACACGTTGTCCATCGACTCATCCTGGGCGACGAAGTGAGTGGGTGACGCGGGGTCATAGCGATCGGGATCCGCCCACAACCCACACGGGAACAGACTCAGGCAGGTGATCAGCGCGAGCGGGGACGTGGGGAGCGACGGCATCGGAACCTCTGCGGCGTCGGGCCTTCGCGAAGACCCAACACGCCCATCCTAAACGAAAATGTCGGGCCATGCAGCCACTTCGGGCGCTGCCGCGGACCTGCCACGGACAGCCACCTCGTTCCCACCCCGCCCGCGCCGGGTTAGGACCGCTTGGCAGCGAGGGGCGTCGCGCACCGGTCACCCTTTTCCACCCAGGCCCCCCTTTGCCCTCGATCCTCGCACTCCTCGGGTCCCTCGCGCTGGCCGCGCCGACGATCACGATCCGAGCCGCCGTCTCCGAGGACCTTCGGGTGGTGCGGGGCACGCTGGAGACCAGCGAGCTGACCGACGTGGTCTGGCGCAACGCGCTCGTCGACCTCCCCCGGGCCAAGGGCGACCTCGACGGCGCCCGCATGTGGCCCGGCCACGCCGATCAGGGCGAGCTCACCTGGACGCAGTCCGGCGACACGCTGACCTTCGAGGCGCGCCTGCCCCACCGGTTCGGCGACATCGGCTGGAGCAAGCGCGGCCTGTTCGCCAACGGCGCGTGGTACCCCGTCGCCCTCGTCGACGGCGCGCTCCCGATCGTCGACTGGGACGTGGAGCTGGAGGTGCCCCCCGGCATCGTGGGCGTGGTGGGCAACGTGGCCGCGCCCGGGGTGGTGCGCTGGACCGGCCACGGCGAGCGCGCCAGCCTCGCCGCCCTTCGACACGCCCACCTCACCTTGCACCACGACGAGGGCCACTCCGTCGTCGTGCTCACCCGACGCAAGCCCCGGCGGGCCCTCACGCGCACCCTCGCCGACCAGCTCACGGTGATGAACGTCGAAGGCGTGACCTGGGAGGGCGTGGTGGTGGAGACGCCCCTGCGTCTGGACCTCGTGCGGCCTGGCCTCGGCGTCGCGTACCTCTCCGACCTCGCGTACGAGGTGTTTCCCGGCTTTGCGCGTCTGCACGCCGCCGACGTCGCCGAGGGGCTCGCGGCCTCGTTCGCGCCGTCGTCGGATCCCCTCACCCGCGCGGTGACCGGGGCTGCCATGGGCTTTCGCCAGCGTGTGGCCATCGGGGCCGAGAAGCAGCGCCAGAAGCTCACGCGCATCCGCTGGCTGTCGATCGTGGACAACGCCCTGCGCGCCGCCGACATGCGCTTTCAGGACACGATCCTCCAGGAGCCCGCGCCCATGCGCCCGGTCCACGACGACCTCGTGGACCGGTTCAACCCCCACATCCCGGGTGCCGTGGCGCTGGGTCAGGTGCGCGCGCGGGTGGGCGACGAAGCGGCCATCGAGATGGGGCTCGCGCTGGCGCGGGGCAGCACGCTCCAGGAGGCGACGTGCGACGCGGGCTACCCGGGCGACCCCCATGCGGCGTGGGCGGGCCTCTACCTGCCGCGCGACTACGCGGTGCTCGCGCACCGGGGCGTGGTCACGGTCACGCGCGAGGCCGCGGCCGACACCCCGGGCGAGGTGGTGGAGCTGGACGTCGACGGTGAGCGTCGCTTGTGGGAGACGCCCGCGGGCCCCGCCGAGCTCGTGCTGGAGGGGGAGGGCATCAAGAAGGTGGTGGTGGATCCCGACCTTCAGGTGGGCCAGACCACGCGCAACAACGACCGCATCCCGCAGCCCGTGTACGCCGTGGCAGGCGTGCTGCTCGGCCGGGTGGACTTCTTGCAGGAGTTCGTCGAGGCCGAGCTGAACTTCACCCTGCGGCGGGCGGCCGATACCCACAACACCTTCATGCTCGGCGCGTTCTCGAACCAGCGCGACCGCATCGGTGCCATCACGGGCTGGACCGCCCTGGTGGGCCGCCCCACCCTGCGCACCGTGCGTGAGCACGGCCTGAGCCTCCAGCTCGAGTTCACCGTGCTCAACCCCCTGTTCGACGCCGGTGAAGAGAACCGCACCAGCGTGGGCGGTCGCTTCATCTGGACCTGGGACAACCGCGAGAGCGCGCTCTTTCCCCGCAAGGGCGCCTCCGTGCGCCTGGCGCTGCTGGGCGGCGGCGCCCCCGAAGGCGGCAACGCGTACGCACAAGCCACAGCCAAGGCCACGGCCACCTTCGCCCCTCACCCCCGCGTGGTGCTGGCCGGGCGCGCGATGGTGGGCTTCGCTGCCGCCGACGCCTCCACCCGCAGGCTGATGTTCGGCGGCCCCGACGGCGTGCGCGCGATCCCCGATCAGCTCGTGCAGCCCAACGCCCAAGGCATCCTGTCGCTGGAGATCCGACCTGTGCTGTTCGACCACGCGCACGTGCCGCTGGGCGTCGGCACGATGTCGACGATGTATGCGTTCGCGGGACTGGACGTGGGCGCCGCCTCGCTGGCGGGCCTGCCCGCGCTGGCGCTCGGCGCAAACGTCGGCGTCGGCACGGTGTTCAGCGTGCTCGGCATCACGCCGGGATCGGTGCACGTGACGGTGGGCATCCCGGTGGTGACGTACGGGTTGGACCCAGAGCGAACGGGGTTTCCGGTGACGTTTACGGCGTCGTGGGGGGTGCCGTTCTAGGTGTTGTACAGAGGGGCATGTGCGGTTGAGGCGCCGCGCCCAAGCTGGGCAGGCTGCGGTCGTGAAGCAGAGGAGCGACGGCATCGTGGGTTGGAGGCGGGCAGGGAGGCTCTTGCCGAAGAGCTTGTCACGGGCTGTAGTTCAGCCGACGTTGCTTCCCCTACTCATCAGGCGGCGCCCCCATCGTTTCGCCTGGCGCGGCGGACCGCGTCTAGATTCCCGGCGATCACAGCATGGTGTGGGTGGGTCGGAGGAAGCCGAGCGCGGAGGATGCCTTGCGCTCGGAGCAAGAGCACCTCCGCCTCGCCGAGCTCGCCGAGGTCCTTCAGCACCATCGCCAGGTTCGAGTAGCTCACCGCCAACGTCGGGTGCGTCGGCTCGTACGCTGCCTCATTGATGGCGATGGCTCGCTCCAGGTACACGCGAGCGGACGACAGCTCACCAAGGTCCTTCAGCACCGTCGCCAGGTTCGAGTAGCCCACCGCCAGCGCCGGGTGCGTCGGCTCGTACGCTGCCTCATTGATGGCGATGGCTCGCTCCAGGTACACGCGAGCGGACGACAGCTCACCAAGGTCCTTCAGCACCGTCGCCAGGTTCGAGTAGCCCACCGCCAGCGCCGGGTGCGTCGGCTCGTACGCCGCCTCCTTGATGGCGATGGCTCGCTCAAGGTACCCGCGTGCAGAGGCAATCTCGCCAAGGCCCCGCAGCACCGTCGCTAGATTCGAGTAGCTCACCGCCAGCGCCGGGTGCGTCGGCTCGTACGCCGCCTCCTCGATGGCGATGGCTCGCTCAAGGTACCCTCGTGCGGCGGTAAGATCGCCAAGGTCCTGCAGCACCACCGCCAGGTTCGAGTAGCGCACCGCCAGCGTCGGGTGCGTCGGCTCGTACGCCGCCTCGTCGATGGCGATGGCTCGCTCAAGGTACCCGCGTGCAGCGGCAAGCTCGCCAAGGCCCTGCAGCACCGCCGCTAGGTTCGAGTAGCGCACCGCCAGCGTCGGGTGCGTCGGCTCGTACGCCGCCTCGTCGATGGCGATGGCTCGCTCAAGGTACCCGCGTGCAGCGGCAAGCTCGCCAAGGCCCTGCAGCACCGCCGCCAGGTTCGAGTAGCTCACCGCCAGCGTCGGGTGCGTCGGCTCGTACGCCGCCTCTTTGATGGCGATGGCTCGCTCAAGGTACAAGCGTGCAGAGGCAAGCTCGCCGAGGTCCTTCAGCACCGTCGCCAGGTTCGAGTAGCGCACCGCCAGCGTCGGGTGCGTCGGCTCGTACGCCGCCTCGTCGATGGCGATGGCTCGCTCAAGGTACCCGCGTGCAGCGGCAAGCTCGCCAAGGC
>CAYNFK010000173.1:0-5630 GCA_964396405.1 uncultured Enterobacteriaceae bacterium
GGAAGCAGGCGGTGCTCTACGAGATCGTGGCGAAGGAGACCGCCGAGGAGAGCACCAGCAAGCGCCGACGTGCACACGAAGCCTACCAGGAAGGCTGACTACGCGGCGGTGGGCCCGGAACCCAGCGTGTCGACGCGGGCGCACAGGAGCTCGTGCAGCCGACCCGGTGCCTGCAGCGCCGCCGGACCCGGCAGCTCACCGAGCACACCGTCACGCAGCACGTCGGCCGCCACGTCGTAGCGGCGGATCACCGCGTCGTGGCTCTTGGGCGCGGACACCCACGCCCCGAACACCTCCAGCGCGAGGTCGCGGTTGGATGCCAGCGTGCCATCGTTCTGGAGCACGAGGCCGCCCCCGCACTCCACGCGCGAGCGCACCCGGCCCCCATAGGCGCCGACCGCCTTGAGCGCGCGCTCTTCGACGAACGACACCGGCGCCTTCCGCCCTGTCCAGCCGCCCACGCGCACGCAGCAGTCGCCGACCTGCGGACCCGCCAGGCGCCGATGGACCCCGGCCTCCAGGCGCAGCAGCCCGTACGCGAACGGACCCCGGATCGCGAGGTGGGCCGGGTCTTCGTCATCCAGGGGCTCGCAGAGCCAGCGCAGATCGAAGCCGCGCTCGGTGGCCCAGCGCGCATAAGCCTGCACCACCAGATCACGCGCCGCCGCGCCTCCGGTCAGCGGACGCACCTCGACGAGTGCGCCTGCGTCGGCGTCGTCGCCCAGCACGAGCAGCTCACGAACCGCATCGGCGATGTGGGCGCGCAGGGCCACGATGCGACCGTGCAGGGCCACCCGCTGCGGGCGCGTGGCGGGATCGTCCACGTCGGCTTCAAGGCTCGCCAAGCGGGCGCGCAGGTGATCCACGCGCTCCAGCACACGCCCGATGCCATCAAGCTCTTCGGCGGCACGGGTCCGCGCGTCGGCTGTGGGGCCCGTGCGGTTGCGCTCCTTGAGCTGCACCGCCTGTTCGCGAAGCCCGGGCTCGCCGACCCTCACGCTCAGCGCGGCGAGGTCGGCCGCAGCGAGCTGGAGCGCCGACACCAGATCGGCCACCGGCACATCCTCCGGCAACGCATCAGCGAGCGCCAGCGCACGCGGAGCGACGCCGCTGCGACGCACCCGCACGTGGCCCTCCCGCGCGGTGATCGCGATGGTCTCGCCGCGGCTGAGCGGACCCTCGAGCATCGCCGTGCTCAGCGGAAGCACCAGCCGACGCCGAACCTCGCGACCCACGTTTCGCACGCCCTTGTGCGGCGAGAAGCCCACGCGCAGCACCACGTCCACGGCTTCTTCTTCCAAGACCAGCGCGCCCGGCGGCAGCCGATGCCCCGCTTCCCGGAGGGCCACGTCGAGCTCGCGGTGAACGAGCTCGCGAGCTGGGTCCACATCGAGCGGCGTGAACGGCACCACGTCATCGAACGGGAGGCGACGATCCCCGACGAGGAACGCCTCCCGTGCGGCGTGGGTGAGCACGTCGGGGGTGCCTTCGGGTGCGCGCCCCAGCCGCTCCAGGCGCTCGATCACCCAGGCGCTGCCCTCGGTGGTGGTGGCGATCACGAACGACGAGCGCAGATCGAGCACCTCGCCTTCAGCGGTGGGCAGCTCGCCCGTCTCCAGCGCCACCTTCAGGTCGTTGCGCACCGCATCGGGCGCGGCCTCCAAGCCATCGAGCAGCAGCACGTTGTAGGGCTGACGACGAATCGCGTCGGCGAGCGGCGCGGGGGCGTCGGCATCCTCGGGGTCGCCTGCGAGCGCGGTCCAGCCTTCGGGCGAGCCCGGATCGAGCAGATCGACCCGCACCACACGCTGGGCGGTGCCAAACGCGTGCTCGGCGAGCAGGCGGGCGGCTGTGCGACGTCCCACGCCCGGCGGCCCCACAAACAGCAAGCTGCCGAGGGTGTGCTGACCATCGTGGCCAGCGCGCCGGAAGCGACCCAGCGCCTCCACCAGACCCGCGACCGCCGCAGGCTGGCCGAGCAGCCGCTCCTCGAACCACGCCCGGGTGACCTCCGGCTCCCACGTCTCGGCGCGCGCGATCACCGCGCGCGGGAGGCCCGTGTAGATCGCGACCACCCGCTCCACGAACGTGGCGTCGATGGGCTCAGGCTCACCAACAGCTACCTTCTGCGCGTGGTAGTCGGCGACCCGCGCCACCAGCTCCATCGCGGAGCCCGGCATCGCCCGGTGGGTGAGGAAGGTGGTGGCCAGCTCCACGATGGCGCGCAGCCCTGAGGCCAGCACCGTGAGCTGGAGGCGCTCGGTGCCGAGGCGCACCACCTCGGCCACCTCCGCCGAGCTCAGCGGCGGCAGCTCCACCACATCGAAGCAAGCCGCCACGCCCGGCGCCCGCAGCAGGCGCGCGGCGTCGGCGGGGGAGCTGCGCACCACGAGCCGGGCCCGGCCCGCTCGACAGTCCTCCTCCAGCGCCTCCCACAGCGTGGTGCCATCCCCCCCCGAAGCGAGCGGGCGCGTGAGCGCGCTGCCGTGCGGCAAGAAGGCCACGCCGTCTTCGGTGTGCAGGCTGTGGATCAGCGCCTCCACCGTGTGGCCGCCCCGGCCAGCGCCGCCATCGAGGGCCCAAGCCCGCACCTCCACCAGCGGGCCCTTGCCGGCCGCGTGGCGGAGCTGGGCCACACCCTGCACGAGCGTGCGCCGACCCGAGCCTTCGGGTGCCACGAGGAGCACGCTGCGACCCGCATCGAGGGCGGCATCGAGGGCGGCGGCCACCCCAGAGCGACCCACGAGCGGACGGGGCTGCACGGCGTGCAAGCTGGGGCCGAAGGCCGAGAGCCTGTCCTCCTGATCCTGCCCCACCTGATCCCCCGCGGGCCTTCGGCCTATCGCTGCTCAGCGCACGGTGGGAGGCGGATCGTCGCGGGTGATCAGCAGCGTGGAGAGCTGCGGGAGGCCGCCATCGGCGAGCACGAGCTTAGCGTCGCCATCGACCTCGAGCGGACCGAGATCGATCCAGGCGGACGTGAAGTAGTCGGCCACCCACAGGCGACCGCGACCTTCGAGGTTCCAGCCCGCATCATCGAAGCGCACGGGGATCGTGGTGTCGTCGGCCGCCGCGCTGTCGAAGGGGTGCACGTAGAACAGCGCCACCGCCGTGCCCGTGAAGCCTTCGAGGGCCGAAGCATCCGCGAGCGCCTCGATCGCCGCCACCTTCGTGGGCGCCGGCTCCAGCGGGGGCTCGCCGGGGAGGTCGCCCGTGCCGAGCGTGAGGTAGACGCCTGCGCCCACGGCCAGCTCGGCGGCGACGGCCGGGATCGTGACCTCGCCCGCGAGGGTGGGCACCACGGCATCCAGCGTGAGCGGGGCGCTCGCGATGGCCACCGGCACGAAGGGCTCGAATCGACCACCGCCGATCGGCGCGATGGCGAACGAGCCCGGGCCCGCCTCCACCTGCTCGAACACGAAGTCGCCTTCGGAGAAGCAGGTTGGGTAGAGGCAGGTGGCGCCGCGGCAGTACTGCACCCGCACCTGGCTGTCGGTGAGCAGCGTGCCCTGGGTGTCCTTCACGACGCCGGAGATCGTGGTGCCCTCGCCCACGAACGTGGAGCAGTCGACCACCTCGGTGTCGTCGGACTCCGCGTCGGAGTCGGTGTCGGTCTCCACGTCGGTCTCGGTGTCGGTGTCTTCGTCGACGACCGAGGTGCCGGGGCCACAGGCAGCAAGAACGAGAGCCCACACCGTCACGCGCATCTTGGTCACTCCAAGCGAAGCGGCATCGTAGCTTCGCCCGAACGCACCGGCCAACGGTTCACTCTTCGCCCGACGCCCGCCTGGCGGCATCGGCGGCCTCGGCAGAGAGCGCGCCGCGATCGAGCCCACGGCGGGACCGGTGGCTGGGCGGTCGCACGGGCGCGGCGGGCACCGGGAACTCGTCTTTGCGCGTGGCCATCCACGCCTCACGCGACTCCGCCAGCGCACGGTCCCAGCGGGCCAGCATCGGCGGGATCGCGAACGGCACGAGCAGCGAGCCGGCCGTGTCGGCCAGCTCCTGCAGACGATCCACAGCATCGAGCGGCTCGGACGTGTGGATCGCCAAGGCGGGGCCGTGCTTGTCGCGGTGCAGCAGAACCACAGCACGCGCCACCTGGAGCAGCTCGGGCAGCGCGCCGGGCTGAAACCGAGCCGGGGGACTGTCGAGGCAGCCCATGCCCACCAGCTCGAAGATCTGGTGCAGGAGCGCCTCATCCACCGCCACGTCGGGGTGGAGCGCGAGGAAGCCCAGCACACGCGGCTCTTGGGCAGGACCCAGCACGTCGCGCAGCTCGCGAAGCCCTTCGGCGGAGCGCACCCAGCGCATCAGCAGCTCTTCGCTGCGTCCGCCCGCTCGGTGACCCGTGTAGAGCTCCACATGCTCGGCCCCATCGGCCACATCGGCCGGGTGCCCGTCTTCCATGAACGCGAGCAGCGGACGGCGCGGCAGCAGCGTGTGGAGCACCGTGGCCACATCCACACCCGAGAAGGGCACGCCGCGCTGGGCATCGGCGGCTGAGTCGTCGGAGAACGAGGCCCCCGACACGACCAGGCAGTGGTGCTTGGCGGGCGGGGTGTCGAACTCCCACGGATCGATCCACCGCTCACGACCCCGGCACAAGCGGCCGGCGTCGGCAGGATCGAAGGTGTTGAGGCTGTAGCCGAGCGCGTGGACCATCGCGTGGCCCTCCCGAATGGAGGAGCCGTCTAGCTAGGTTCGCGGCGTGCTGCGATGCGCGCGGCGACTACCTACGTTCGCCGCGCATCGCGAGGAAGCTGCGCCACTGCTCCACGGTGAGCACACCGCGCAGGTCGAGCATGAGCTGCACGCGCCGCCACTTCAGGTCGGAGTCGGCCTTAGCGTGGGTCGTAAACGCCTTCTTCACCGCGCCGGCGTCGGGCTGGTCGGCGCCCAGCGCGCGGCGCAGATCGAGCCCCGCACGGTCGGCCGCAGCGCGCAGCTCGATGCCGTCCTTCTGGGCGGCGAAGAACAGCTCCTCGATCGTCGACTGCTGCGCCGCATCGAGGCCCAAGCTGGCGGCCACGCGGGGCCAGTCGCGGGCGAGATCACGCTCACCGTCACGATCGTGCTCCCGATCGGGACCCGGACCGTTGGCTCCTGGCGGAGGCGGCTGCGGAGGGTTGGCCAGCGCGAGGGCGGGCACAGCGAGCAAGGCGGCGAACAGCAGGTGTCGGGGGTTCATTCTGAGCTCCAGGGGTTGTGGGTGGATGCGAACGGGAGGTCCGCCAGGGGGTCGGGTAGGGGATGAAAGGCCGCAAGCGGCTCCAGGCCGGGGGGATCGGCGCCGTCCTCGTCCAGAAGCGCGAGCAGCGCAGGCAGATCGGGGGCCTCGGCGACCGGCGGGGGCGTATCCCCAGGCGCGCCGAGCCAAGCGAGCCCCACCACCAGCCCGGCCGCCACAGCGCCCCCGCGCAGGATCGCGCGCCGACGCACCACCGCCCCTAAGGCCGCAGGCGACACCCGAACGGGCGACGACGCAGCCAGCGCCAGCTGGTTGGGCGCATACACCGCAGCCACCAGCGCCTGGCAGCGCGCACAGCCCGCGACGTGGTCTTGCACCTCGGGCGAGAGCGGCGCGCCTTCGGCGAGCGCAGCGAGCAGGTCGTCACACATGGGGCTCC
>CAYNFK010000174.1:0-5619 GCA_964396405.1 uncultured Enterobacteriaceae bacterium
TGGTGCGGTACTGCGGGGTGTCGCCGTCGACGTCGTTCCAGCCCGAGCCCACGCACGTGACCACGGTGGTCTCGGTGACGACAGCCGGCGACACGGCCGCCGACACCATCGACGGCGGTGTGTTGACGACCACCACCTCGGCGCTGGTCTCGGTGTCGGTGGCACCGTTCGGGTCTTCCACGACCACGGTCACCTCCACGCGGTCGCCGCGCTGGGTGTTGCTCGACGGCAGCGTGTCGCCCGTGACGCCGACGATCTCCACGTCGTTCACGAACCAAGTGTAGGTGGTGGTGATCTCCTCACCATCGAACTCCAGCACTGAGACCGAGGCCGTGATGTCGTCGGCGGTGCGAGGGAAGCCGGGCACCAGCTGCACCCCGACGATGTCGGGCCGCTGGTTGGTGGCGGTGATGACGTTCGACCCCACCTCAGGGCCCTCCAGGCTGCCGTCGAACGGGCGCACAAAGAGCTGGATCTGAGACGCGGGCTTCCAGGCCGCACCGGTGAGCGTGGACGATGCGCCAGCTTCTTCCCCATCCACCACCCAGCGGTAGCGGTAGGTGACGGTGTCGCCATCCACATCCGCCGCGCCGGTGAACGTGGCACCGAGGATGTCGAAGGCCGTGGGGTTGTTGGGCCCGATCCTGACCGTTGCGACCGTCGGGGCCGTGTTGCCCACCTGCACCGAGGCGCTGGCGAGCTGGGCACCTTCATCGGTGAGGTCCCACGGGATGGCGATGCAGGAGACATCATCGCCCTTGCTGAACTCGATGCCGGTGATGGACCCGCTGCCGCTCGGGAACAGGCGGTCGTTCACGCGCCAGCGCCACTTGTAGGCCTCGGGATCACCATCCGCGTCGCCGAAGCCGAACGGCGTGCAGGTGATCGTGGAGCCTTCCACCGGGTTGGGCGGGTTGATGTTGACGCCCAGCGCGTAGGGCGCCGTGTTGCTGACCACCCGAGGCCCTGCGGTGCGCGGATCGCCGAACGTGGTGGAGCCATCGCTGGGCAGCGCCGTGACCTCCACGCGGTCCCCTTTCACAAACTCGGTGGCGGCGAGCGTGTCACCGTCGCCTGCGGTGTCGGCGACCTCGCGCACCTTCACGTCGTTCACACGCCACCTGTAGGTGATCGTGACGGGCTGGCCATCATCATCGACCGCCGAAGCGAGCGCCATCGCCGGGGTGTTGGTGCGCAGCACGGTGGGCAGCAGGCTCACCTCGGTGACGCGCGGCAGGCGGTTGCGAACGGTGCCGGACGACGAGACCACGGAGCCGCCGACGAGGCCTTCGACATCCACCGGCGTGACGGTGGCGCGGAGCACGTCGCCCGGGACGAAGCCGCTCACCAAGGAGGCGGTGGTGACGCCTGGGATGGTCGTGCCGTTCTTCGACCATGCGTAGCGGTAGGTGATCGTGTCGCCATCGGGATCGGTTGCACCCACAAGGTTCACGGTGACCGGCACGCCGACGTGGAGCGTAGCCGGCAGCAACGAAGCCGAGGTGATCGAGGGGGGCGCGTTGCTCAGGCGCACGCCGTTGCTGGTGAGCGTGAAGCCCACCCCCTGCCCATCGGTGGGCGCGGCGGAGCAGGTGAGCTCCTTGTGCTTGAGTGCCAGGTTCCCAGCCAGCGTGGCGCCGGTCTGGCCCACGATCACGTCGCCATCGAGCTGCCAGGCGAACGCGTACTGCTCGGGATCGCCGTCGAGGTCGATCCAGCCGGCGGTGGCGCAGGTGAACGTGGACCGCACGTCGCCGACCAACGGCGTGAGCTCGACCGCGTCGAACGACGGCACGGAGTTCACGACAGTGACCGAGTTGGAGGGCTTGGGCTCTCCGGTGGCCCCGGCCTGATCTGTGGCGCGCGCCTCGAAGTACACGACGTCGCCCTTGCGGATCAGCGAGTCGTCGAGCGTGTCGACGAGGGTGGCGGCCCCGGTGGCCGCGCCGTTGATGAACCACGTGTAGGAGATGCTGCTCACCCGATCCCCATCGGGATCGGCTGCCACCACCGTGGCCCGCAGGGAGTCCACCGTGGTGGGCGCGAGCGGCGCCAGCGTGGCCGTGGTGACGACCGGGGGGCTGTTGGCGATGGTGATGTCGTCGGTGACCGGAAGGCCGCTGTCGGTGCCATCGGTGGGCGTGACCACCACCACCCAGCGCTCGTCGCGCGCCACGAAGCTGCCGCGGACCGTCAGGTCGGTCCAGGCTGTGCTCGCGCCGTCGCGCGTCCAGGTGGTGATGAAGTCGACCTCGTCGCCGTCGGCATCGGTGGCCTGCGCGTCTGCCACCAGATCCACACCCGCTGTGGCGGGATCGGGGGTGATCACGACGGTGGCCACAGGCGCCGTGTTGGCCACCACAACCTGCGCGCTCACGCTGTCGCTGTCGACGCCGCCGCGGGTGGACACCACGGTGACCGCCCAGGTCTCGTCGCGGCGGGTCTGCGAGGCGGGCACGGTGGTGAGGTCGTTCAGATCGGGCCGCGCCGTGGCGGGACCGCCCGCGACCTGCGACCACCGCCAGCGGTAGGTCGCATCGGGCTGCGGGTTGATCAGCTCCACCACGAGGTCGTCGGTGGTGGTGGGGGCCGCATTCACGAACCGAATCTCGGGCGTGGTGGGCAGGCCGTCGTCGGTGTCATCCACGGTGTCGGACTCCACCGAGGTGTCGGTGTCTTCCTTCGAATCGGTGTCCGGGTTGCACGCGCCGAGGAAAGCGGCAGCGAGCATCGCGGTCAGCAGGGGGAGGTTTGAGGTGCGCATGAGCGGTGACTCTCCGTCCGAACCCCACCGTACACGCTACGAAGGGGGGCCGACTATGCCTGAAAGTACCAAGAACAGAAGGTGAAGGCCAAAGCTCCACGACACGCCGAGGGCCGCCTCGCGGTCTTTGCGCCACCCCATGAGGGCGAGGAGCGTCGTGTGAAGCACCAGCAGGCCGGCCACGTAGGCCCAGGTGGCCTCGTACACGAAGCCGTTGGCATGCAAGGTGAGCGCGATCTCGTTCGCTCCGGCCTGGGCTTGGCGCGCCGCCTCGGCCTGCGTCCACGCCCACACGGCCACCCAGTAGGCCACTGAGAGGCCCACAAGCGCCATGGCCACCCGCACGCTGCGCCGCTTCCACACGCTCACCACCACCTCCGCGTCCTCCCTTGCCCCCCGGTTAGTCCGTCTCCCACGAGGCCTGCATGTCGACCGCTCCCCTCAGCTACAGCGTGGCCGTGGCCGACCCTGCCGGCCACGTGTTCGAGGTCACCCTCGTCGTGGCCGACCCTGACCCCGACGGCGCCATCCTGCGGCTGCCCGCGTGGATCCCCGGCAGCTACACGGTGCGCGACTTCGCGCGCAACATCGTCCGCATCACCGCGCAGGGTGCCGCCGGCCCGGTCGCGCTCACCAAGCTCGACAAGGACAGCTGGAGAGCCGCCCCCTGCGACGGCCCGCTCACCGTCGTGACGCGGGTGTATGCCTGGGACCTGAGCGTGCGTGCCGCCCACCTGGACGCGACGCACGCGTTCTTCAACGGCACCAGCTTGTTCCTCGTGCCCGACGGCGCGCGTCACCTCCCCTGCGAGCTGGTGATCGAAGCGCCCACGGATCCGGCGTGTTCGGGTTGGAAGGTGGCCACCACGCTACCCAGGGCGTCGGGCTCGACGTGGGGCTTTGGCACGTTCGTGGCTGCCGACTACGACGAGCTGATCGACCATCCCGTCGAGATCGGCACCTGGACCCACGTGCGCTTCGAGGCCGAAGGCATCCCGCACGACGTGGTGATCACCGGCGTGGTGCGCACCGACCTGGGCCGTCTGGCCACGGATCTGGCGGCGATCTGCAGCACCCACCTGCGCTTCTTTGGCGCTCCGGCACCCATTGATCGGTACCTCTTCCTCGTGATGGCCGTGGGCGATGGCTACGGCGGCCTGGAACACCGCAGCAGCACCGCCCTGGTGTGCAAGCGCACCGACCTGCCCGCGCCCGAGCTCGATGAGGTCTCCGACGCCTACATGGGCTTCTTGGGCCTGTGCAGCCACGAGTACTTCCACGCTTGGAACATCAAGCGCATCCTGCCTGCCGTGTTCGTGCCCTACGACCTCTGGCAGCCACGGCCCACCACCCAGCTGTGGGCCTTCGAGGGCGTCACCTCCTACTTCGACGACCTGGGTCTTCTGCGCTCGGGGCGGATCACGCAGGCGCAGTGGCTGGAGCTGATCGGCCGCACGATCACCGGCGTGCTGCGCACCCCCGGCCGCCTCACCCAGAGCCTGTCCGACAGCAGCTTCGACGCGTGGACCAAGTACTACAAGCAAGACGAGAACAGCCCGAACGCCCTCATCTCGTACTACACGAAGGGCTCGCTCGTGGGGCTGGCGCTCGACCTGCTCCTGCAGCGCACCACGGCGGGATCGGTGGGCCTCGATGCCCTCTGGCGCACGCTGTGGCAGCGCTACGGGGACGGCTCCGGCGTGCCCGAGGGGGCCATCGAGACGCTGGCCAGCGAGCTCGCCGGCGCCGACCTGTCCCCCTTCTTCGATCAAGCGCTGCGAAGCACCGAGGATCTGCCCCTCGCCGACCTCCTGGCGGACGTGGGCCTCACCCTGCGACTGCGCGCCGCAACCGGCTCGGAAGACCGCGGCGGCAAGCCGGCGCCCGCGGGCAGCCGCGCCACCGCCGTGGGCGACCTGGGCGTGAGCGTGCAGGCAGGCGGATCCGGAGCCACGCTCAAGCACGTGCTGCACGGTGGGGCGGGCCACGCGGCGGGGCTCTCGGCCGGCGACGTGGTGGTGGCCCTCGACGGCCTGCGGGTGGATGGTGGCAGCCTGGCCGCGCGGGTGCGCGCGCTCCCGGCGGGCACCGAGGTGACGCTGCATGGCTTCCGCCGCGATGAGCTGCACACCTGGAAGGCCCGTCTTCAAGCCGCACCCGCCACGACCGCCTGGCTCGAGCCCAACCCCGACGCGCCTCTTGAAGCTGTGGCCCGCCGCGAACGCTGGCTCGCCGGGGAGCTGCGGCCATGACCGAGCCGGCCCCGCTCCCGTCCGACGCTCCCGCGCGGTGGAAAGGCTGGCTGCGCGAAGCGCTGCTGCTCGCGCTGATGGTGTTCGTCGCCCTGGGCGTGTTCGGCTGGCTGCGGGGTCCGAAGCTCCCCGACCAGGCTCCCGAGTTCCAGCTCGTCGACCTGGAAGGCGGCCCAGTGACCCTCTCGGGCCTCAAGGGCCGCACGGTCGTGATCAACTTCTGGGCCACCTGGTGCACCCCCTGCTTGGCCGAGCTGCCCACGCTGAACGCCTTCGCGGAGGCCCACCCCCAGATCACCGTGGTGGGCATCGCGGTGGACGAGCTAGGCCCCGTGCGGGCACGGGCAGCACGCAGCCAGCTCCAGTACCCGGTGGTGCTGGGTGATCGGGCCACCGTGGAGGCCTACGGCGTGACCTCGTTTCCCACCACGGTGGTGGTGGACGCGGAGGGTCAGGTGCGGTGGTCGCACACCGGCCTGCTGCTTCGGCCCCACCTGGAAGCCATCGCGTGGTGGGCGTCGCTGTAGCCAAGCCCCAACAGGCAACGGCCCCCAGGTGCTTTCACACCTGGAGGCCGCGGTCTTGGACAGTGATGTCGGGAAG
>CAYNFK010000175.1:0-5561 GCA_964396405.1 uncultured Enterobacteriaceae bacterium
CGCCCAACGGACGCTCAGCGACCCAGGCACCCTGGGCCTCGTGCACGGCCCACAGGACCCACTCACCGAGCTCGAATCGACGCTCGAGCGCGCGGAACACGAGGTCTCGCTGGTCTTCCGGCTCCAGCTGCAGCCACTCTTCGAGCACTTCCCGATCGAGGGCGAGGTGGTCGCCGCGCAGCGACACCATCCCGTGCATCATCAGGAACTCGAGATGGAACTGGAAGAGCTCGCTGTCGGGCTCCCAGAGCTGCGTGAAGAAGGTGTTGAGGGCCTCCGCATCGCGGTGGTGGACCTCATGGCGCTGCGTAAGCCGAACGCCCGTCTGGGCCAGGTAGGTGGCCAGCGTGGTGATCGAGAAGTCGAGCGGCGGCGAGAAGGGCTTGTGCTCGATGACCCGCATCTCCTCGTGCTCGAAGCGTGGGAGCGTGAGGTCCTCGGCCAGCGCCTCGACGAGCCCGTCGAAGAGCGGATCGGGCACGAGGTAGAAGTAGTGGTCGTCCTGGCGCGGGCTCGCGAACACAATGCCGCGCTCCGCGAGCACGGTCATCGGGCGCTTCCAGTCGCTCTCGCGTCCGCCGAAGGCCAGCGACAGCGTGCGCAAGAACTCGTCGGCGTGGGCCACGCCGCCACACTGCAGCAGCGCAGCCAGGGCCTTACGCTCCCGCTCGTGGAGCTGACGCACGAGCACTTCGAGCCGACCGCCCTGAGCGAGCGCGCGCACGGCGAGCTGGAGCATGCGGTCGCGGTCGCCCACCTTCTTCGGCTGGCCCCCGAGACCCCTGTAGATCGCCGACAGCAGCGGATCCGAGAGGCCGCCCATCCACTCTTCGAGCTGAGCGATCTCCACCCGGCCGAGCTTACGACGGCGCGCAGCGGCGGAGCCCGGACGGCCACGCTTGGGCCGTGAGGAGCGCTTGCGGTGGGGATTACGACCCGAAGCCGGCGTGGACACGCCACCCGAGGTCTCCACATCGACGAACGCACGACGACCGCGCTGGCGGCCTCCATCGTCGTCAACAGGCGCTGAGCGCTCGGAGCGCGCTTCCACGCTGGGCCCCGGACCCTCGCCTGGGCCGCGCTTCTTACGACGCCGCCGGCGACGCCGACGCTTACCACCCGCCTCTTCCCCGTCGACGGACAGCACGGCGTCGATATCTGAGTCGTCGTTCATCAGCCTGGCTCCAGCGGCAAGTGGGATCAGCGGCGCCTACTTCGCGGCGCGATCCTCGATGTGGTAGCGGTAGCCCTGTTCGGTGAGGAAGAGCTGCCGCTTGACGGCGAACTCCTGCTCCTTCGTGTCGCCGGTGACGACGGTGTAGAACAGGGCGTCTTTCTCTTTGGGACGAAGGATGCGGCCGAGGCGCTGGGCCTCTTCTTGGCGTGAGCCGAAGGAGCCGGAGATCTGCACGGCCACGTTGGCATCGGGCAGATCGATGGCGAAGTTCGCCACCTTGCTCACCACGAGGCGCTTGATCTCACCGCGCCGGAACTGACCGAACAGGGAGTCGCGCTCACGCTGCGGCGTGTTGCCGGTGATCACGGGCGCGCCGATGACCTTGGCCACCTCTTGCAGCTGACCCAGGTAGGTGCCGATCACGAGGAGCTGGTCGTCGCGGTGGCGGGCCACGAGGTCTTGCACCACGGCGACCTTGCTCGGGTTCTCCGAGGCGAGGCGGAACTTCTCCATCTCGTCGGCCGCTTCGTAGGTGGCGCGGTCGCGACGGGTGAACGGCACCCGGATCTCGAAGCACTTCGCCTCGGCCACAAAGCCCTGCTTCTCAAGCACCTGCCAGGGCAGATCGTAGCGCTTGGGGCCCACGAGGCTGAACACATCGCCCTCGCGTCCATCCTCACGCACGAGCGTGGCGGTGAGGCCCAGGCGACGCACGCCCTGCAGCTCGGCCGTGGCTCCGAACACGGGTGCGGGGAGCAGGTGGACCTCGTCGTAGACCAGCAGGCCCCAGTCGTGGTCGCGGAACAGGTGCAGGTGCTCGTAGTCGGCGTTCTTGGACCGACGCCAGGTGAGCACCTGGTAGGTTGCGACCGTGACGGGCCGGATCTCCTTGTTCTGGCCCGTGTACTCGCCGACCTGCGCCTCGGTGAGCGTGGTCTTGTCGAGGATCTCGCGAATCCACTGGTTCACGGCGCTCTGGTTGTTGCACAGCACCAGCGTGTGCGTTCCCGCCGCGACCATCGCAGCCAGCGCCACCACGGTCTTGCCGGCACCGCACGGGAGCACCACCACGCCGTGACCGCCCTGGGGCGCACCGTCGAGGAACCAACGGGCAACGGACTCGCGCTGGTAGTCGCGGATGGCGAACGTCTTGCCGCTGCGCATCACATCGCGCAGGGCCACGGTGAGCGGCTCGCCACGCGCGAACCCCGCATCATCGGCCACAGGCCAGTTCTCGAGCAGCAGCCGCTGCTTGAAGATGCCGCGCATGCCCGTGGCGATGCGGTGGCCTCGCCGACCATCGGGGGTGATCAGCTGCTGACCGACCTGCGTGCGCAGCACGGTCTTCTCGACGTAGCGGTTGCCGAACTCGACCCCGATCCACTCCCGGAGCCCTTCGGGGTGCGGAATGAGACGCACCAAGCCGAACCGGCCGATGGTGTCTTCGATGCGTTTGAGCACATCCTCGGGGATGTCGAACTTCGAGAGCCGGCGAAGGCCCCCCACGATCTCTTCGAGGGTCATGCCCGCGCTGGCGGCGTTCCACAGGGAGAGGGCGTCGATCTTGTAGGTGTGCAGGAGGTCGGGCGAAGACTCGAGCTCGGCGAATCGAGCGAGAAAGTCGCGGGCGGCGTCGAACGCGGCGTGCCGCGTCTCCAACAACACCTTGCCATCCCCTTGGACGATGAGCGGGTTGGCTGGATTCATTCAGGCGATCGGATCATGGCGTGATCCCCGGAAGTGCCGCCGCGCCGATTTGCGCGGCGAGGTGCACCGAAATCGGCCACCGCGCCGTCAACGGGACCCCTCGGATCCCGGACGCGCATGTCGCCACAGCAGACAAGTAGACAGCTGACGCAAAGGGAAGACCCTCAAGCGAGACACATCGGCCGATGGTGAGGGCTTCGGGCGGCACGCCGTGGGCTACGCCCAGCGCGACACGCTTCCCTGCGAGCGCCTCACCGACCGAAGCATCACCTGATGCAGGGTGGATGTCAACCTGCCCGATCCAACGAGCAGGCTCAAGTGAGCGCGGGGTGGTCCGATGAAGGGCCCAAGGGAGTCCTCCCCTCCCGATCGAGGCGAACATGTCGGTCGACCGCACGGCCCCGCGGCCCCAGCTCCACACCAGCAACCGCCCCGAGACGCCCTTCGTCCCGTTGGTGGGCGAGAGCGCCGTTCGACTGGCCCATGTGGGTCTCTCGCCAATGCGCATCGAGGGCCTCCCCGCGCTTCTCCACACCGATGGCGGCAAGCTCGTGCGCGCCCGCCGCGACCGCGTGGGTCGGTTGGGCGAGTTCCGCGCGCTGGTGGTGGAAGAAGAGTCGTCTGGCGTGGTCAGCGTGGCCTTCGTGCCCCGTCCGTCGCTCGACCTTGGCGTGTTCGGCACGGAGATCGCCAGCACCCCGCGTGGCCTGCAGGCCACCTTCAGCATCTACGCTGGCACCGGCACCTGGTTCGCCGGCCAGCACGCGCACCGCATCTGGCAGGAACTTCGTCGTGCTGCCCCCGACCTGATCACCGACGGCGGTGCCCGCAACGCCCGCGACCGGCAGCGCGGCTTCTCGGTGGACGTGGAGCTGGAGCGAGACGGCATCGAGCGCTTGGCCGATCTGCACCGCCGCGCTTGGGTCTCCTACGTGCAGTCGCTCGCGGACGCGCTGGAGCTCGATCACGACGGCGCCGAGCGCAACGCCCGCTCCATCGAAGCCTGGAAGGCCCACCGCCGCACCGGCTCGATGATCTCGCGGTTGCTGGTGGAGTCGGGCACACCCGAAGCCGCTCGCATCCACGGCGACGTGCTCGCCGCCTGATCGTCAGGCCGGGTGCAGCGCCTTCCACACCTTGTCGGCGACGTCGGCGCCTACGCCCGGGACCTGTGCGAGCTCGGCCAGCGACGCCCGACGCACCGCCGCCAGCGAGCCGAGGTGCGTCAGCAGCGCCTTGCGACGCGCCGGCCCCACGCCCGGGATCGACTCCAGCACCGACCGCAGCGTGCCCTTCTGCCGCACCTGACGCTGGTAGCCCACGGCGTGATCGTGGGTCTCATCGCGCAGGTGCTGCACCAAACGTAGGCCCGGATGGTAGGGCGGCAAGCGCAGGCCGTCGCGGAGGTGGGCCAGCACGAGCCGATCGGTGGCGGCCCGCTCTCCGCGCGCGTGCTCCGTTCGCGGCTTCACGATGCCGATCATCGGCACGGTCAGGCCGAGGTCGTCCCGCACCGCCAGGGCCACAGCGAGCTGACCCTTTCCGCCGTCCACCACCAGCAGATCGGGGAGCGTGCCCTCTGCGGACGCGCGCTTGAGCCGTCGCCCCAGGATCTCGCGCATCGCACCGTAGTCGTCGCCGCCAGCGGCCTCCTTGATGCGGTAGCGACGGTACTCGCCCCGCGCCGGGCGACCATCGAGGAACACCGCCATCGCGGCCACGGGCTGCTTGCCGCCCAGGTGCGAGTTGTCGAAGCACTCGATGCGGTGGGGAGGGTCGTCGAGCCCCACGGCCTCGGCGAGCGCATCGAGAGCCTGCCGCCGACGCAGATCGTCGTCGGAGCCCTGCCCCAGCAGCACCTGCGCGTTGCGGGCCGCCAACTCCAACAGCTGCACCTTGTTGCCCCGCTCCGGCACCCGCACCTGCACCCGTCGACCGGCGCGCTCCGACAGCAGCTCGGCCAGCGCCTCCTGCCCCGTTGGCGCCACGGGCAGCAGGATCTCGGGCGGTATGGGCATGCCCTCGCCATACACGCCGTTGAGCTGAGACGACAGCAGCTCGCCGTCTTCTTCGACGACGCCTTGGAGCAAGCGGGAGTGGGGCTCAGTCATCCGACCTTCGCGCACGGGCACCAAGCAGATCGCCACGTCGGTGCCGAGCCGAGCGAGGCCCCACACGTCACGGTCTCCCAGGCGGTTGTCGACCACCTGCTGCAGCTCGACCGTGTCGCGGATCGACCGGGCGAGATCACGCAGACGCGCCGCCTCTTCAAACGCGAGCTGCTCGGAGGCCTCCTGCATTCGCCGCTCCAGCGCGACGATCACCCCGTTCTGCCGGCCCTCCAGCAGTGCCGTCGACTCCAGCGCCAGCTCCTGGTACGCCTCGGGGGTCACGAGGCCCACACAGGGTGCCACACAGCGGCCCATCGGGTGCATCAGGCACGGCCTCTTGCGACCCTTCAGCTCCGTGTCGGTGCACGTGCGCAGCGGGAAGAGCCGGCTGAGGTGCTCCAGCGTGTGCCGGGCCTTCTGCGCGCTCGCGTAAGGGCCGAAGTACCGCGCACCGTCGCGGGCGATCTTGCGGGTGAGGCGGTACCGCGGCCAGGCCTCGTTGAGGTCCAGTCGCAGGTGCAAGAAGTTCTTGTCGTCGACCAGGCGCACGTTGAAGCGGGGCAGGT
>CAYNFK010000176.1:0-5523 GCA_964396405.1 uncultured Enterobacteriaceae bacterium
CGCGGAGGCTCGTTCGCCGTGTGCCTGCGGTGGTGCCAGCGATGGAGGTGCTCACAACCTGAGCATCGATCACAACGAGATCCCCGCACCACACGGGGAGAACTACGCCCGGACATCACGGCGGCTTACGCGTCGACGGGCGTGGGGCCTGACGCGGACAAATGCTCCGACGTCGGATCGCTCACGCAGGAGTCTCTCCCGCTCGGACCCATTCCTGCGTCCCGAGGGGTGATTCCTGTGTCCCGACCCCCGATAGCTCGGTACATCGGCCCGATAGCTCGGTACATCGGCCCGATAGCTGGGTACAAGACCGCGATAGCTGCGTACAAGGCCGCGATAGCTGCGTACAAGACCGCGATAGCTCGGTCTGAGCGCGCGATAGCTCGGTACATCGCCCCGATAGCTGCCCAGGACGGCCGACTGCGCCCCACCCCTGTCCCACCCCGTCCCCGCCAGTTGCCTCCCCCCCACCGCCTCGCTACCCAGCCCCCACGCCGGCGCACCCTCACGCGCGGCGGCCAGGAGCGTCGATGACGGCCTTCGAGAACGAGCTCAAGTCCCTCCTCGCCGAGGCGCTGATGCTCGATGCGCCCCTGCCGGAAGACTTCGACCCCGAGGCCGATCTGTTCGTCTCGCTCGGGCTCGACTCGGTCGACGCGCTCGAGCTCGCGATGGCGATCCGCCGTCAGTACGGCGTCACCTTCGATGCCGAAGACGAGGCCAACAAGTCGGTGTTCAAGAGCCTGCGCAGCCTCGCCGCTTTCGTGCAGAAGCAGCGCGACGCCCAGCCCTCCTGACCGCGGGCCTGGGCGTGTGGATCCCGCACGCGGAAGCGGATCCGGTCTGCGTCGAGCCGCGCCGCACCGCGGCCGATCTGGCGGCTGACGTCGCCGCCGTGGACCGCGCCCTGGGCCCCCGTGAGCCCGGCCGTGAGCGCGTGATCGCCCTCACCGACCGCTACTTGTTCGCTGTGGCCTTGCTCGCCGTCGCCGAGCGTGGCGAGGTCGCGCGCCTGCCCACCAGCCTCGCCCCCGAGGCTGTGCGCGACGCCGCCCAGGGGCAGCCCGCCTTACACGAGGGCCAAGCCGAAGGGCTCGATCTGGCCGCCCTGCTCGCACGCCCCCACCGCGAAGGCCCCCCCGCCACGCTGCGGCTCCCGCCGGAGGCCCGGGTGCTCGTGCGCCTGTCGACGTCGGGCAGCTCCGGCACGCCCCGCACGGTGGAGAAGACGGTCGGCCAGCTCGTCCACGAGGCCGACACCCTCCGACACGCGTTTGCTGTTCCCGACCGCGTGCGGCTCGTGGCTACCGTGCCGCCCCACCACATCTACGGGCTGCTGTTCGGGGTGCTCGTTCCGCTGCGCGCGGGCGGGGCCCTTCACACCGACGCGCCCTTGCTCGTCGAGGCCGTCGCCGCCCGGGTGAACGCGCTGAACGCCGAGTTCCTGGTGACCGTGCCCGCCCACCTGCGCGGCCTCGTCGGCGACGGACCGAACCCGTTCGCCGGCCTCTCGCGCATCGTCACGTCGGGGGCACCGCTCTCCCCCGACACCGCCGCCGCCACACGGGACCGCGCGGGCTTCGAGGTCACCGAGATCTTCGGCAGCACCGAGACGGGGGCGATCGGCTGGCGACATCAGCTGGCCCAAGCGCGCTGGCTGCCGCTTACCGGCGTCACCGTCAGCGCCGACGCCGACGAGCGCCTGCACCTCGACTCCTCGTTCCTCGCGCCCGACGAGCCCCGGCCCCGGCCCTGCGACGACCGGGTGTCGCTGCACGAGGACGGTCGGTTCTCGCTGCACGGGCGGCTCGACGACGTCGTGAAGATCGCGAGCAAGCGGGTGAGCCTCGGCGCTGTGGAGCGCCTGCTGCTGGGTGCGCCGGGCGTGCGCGACGCGGCGGTGGCGATGCGCGTGGACGGCGGACGTGAGCGCCTGCACGCGCTGGTGGTGCTGGAAGGCTCGGCGGCCGACCTGCGGACCTGGCTGGGCGAGCGCCTCGACGCCGTCGCGGTTCCGCGCCTGCACCTGCTGCCCCAGCTCCCGCGTGAGGCCACCGGGAAGCTCCCGCGCGCCACGCTGCTCGCCACCCTCGACGCCCTCGCGGCGCCTGAGCCCACGTCGGTGGAGCTGCCGTTCGCGGTGCCGGTCGACCATCCGGGCTTCCAGGGTCACTTCCCCGACCAGCCGGTGCTGCCCGCGGTGGTGCAGCTCATCGACCTCGTGCTCGCCGCCGTGCGCGCCACGTGGCCCCGGCTGGGGTTGCTCACGCAGACGAAGCGCCTGAAGTTTCTCGGGCCCGTGCTGCCTGGGGCCGAGGGGCAGATCTCCTTGGTGCGAACGGGGTCGGGCGTGACATTCACGGTGAGCGTGGGTGAGGCGGTGGTGGCACGGGGGAGGGTGAACTTTGAGGCGTAGCAGGCGCTGACGGGTGGCCACCCGTCGTTCTTCGGTATACCGAATTTATCTTCGATATCTCGAAGTCAGGATCCCGCCCGTGTCTGAGACCTCCCTCACACGCATCGCCCAACCCATCGGGCCCAAGATCCGGCAGCTGCGCAAAGCACGCCGGTGGACCCTGCTGGAGCTCGCCCACCGCCTCGAACTCTCCGAGAGCCGACTCAGCGAGCTCGAGCGCGCAGGCGGCTCGTTCAGCGCGGAACAGCTCCTGCGCGTGTTCCAGCTCTTTCAGGTGGGTGCGGAGGACTTCGTCCCCCACGAAGCCGGCACGGATCCTGTCGCGGGCTCGATCCAGGCAGCGTTGGTGCGCCTGGGCGCGAAGCATCTCGTCGCCGACGACCGCTTCGTGATCCGCCAAGAGCACAACCGTCCCGGCGACCTGATTGCCCACATCCTGCTTGCACATCCCACGCCGCGCTTCCTCACCGCACTGGGGCCGGTGCTCGTGGAACAGGTCGACATCATCAGCTTCCCCGGCGTGCAGCACGCTGTCGTTCAGGCCGGGGCCCCGCATCGATGGGGCTGGCTGCTCGATCACGTCCTGGAGGCCATCTCCAGCGCGGATGGCGATCCAGCGCCTACGCCCTGGCGTCGGGCGAGCCAGCGACTACGGACGGTCGCGGAGGCCTACCTGGTCAGCCTGCCCGGGCCTTCGTCGAACGAACCCTACGACCTCATCGACCCGGACCTGCGGAGTTTGGAGAGCGTGCAGGCAGCCGAGGCGAACGCGTCCGAGCGGGACGCGCGATGGCGAGTGCTCGGACGTCTCACCGTCGAAGAGTTCGCCCAACCGCTGCAGGTCGCCCGTGACACGGTTTGAGCGGTTCCTCGACGAGCTCGACCAGCGATGGACGAAGTCCCTACCCGACCGAGTCACGTTTCGCGTCATCGGCTCGACCGCGCTGTTCCTGCAGACCGCGTACGAGCGCGGAACACGCGATGGTGACGTGTTGCGCCTCGTCCAGGATGGGCTGGACGACGCGACGTGCACCGAGCTGGAGCGACTGGCCGGGGCTGACTCGAAGCTGTTTGACCAGCATCGACTCTTCCTGGACCTCGTGCGCCCCTCGCTCCCGTTCCTTCCGGCCGATCCGCTGTGGCACGCCTATCCCCACGAGTGGTCCCACTTCCGTGTTGCCGTCCTGGACGTCACGGACGTCTGCGTGTCGAAGCTGAAGCGCTGGGTGGGGTCCGATCGAGAAGATGTGAGCCTGATGATCCGAAGGGGCCACGTCGACCATGCCCAATTCGTGGCACGATTTCTCGCGATGGTCGACCACAACGCGTTCGACGCTCGCGCGCCCGAGGCCCTCCCGGCGATGTTGGCCCGGCTCCATGAGGTCGAACGGGACCTGTTCGCGCTTCCCTCGACGTCAGCGGTCGCGCTTCCGCGGTGGATCGAGGAAGCGTAGTGCGCCCGCGTCCACAGCCTCGTTCCCGTCGTGCTTTCGGGCACGGACAGAGCCCTTGGGTCCCGCTGCGAGTCCCGCTCGGACCACGGGAGCCCCTGCGCACCCCGATCTCCACAAGCGCAGCTTCTCCGCTAACCTGCGCTTACCCAGGTCCTGACCGCAGGTTTTCACCGGGCCAACCTCGCGAAACAGGCCCTACAACCCGCCCGTCACCGGAATCACCTGCCCCGTGACGTAGGCTGCGTCCTCCGAGCACAGCCACGCCACCAGCGACGCCACCTCGTCGGGCGTGCCCACCCGCCCGAGCGGCACCCCCTTCACGAGCTCGTCGACCGGCGCCTTCCCGAGCATCTCGGTGTCGACAAGACCGGGTGCCACGGCGTTCACGGTGACCTTGCGGCTCGCGATCTCCAGCGCCAGCGCCTTGCAGGCACCGATCAGGCCAGCCTTGGCGGCCGCGTAGTTCACCTGACCCTTGTTGCCGCGCAGGCCCGCCACGCTGCTCACGGCCACGATCCGACCCCAGCGCTGCCGCATCATCGGCAGAAGCAGCGGCTGCACCACGTGGAAGAAGCCATCTAGCGAGGTGCGGATCGGGGCCGACCACGCCTCGGCGGTCATCGTAGCGAGCAGCCCATCCCGCGCCACGCCCGCGTTGTGGACCACGATCGTGAACGGGTCCTCCTCCACGCCGAGCGTGCCGATCGCCGCGTGTGCGGCAGCACGATCGCCCACGTCGAACCCGATGGCCTCAGCCACCCCGCCGGCAGCGCGGATCGCCTCGACAACGGCCGCTGCGTCGTCCGCACGGGACTGGTACGTGAGCACCACCCGGTGACCCTGCGCCGCCAGGCGCTTGGCGATCGCCGCGCCGATGCCGCGGCTGCCGCCGGTCACCAAGGCCCTGCGCACCGTCATGCCTCCACCCCGGCCCGGCGTTCGATCACCTGCACGGCGCCACGCGCCACGAGCACGTCGTCGGCCCACACCTCGCCCTCCACGCCCCGCAAGCCCACGTCGACCTCCTCACCGACAGGACGTACCTCGATCCGCACGCTCGCCCCCACCGCCACGCTCTCCACGAACAGCTCCAGGCGCGGACTGCCCACCACGAAGCCCACGCGCGGGTCGTCGGCACGTCCGCGCAGCTCCAGACCCCGACGCGCGGCCGCTGTCTGGGCGATCCACTCCAGCGCAGCCAGCGCGGGCACGGCACCTGCGCGCAGCAGCGGGTGATCCGGTCGCACCGAGGCCATCGCGATGGTGTGCTGGGCGTCGCTCACGACGAGCGCATCCAGCAGCAGCATCGGCGGTGCGTGCGGCACGAGCGTGGCCACAGGAGGGAGCGCGCTCATGCAGGCCGCCAGCCGATCGTCCAGCCCGGCTCGTCGTCGGTCGGTGCCGACAGCTGCACCTCCGCCGCCACGCCGGCCCTCACCGCCGCCAGCAGATCGAGCGCAGCGCGGCAGGGCTGGTCCCGCAGGGCGTCAGGCACGAACACGTCGCCCCCAGCGCCCTCGCCACGGTGGGGTCCCACCAGCGTGCCGAGCGACCCCGGCGTGGTCTCGGGTGCCAGCACGAAGGCCGCCGCCATCGGATCGAAGCGGTGCGCGGGCCAGGTCTCGTCGGCCACCACCACCGCGCAGGTCTCGC
>CAYNFK010000177.1:0-5509 GCA_964396405.1 uncultured Enterobacteriaceae bacterium
TCACCGACATCCACGCCACGAACGGCGTGGTGCACGTCATCGACGGCGTCCTCATCCCCCCGAGCCTCCAGCCCTGATCGGCTAAGGCCCCCCTGGGTCCGGCCACGCCGGGCTCAGGGTCGACGCGGGTGATGCGCAGCGTGCGCGTCGCCCGCGTCTTTCGTTCTACGACCAGTCCACCGCGCCATCGGGCAAGAAGTAGACGATCAGCATCCGCCCGCCTTCCACGGTGGGCACATGGCGGCTCCCCGGCGGCAGCACCACGAAGCCCGCGCCCTTGCCTTCAAACACGGGAGCGCCTTCCAGCGGGATGAGCCAGGACACCTCACCCTGCGGGTGGGTGTGGACGGCGCCTGCACCTGCGATGTCGACCGCGTCGATCGCGAAGCCGAGCGTGGCCTCGGAGGGCTTAGCCACCCGGCCAAACGAGAGCGTGGGTGTGGCGACCTTGGGCGTGAGCGTGCCCGCCCGGTGCGCAGCCAGCAGTGCCAGCGTGGCCGCCATCTGTGCGCTCGCGTCGACCTTGCCGGCCAGCGCCAGCTCGGCCTGCTCGCGGTTCGAGAGGTCGAGGCCCACGAGCGCCTCCAGCATCGGGTGCAGCGCAGCGATCAGCTCGGTCGACATCGGGGCCTCCGACACGGGGTGGGGCGTGCGGGATAGCCTGACGGCCAAGGAGGAGCATGGCCGCCCCGCTGCCCGACTGGGCCCTGCCGGCAGCGCTGGCTGAGACGCTGCTCCCGCTCGCAGTGGGCGCGGTGCTCGGTCGGTGGGTGGGCGTGCGCGCCTTGTGGGCGGCCTCGGCCGTCGCTGTGGTGGCCGACGTCGTGCTGGTGCGTCTGGCGGTGTGGGACGTGGTGTGGGCATGCGCGGCGCTCACGCTCGGCGCGGCGTGGTTTCGGATGGAGGGGAAGCAGCGCCTGCTGGTGGGAGCGGGCGTGCTGGTGGCAGGCGGGATGGCCGAGGTGCTCGCTCGCGCCGTGCTGCCTGCGGTGACGCTGGCGCCAGTGTGGGTGCCCCCGTGGCAGGTGGTCGACGAACACTTTCCGAACGTGCTGGGCGGCAACGCCACCGACGAGACCCTCGCGTGTGACCTCGCGTTCGAGGATCCGTCGGCCCCGCTGGGCACGGCGGTGCTGCACCTGGGCGACTCGCTGGTGTTTGGCAGCGGGGTGAACCCCGATCAGACCTTCGTGCGTGCGCTGGCGGCGGCGGATCCGGCACGCCAGCACGTGGTGCGTGCGGCCCCGGGTGTGGGCCCCGATGTTCTGTTGCTGGCGGCGCGGCGCGCGCTCGCACACGGCCCGTACGAGCAGGTGGTGCTGTACCTGTTCGCCGGCAACGATCTCGCCGAGCTGGGCTTTCCGTACGTCTGCTGCCCGGATGGGCCGCTGCTGCAGGACGATCTGATGGCCCGGTGTCCGGCGCGGGTGGAGCCGAGCGCGCTGGAGGTGCTGCTCTCGCAGAGCCCGCCGCCGCTGCCGCTCCGCGTCGCGTCGGAGGCCTCCAGGGTTGCGGCACATGTGCAGGTGCGGTGGGCGGGCTGGCGCGGCCGCGGCGTGCACTGGTTCGGGGATGTGCAGGGCGGGCAGGAGCGAGGTCTGACCTTGCTCGCGCAGATCGTGGGGCGCTTCGGGGCCGAGGTCACGTCGATGGGGGCGAGCCCGGTGGTGGTGGTGCTGGCCGAGCGGGGAGGCGATGCCGCGCGGCACGCAGCGTTTGTGAAGGCGGCCTCAGCCACGGGTCTGCCGGTGGTCGACGCGGCGCCGTTCTTCGCCCAGGCGTCGGATGCCGACTTCGTGGACCCGATCCACCTGTCTGAGGCCGGCCATCGTGCGCTGGCGGTGTGGCTGCGTCCGCGCCTGGTCCGTCGATGAGCGCGGTGGGCATCGTGGGGCCCGCGATGCTCGTGCTGCTGGGGCTGCCGCTCGTGCCGCAGTGGCGGGATCGGCTGGGACTCGCCGCCCTGCTGGTGCTCGGTGCGGCGGTGGCGCTGACGGTGCCCCTGGGGTGGGTGGACGTGGGCTCGCTCGTGCCGCTTCGGGAGGGCTTCGAGTTCCAGGTGCTCACGGCCGTGTTCCACCCGCCGCTGAGCCTGCCCGAGCTGTTCGTGCTGCGCGGGGATCTGCCGCCTTACGACCTGCGTCACGCGGTCATCGAGCACGCCGTGCTGCTCGGGCTCACGCTGATCGTGCTGGGGGCTTGGCTCGGTCTGCGGTCGGAGCTGGGTGTCGCGGCCGGCGTCTTGTGCGCCGCGCTGCTGGCAGGTGTAGGCGGGTGGCAGGTGCCCACGCTGCTGCGGTCGGAGTCCGAGGGGTCGCGGGTGGCGGCTGCGACCTGCTTGTTGGCGCTCGCGTGGCTCTGGAGCGGGCACGCAGGCTTAGCGAGACGGCTGGTGGGCCTCGCCGGCGCCGGGGTGGCCGCCGCTTGGGGCGTGGGCGGACGTCCCGAGGTGGCGGCGTGGTTCGGTGCGGGCGCCGTGCTGGTCGGGGTCAACGCGCTGGTGCCCGCGGTGCGGGGTCGCGCGGACGCTTGGTGGTCCACCGTGCTGTCGCGGCTGGGTCCTGTGGCGCCGGTGCTCACGCTGGGGACGGCGACGCTGCTGGGCGCTGTCGTGGCCTGGGTCGCCGCCACCCTCGCGGGCGACGACGCCCCGTTCTTGGAGCCCATCCGCCGCCTCGACGGCTGGTTGTCGGCAGCCAACGGCTGGTGGGTGATGACGCACCCGCGCCTGGGCGAGATCACGGGCTGGTGCCTGATCCCGCTTGGGCTGCTGGGCTGGACGGGCCGCCTGCCAGGGCTCGTGATGGCGGCCGTGTTGCTCGGGACGGGCCGGGTGGTGTGGGTCGCCGGCCATGCGGGCGAAGCGCCGTTCGAGGAGCTCCGCTACCTGCTCGTGCTGTGGGGTCCTCTCGCGCTGGCGGCCGTGGAGGGCGCGGCGGGGGTGCTGCGGGCTGCGCACGCGGCAGAGCTAACGCGAGGGATGCAGGTGCTGCTGTTCGTGGCGGGTGCGTCGCTGCAGGTCACGGAGCGCGGCGCGATCGACACCACCCAGCAGCAAGGTGCCCGCTTTGCACTGCAGGCCGTGGTCGACCGACCTGCGTGCACCTTCCTCACACGCGTGGTCGACACCTCCGCGCCGCCCCCGCCCGCCGACGGCTTCCAACCCGAAGCCTACGTGTGGACCTGGGCCCGCTTCGGACGACCGCTTGCGGTGCCGGTTCTGGTGGACGATGCGGCGATCACCCCGTCGCCATCGGCGTGTGAGCTCGTCTACGTGGGCCTCGACTGCAACCTCGTCGGCGACCGCCCCTGCGACCGTGTGCTGCCGCCTGGTCGTCAAGAGTCCGTGTGGTCGGGTGAGAGCGTTCCGTTCAATCATCATGCTGGAAGCTGGACTCCCACCGTGTCCTTCGAGGTGCGGTCCATCGACCCGTGACAGGTCCAGACGCGCCGACGTGAACAGGAGGGGTTCCGGTTCGTACCTTGGGAGCAGGAGGTGTCCATGTCGTGGACCCTGATGCTCAAGGCGCTGGCGGTGATGGCGGCCAACCCCCACCTGGGCGTGACCGCCGACCATGCTGTGCTGACGGACGCCGACCTCGCGGAGATCCGCAGCGTCGTGCGCCACCAGCTCGCTGCGTTCCGCGCCTGGGACCCCGACGAGGCCCTGGCTTCGTGTGCCCCCGGCCTCGCGCAGAACGTGGGCAGCGGCCGTGCGTTGCTGCAGCTCGTGCACGCGACCTACCCCGCGCTGGCAGCCCCCGCCGTGCTCTCCTTCGGTGCCATGCGCCTCACGCCCGACGGCCTCGGCCAGGACGTGCTCCTGGTGGACGAAGACGGCGACGAGCACCACGCGCTCTACGTTCTCGAGACCGTGGACGGCCTGTGGAAGGTGAAGGGCTGCGTGGTGGTGCCCGGACGTGTGGAGGCCGGCGCCACGGCGTAGGCTCCGGCCGCTCGGTGTCCACGTTACGCCATGGTGCTCCCCGGGAGCCCGTGTGGCCATCAGCGTCTTCGACCTGTTCAAGATCGGGATCGGCCCCTCTTCCTCCCACACGATGGGCCCGATGCGGGCGGCGAAGCGCTTCGTCGACGGCCTACGACAGGCCGGGCACCTCACCGCCACCACCAGCGTCGCCGTGGAGCTGTACGGCTCGCTGGGCCTCACCGGACGCGGCCACGGCACCGATCGCGCCGTGCTCGTGGGCCTGGAGGGCGCCGATCCTGAGTCCGTGGACCCCGACCTCGTGCAGCGTCGGCGTGCGCAGGTGGAGGCCGAGCCCGTGCTGCTCTTGGGCGGCGAACACGCCGTCACCTTCCGGCTCGACGAGCACCTCATCTTCCACCGACGCCGCAGCCTGCCGGGTCACCCCAACGGCATGCGCTTCGTGGCTAAGGACGCTGACGGCGCCGTGCTGCGCGACCGCGTGTTCTACTCGATCGGCGGCGGCTTCGTGGTGGACGAGCAGGCCGTGGGAGCCGACCGCATCGTGCCGGATGCCACGGTGCTGCCGCACCCGTTCCCGTCGGGCGATGCGCTGCTGGCCGAGGCCCAGGCCACGGGTCTGTCGATCTCGGCGCTGATGATGCAGAACGAGCTGGCGTGGCGCTCAGAGGCCGAGGTGCGCGCCGGCCTCTTGCAGATCTGGGAGGCCATGCGCGCCTGCGTGCGCCGCGGCTGTGAGCGCGAGGGCGTGCTGCCCGGCGGCCTGAAGGTTCCGCGGCGTGCGGCCGCGATGCACCGTCGCCTCAAGGGCCGACCGCTCGATGCCGACCCGCTGCTTGCGCTCGACTGGGTGAACCTCTGGGCGCTCGCCGTGAACGAAGAGAACGCTGCCGGCGGACGGGTGGTCACCGCCCCCACCAACGGGGCCGCAGGCATCGTGCCCGCCGTGCTGCACTACCACCAGCGCTTCTGCGCCCAGGCCACCGACGACGACAGCGTGGTGCGCTTCCTGCTCACCGCCGGGGCCGTGGGCATCCTGTTCAAGGAGAACGCCAGCATCTCGGGGGCCGAGGTGGGCTGCCAGGGCGAGGTGGGGGTGGCCTGCTCGATGGCGGCGGCGGGGCTCGCCGAAGCGCTCGGCGGCACGGCCCGTCAGGTGGAGAACGCCGCCGAGATCGGGATGGAGCACAACCTGGGCCTCACCTGCGACCCGGTGGGGGGTCTCGTGCAGGTGCCGTGCATCGAGCGCAACGCGATGGGTGCCGTGAAGGCGATCAACGCGGCGCGGCTTGCGCTCCAGGGGGACGGAACCCACAAGGTCTCACTCGACAAGGTGATCGCCACCATGCGTCAGACCGGGGCCGACATGAAGTCGCACTACAAGGAGACCGCGCGCGGCGGGCTGGCGGTCAACGTCGTGGAGTGCTGACGGGAGGGAGGGAGCGTGGTGCCCCCTCCCTCGCACCGAAGGATCAGTAGCGGTAGTGCTCGGCCTTGTAGGGACCCGACACGCCCACGCCGATGTACGCGGCCTGCTCGGCCGACAGCTCGGTGAGCTTGGCG
>CAYNFK010000178.1:0-5448 GCA_964396405.1 uncultured Enterobacteriaceae bacterium
CCGTGCCCAAGTCGCCCTCCGAAGAAGAGACCGAGCTGCTCCGGAAGCTCGCCGAACTGAGCGGCGCCGAGGTGGCCGCCGAGAAGGGGTTCTGGGGGAAGCTGTTCGGTTGAGTCCCGCCGGATAGAGCGGCTGGGAACCGCTGGATAGGGTCCGGCCGGAGGTCTCTCATGCGCATCTACCTGCTGCTGCCCCTGCTCGTGCTCGCCTGTGAGACAGGCGACGAAGATGCCGGAGACACCGACGAGACCGATGTCGTCGACACCGACGTGGTGGAGACCGACACCACCACCGAGACCGACGAGACCGATGAGACCGACGACACGGAGCCCGTCGTCGCCCAGCCGATGGACGTGAGCATCGTGCCCGCCACGCCCGTCGCTGGCGAGGCCCTCACCTGCTCGCCTTCGAAGCCGGGGGATGCCCTCTACCGCTGGGAGCGCAACGGCATCGACGCGAGCGTCTCGGTCGACACGGTCGCCGCGGATCGCACCGACGCCTACGAGACCTGGACCTGCTACGCCGCCACGGTCGATGGCCTCTGGGCGGGCTCGGGCGAGGTCGAGATCGCCGAGCGCTGCGGCGCGCTGAAGGGCAACGGCGAAGAGGTGGCTGCGGTCGTGGCGCCGAAGCCCCTGCTCACCCGCGTGAACCGAAGCTTCACGATCGAGGCGTGGGTTCGCTGGGAGACCGCACCCGAGGCCGATGCCGATCTCATCGTCCACGCCGGCCTGATCAGCTCCGAGCCCGCCAACACCGACTACACGCTGCGCCTCACGGGCGACGGCAAGCTGCTGTTCCTCACCGGCGGCACGGTGGATGGCTGTGCTGACCAGCGCGTGGATGCCCCCGCCGCAGGCTCGTGGCACCACATCGCCGGCACCTGGGACGAAGCCACGGGCCTCAAGCGCCTGTGGGTCAACGGCCTGCAAGCCGCGAGCTGCACCACCACCGACCGCCCGGCGAACGCCTTGGGCGCGCTCTACCTCGCCGGCGCGCTCACATCCGTGGACTTCGTGGCCTCCTACGTGCGGCCCTTCGCCGGTCACCTCGACGAGATCCGGCTCTCCAGCAACGTGCGCTACGGCTTCGCGTTCGCGCCCGAGCTCTACTTCACGCCCGATGCCGAGACCGTGATGCTGCTGCACGCCAACACCACCGGGACCTTCGGCACGCCGCAGGATCCGTGGCAGGGCACGCCCGACGCCAGCGGCAACAACCTGCACGCCAAGTACGCGGCCTCGGTCACCGACGTGGTCACCGATGCGACGGTCTGCGACATTCGGTAGCAACGGCCGGAGCCGCGTCCACCCGCTCCACCCCACGTGCTACGAGCGCGCCCTCATCGGGAGGAACGACGGTGCGCTGGGTTGTGTGGATGCTGATGGCGGTGAGCGCCTGTACGTCAGAGGCCCCCGTGCTCTCCGGCGTCGGCTACGACCGTGCGCTCGGCTTTGAGCTGAGCCTGCCCGATGGCGGAGCGCACGCCGGCACCAACCCGCTCACCGTGCGCACCCTCGACCCGAGCATGTCCGAGATCGTGGAGGGTCTGCAGGTGCGGGTGCACGCGCACATGCCCGCCATGGACCACGAGGCCGAGGAGTCGCTCCTCGAAGAAGAAGACCCCGGCCTCTACGAGGGCGTGCTGTTCTTCACGATGCCGGGTGCCTGGCAGGTCCACATCGAAGCCGAGGGCGACGAAGCTGTTGATGCGCTGCTGCTCGACCTCGACGTGGGCTAGCGCCGCCGCGCTGGCGCTGGCGCTCCTGTGGCCCCATGCGGCCCGAGCCGGTGCCTGCTGCTCGCCGTCGGCCGCGGCGGTGCCGAGTCGGGTGCCCCGCGCTGAGGCCGGCATGGCCGGCGTCGTGCTCTCGCCGTCCGCCGTGGTGGCGCGGTGGACGCCCACAGGTGCGGTGAGCTCGTCGTCGCTCACCGGGCTCACCCTCAGCAGCACGGTGTTGGGTGCCTGGCGCTGGGATGCCCGGGGGCAGATCTCGCTGACCCTGCCGGTGGAGCTGCGCACGCGTGCGGCCGCCGGCCTCTCCACCTGGGGTGCCGGCGTGGGCGACGTGCGGCTGCTCGCCACCTGGGAGACGCAGGTGGAGACCACCCCCTCGGCGGGCCAGCGCGCGCGTCCTGTGGCGGTGGTGATCGGCGGGCTGCGCCTCTCCACCGGGCGGTCGGCCGAGGCGTCGTCGGATCCGTTCGAGGCCGACGTCACCGGCAGCGGCACCACCGGCCTCGTGGCCCAGCTCCAGGTGGAGCGCCTCGGCGACCGCGTGCCCTGGTGGGTGGCGCTGGGCACCGACGTGGGCGTGGGGAGCGGCAGCGTGCAGCCCGCCCTGGAGGCCTCTGCCGGGGTGGGCCGCACCTGGGGCGACGTAGGCAGCCTCACGGTCACCGCCTCCCACCGCACCACCTGGCGCGAGCAGCCCGACGCAGCCTGGGCCACCACCTCCAGCACGTCGCTCGCCCTGGTGGGCAGCCTCACCGTGGCCCCCACAGCGCGACTGTGGCTCGCTGCGCGCTCGGGCCTGCCGATCCCGGGTCTCGGGTCCAACGCGCTGCTGGAGGTGGGCGGGAGCGTTGGGCTCACGGTCGGCGTGCCGGTGAGGCCCACGATCGGCACTGCACGCCGCGAACCGCCCGCCGCTGCGATAGGATGCACCGCCAGCTTGGGGTCGAGATGCGCGCGGCACGATGGTGGATAGCAGCGGTGACGGTTGCGGCGGCCTGCGCCGGGGACCCGCCGGAAGACACCCCCTCAGCGAACCGGCCACCGGCGGTGCCAGATCTGGCGCTCACCCCCCGCGATCCTCGCACCGACGACACGCTTCGCCTGGAGCCGCTCGCCGACCTCACGGATCCCGACGGCGACACGGTCACGCTGCGTGTTCGCTGGACGGTCGGCGACTACGTTGAGCCCGAGCTTGTGGATGCGCTCGAGGTCGACGCGGGCTGGACGACGAAGGGCGAACGCTGGACGGCCATGGTCACCGCAGTGGACCCAGACGGCCTGGAGAGCGAGCCGGCCGAGCTGAGCACCAAGATCGAGAACACGCCGCCGGAGGTGACGCTGTCCGTGACGCCCAATCCGCCGACGTCGCTCGACGCCATCGCGCTCAACGTCGTGATCGACGACCCGGACGACGACGACATCACCTCCGTGCTGACCTGGAAGCTCGACGGCGTGTCCGTGCCGGAGTGGGACGGTGTGGACACCATCCCGGCATCGGCGACGGAGCGAGGCCAGCGCTGGGTCGCCCAGGTGATCGCCTCCGACGAGGATGACGAGGCCGATCCCGCGACGCTGGAGGTGACCGTCGCCGATGGCCCCCCCACCATCACGAATACCCAGCTCACCCCCGACCCCGTGCGCGAGGGCGGCCAGCTCACCGCGAGCGCCACGGCCACGGACCCAGAAGGTGACGCAATCTCCTACGCGTACAGCTGGTCGATCGACGGAGCGCCGCTGGCCGGGCCCGACACCGCCACGCTCAACAGCACCTGGTTCGACGAAGGCGACGTCGTCACCGCCACCATCGTCGCCGTGTCCGCGCAGGGCGGCCGCAGCGCGCCCGCCACGACTCCCGGGGTGACGGTGGCGAACACGCTGCCCTCCCTGACCTCCGCCTCGATCTCGCCCGCCTCCGGCGACGAGACGACCCCCTTCACCTGCCTCGCCGCCGGTCTCACCGACCTGGACCCGGCCGACACGCCGACGACGACCACCACGTGGCTCGTCAACGACCTGCCGGTGTCCACCGCTCCCACGCTCACCGGCAGCTCCTTCTCTCGCGGCGACGAGGTCGTGTGCCGCCTGACCCCGCGGGACGAGGCCGGTGCGGGTGGATCTGTGGACTCCTCAGCGATCGTCATCGGCAACGCGCCGCCGCGCATCCCCTCCATCACGCTCGGGCCGGCCGTCGCCACCGTGCTCGACACGCTCACCGCAACCGCGGAGACGGCCTCCGATCCCGACGGCGACAGCGTGTCCGTCGCGTACACCTGGCGGGTCAACGGGTCGGTCATCGCGCCCACCACGTCCACGCTCACCGCGCCCTGGTTCGCGCGCGGCGACAGCGTCGTGGTGGCGGCGACCCCGTCGGACGGGACCACGCTCGGGGCCTCCGCGTCGAGCGCGGCGCTGGTCATCTCCAACGCGCCGCCCACGCTGACCAACCTGCGCCTGTCGCCGGCCGATCCGCACGGCTTCCAGGACGTGACGGTCCTGGTGGACGCGACCGACGGCGACGGCGACACGGTCACGCTGCAGCACGCCTGGACGGTCCAGGGGAGCGCCGCCGGCACGCAGAGCGCCACGCTCCCGCACGCGACCTTTGTCCGCGACGACCTGGTGGCGGTGACCGTGACCGGCACCGACGGGCACGGGGGCAGCACGCCGCAGTCTGGCCAGGTGGTCATCGGCAACGCCCCGCCATCCGGCGGAACCGTGCTCCTCACCCCAGGTGCGCCCCTCTCGTACGAGGACCTCGTGTGCGAGGTCGACGCGCCCGGCACGGATCCGGAGGGCGACAACATCACGTACACCTTCGCCTGGTACCGGAACGGTTCGTACGTGGCAGCCGGCATCCCCACGGCGACGTCGAGCACCATGCCCTCCTACATGACCAAGGTCGGGGAGAGCTGGTCCTGCAGGGCGACGGCGTGCGACACCGAGCTGTGCAGCTACAGCGCGTGGAGCGCTGCGGTGAGCATCGCGGGCGTGCCGTGCATGGCCAACGCGTCCGATGACAACTCGGGCGTGTGCCGCTGCAACCTCGGGTACCTGTGGTGCGATGGATCAGCGTCCGAGTGCTGCGCGGCGCCGGTGCTGTTCGACATCACCATCACGCGCGCGACCATCGCCTCCCTCGATCCCGACGGCAACACCTGGGACGCCGTGTTGTTCACCGACCCCGATGCGTACGTCGACGTGCGGGTGGACGGCATCACCCAGGACAGCACGACCACGGTCGACGACGACGCAACGCCGGCATGGAACACCACGTTCACGAGCGTGATGGTGAACACCACGAGCACGCTGTCCTTCTACGTGTACGACGAGGACACGTTCGGCTCGGAATACATCGGGCGCTTTCAGATCGCGTACGCCGACCTGGAGGACTACGTCGATCAGGGCAGCTTCACGGTCGCCGGCAACACTCCCAGCCTGGTGTCGATCACGTTCCGGATCGACACCCCGTAGCGGCGGCACGTGACCCGCGGGCGTCGCGGTGGCCGCACGGCCCAACGCGCGGTGATCACGGGCTTCGGCAAGTACATCCTCCACACCATCGAGCCGTGCGATGCGCCTTAGGAGCCGCCCCTCTCCACCCATGCGCCACGGAGCACCGGCGAGAGGTCGACCTGCCGGCCTCCCTCAGTTGCCCGTGTGGACATCCTTCACCGCGCGCCCGCTCGGGTCCGCGTTGTTCGCGAAGCTCG
>CAYNFK010000179.1:0-5117 GCA_964396405.1 uncultured Enterobacteriaceae bacterium
CAGCGTTCAACCCTCGGGATGCGCGCAGCCAGGGCATCCCCACGATGATCGGGGCGTGGGCTTCCGAAGACGGCGCCCGCGGCCTGCGGCTGGGCATGAAGCTCATCGCCCCCCAGGGCACCGAGGGTCGCTTTCGGCTGGAGTTCTGGCTGCATCCGGCCGACGACCTCGACCCGGCCGCGCGCGTGAGCCTGCACGAGGCATGGGCGGCCGGTGGCGAGGTGCAGGTGGGCGACCGCACCTACCCGCACCCGGCTTTCTCGGTGGTGCACGGTCTTGCCCGCGCCAAGCGCATCTTCCCCCCGCTGGAGGCGGCGCTGTCAGGACGCGCGCCCAACGACCTCACCTGGGGTCCTGTGGATGCGTGGCGCTTCCTCGCCGAAGGTGCGCGCCCCCTGATGGACGCGGGCTTTGAGGTCGACCTGCCCGAGGCCTTCCGCACCGGCGGCACCCGGCGCATCCGAGCGCGCATGCGCATCGAGACCAAGGGCGAGGGCCTGCACCTGGGCGAGCTGCTCACCTTCCGCTGGGAGGTCGTGCTCGGCGACCTCGTGCTCTCGGGCGAAGACTTCGCTGAGCTGGTGAAGTCGGGCCAGCCCATCGTGCGCTTCCGCGGCGACTGGGTGCTGATCGACCCCGCCGAGCTGCTCAAGCTGCCAGCCGATGTGCGCGCCGAGGGCACGCTGGATGCGGCCTCAGCCCTGCGTGCCGTGCTCACCGGCCAGCACGAGGGCGTGCCCGTGGTGGCCGACGCGAAGCTCCAGCTCGTGATCGAAGCGCTCAAGCACCCGCCTTCCCGCCCCGCTCCTGCGGGCCTCCAGGCCACCCTGCGGCCCTACCAGCACCGCGGCTACGAGTGGCTGGCCTGCCTGGGCGATCTGGGCCTCGGCGCCTGCCTCGCCGACGACATGGGCCTCGGCAAGACCGTGCAGCTCGTGGCCCACCTCGTCGACCGCCACGCGCGCAAGCCGGGCCGTCCGAGCCTGGTGGTGTGCCCCACATCCGTGATGGGGAACTGGAAGCGCGAGCTGGCGCGGTTCGCCCCGGGCCTGCGCGTGGTGCGGCACCACGGCCTGCACCGCGACCTCGACGCCGCCGTGCGTCAGGCCGATGTGGTGCTCACCACCTACGGGCTGCTCTCGCGGGATGCGCAGGCCCTGGCCGAGGTGGAATGGGAGGTCGCCGCGCTCGATGAGGGCCAGGCGATCAAGAACCCCGAGAGCCGACGCGCGCGCGCAGCGGTGGAGATCAAGGCCCGGCACCGGGTGGCGATGTCGGGCACGCCGGTCGAGAACCGGCTGGATGAGCTGTGGTCGCTGATGCGGTTCCTGGTGCCCGGTCTGCTCGGTGCCCGCGCCACCTTCCAGCGCACGGTGGCCATCCCCGTGGAGCGCTTTGGCGATGCCGAGGTCGCCCAGCGGCTCAAGCTCGGCGTGTCGCCCTTCTTGCTGCGGCGCACCAAGTCGGATCCCGCCATCGTCGATGACCTGCCCGACAAGGTGGAGACGCGCGAGTACTGCACGCTCACGCCCGAGCAGGCCCGCCTCTACCGCGAGGCCAGCGAAGACCACCTGCAGCGCATCGCCGACGCGCCGGCCACCGAGCGACGCGGTCATGTGCTCGCGATGCTCACGTCGCTCAAGCAGATCTGCAACCACCCCGCCCACTTCCTCAAGGAGCCGGGGCCGCTTCCGGGTCGGTCGGGCAAGCTCGAGCGCGTCATGGAGCTGCTCGGGCAGGTGGTGGAGGCCGGCGACCGGGCCATCGTGTTCACGCAGTACCGCGAGATGGGCGTGCGCCTCGTGGAGTCCTTCCGCACCATCACCGAGCGCACGGTGCCCTTCCTCCACGGCGGGGTCACCAGCGAGCGTCGCGACGAGATGGTGCGCGCCTTCCAAGAGGATGCCGAGGCCCCGCCGATCCTGCTGATCAGCCTGCGCGCCGGTGGCACGGGCCTCAACCTCACGCGCGCCACCCACGTGGTGCACTTCGACCGCTGGTGGAACCCGGCCGTCGAAGACCAAGCCACCGACCGCGCCTACCGCATCGGCCAGCACCGCAACGTGCAGGTGCACAAGCTCATCTGCCAGGCAACGCTGGAGGAGCGCATCGATCGCCTCCTCGAAGAGAAGCGCTCGCTGGCCGAGTCGGTGGTGGGCTCGGGCGAGGGCCTGGTGGCCGAGCTCGACGATGCCGCCTTGCGCGCGCTCGTGTCCTTGGGCGACGATGCCGTGTTGGAGGACGCATGACCTGGCAGCACCAGCGGATGCCGGCCCACGCTCAGCTCCTGCCGCCGCCCGACGACGGCATCGCGCTGTCCAGTCATCCCCCGGGTTGGCTGGGCGTGCGCTGGCGCTCGCTGCTGGATGGCGTGGGCAAAGAAGCCCAAGACCGCGTGCTGCGGGGCCGCAACTTCGCGCGCCGGGGTCGCCTGCGCGCGCTCGCGGTCTCTCCAGGCACGGCGGCCGCCGAGTGTGTGTGCGAGGAGGGCTTTCGTCCCGCGCTGCGCGTGCGTCCGTTCTCCCGTGCCGAGTGGACCGCGATCCTCGAAGAGCTCACCGAGGACCTCAACTACATCGCGAGCCTGCTCGAGGGCGAGCTGCCCCAGGATCTCGTGGCGCGCCTGGAGTCCAAGGGCATCCAGCTCCTGCCCACCCTCGATGAGCTCGGCTTCGACTGCGACTGCGGCGACTACATCATGCCGTGCACGCATGTGGCCACGGTGTTCCACACGCTCACCGATGTGCTCGACGGCGAGCCCTTCCTGCTGCTCACGCTGCGGGGCCGCGATCGCGAGTCCTTGCTCGCCACCCTGCGCAGCGACTGGGGTGATGCGTCGCCCCTTGCCGAGTCGCTCGAAGACACCGACACCTCCGTGCCCGACGGCGACTGGTTCGCCGCCCCCCAGGCGCTGCCCGACTTCGGCTGCCAGTTCCCCTCCGACGCGCCGGTCGCGGCCGGGCTGCGGGCGCTGGGGCCGCCGCCGGGGGAGGGCGATCTGCTTGCTACGCTGGAGCCGATCTACCAGGCGGGCGGGGGTCGCCTGCGCGAGGTGCTCGACGCCGTGCCCAACCGGGAGGCGCGTAAGCGCGTGCGTCCGGCCGAAGGGGTGGAGGAGGCGCAGGGGCCCGATCCGGTCACCGATCTCGCCCTTACCGAGGCCCTCGTGGAACTGCTCGCTGCCGAGCCCGGCCTCTCCACCGATGCCCTCGCCGACCGCCTCGACCACGACGCTCAGCGTGTGGAAGAGGAGCTGGAGGCCCTGCACGAGCTGGGCCTCGTGCTGCGCGAGCACGAGCGGGGCGCAGCCACCTGGTACGTGGGCTGAGGCCGTCGACGAACCGTTGGCCAGCGAGTCGGTGACCGGGGTGACGGCGATGGCACGGACGCGGCCAGAGGTCGGGTCCGTGCCGTCGCGTACATTTGCCGAAGGGGATCGCGGGCGCACCCCGGCGTGGCGCGCCGAGGGCCCGTCGCCCGTGCACGCCCCGGGGAGCGAAGCGCCCGGCTGGGTTCCGGCGGAGCGAGACGCTTCGTCAGGCGTCTGCGGAGGCGGAACCCAAGCATCAGGGCGCGTAGCGGTCCCGTTTCGGTCCCGGGCGGCGGGGCCGCTGGGCGAGGTGCCGGGCGGGTCTGCGACGGTTCAGCGGGGGATCGCGAGCTCGTCGCGCTTGAACAGCTCCACGTCGCCGTGGGTGGCGTAGCGGTACACCGCGGCCCTGTAGATGCCGTTCATCGCGGTCTGCGCGGTCATCAGCACCAGCAGGCCCATCACGCCCACGATGGCCAGCGCGACGCCGAGCGACACGAGGCCCGCGCCTGCGACGTACACGCCGCCACCGAGGGTGAGCGCTCCCCACAAGAACATCGCGAACCCGAACACGCCGCCGATGCCCAAGCTGCCGCCGATCTGCTCACCCCAGGTCTGCTTGAGCAGGCCCGCGCTGCGCTGCAGCGCGTCGAACGGGCCGAGACCTTCCGCCACGAGCACCGGCACCACCAAGAAGGTGGCCACATTCCACGCCATGCCCGCCAGCATCGGGAGCGTGCGACCCATCCCGTTGCGGTTTCGACTCATCGCCTGCAAGATCGCGCCCACCACCGCGCTCACCGCCGACCACTGCAGGATCACGTTGAGGCGCGCGTTAGCAGCCGCGAGGCCATCTTGGAGCGTGGGGTCGCGCCCCTCCATGCGGATGAGCGCAGCGCCCACGAGGGCGGCCTGGAAGTAGATCATCACGGCCGACTGCACGAGCGCGAGCACGAACGCCCCCACCACGAACGCCACGGTGGACACATCCTCGGGCAGGATCATGCTCACACCAAACGTGGGCACCAGGATCCCCACCGCGGCGATCAGCGCCGCTGTGCCCGAGAGAGCCGGGAACACGAGCAGCTCCCGGTCGGCATCGAGCACACGCCCGCAGGCCTTCAGCAGGGTCCAGCTTCGAAACAGACCGTCCATCACACACTCCCCGGGAGATGACGGCCACGTACCGCGTCCTGCTGAAGCTGCACGACGAGTGCGCGGAAGTCGGCGGCCAGATCCCCCAGCCACGGCAGCGTTGTGAGCACCGGCACCCCGCCGAGCCGCTCCAGATCCTCTGCGTTGCGTGCGTGGGGTGCACCCACCAGCAACACCCCGACCACCGCGTGCCCATCGCCACGGATCGCATCGAGCGTGAGCAGCGTGTGGTTCAAGGTGCCGAGTCCGGAACGTGCCACCACGAGCACGGGGAGGTTGAGGTGCTGCACCAGATCGGAGGTCCACAGGGTGGCGTCCACAGCGTACGGGACCTTCCAGCCTCCGGCTCCTTCCACGATCAGCCGTGGCGAGGCGGGGAGCGTGAGCCGCGTGAGCTCGATCCTCACGCCTTCGGCCTCGGCTGCGCTGTGAGGACTCGACGCCTGCACGAACCGGTACGCTTCCGGGTGCGTGAGGGTGCCCGTGAGCCGGCGCACGGTCTGCGAGTCGGTGGGGCCCGGGAGCCCGGCCTGCACCGGCTTCCAGTAGGCATGACCGAACGCTGCGCACAAGGCGGCGCAGGCGATCGTCTTGCCGACGTCGGTGTCGGTGCCGGTGACGAAGACCCGATCGGGGATCACGCGAGCGCCCG
>CAYNFK010000180.1:0-5096 GCA_964396405.1 uncultured Enterobacteriaceae bacterium
TCCGACGACAACTTCTGGTACGACCCCGTGTTCAAGGTGCGCGTGCCGAAGTCCGTGCCGGGCGTCGATGCCGCGCTGCTCGATCCGCGCAACTTCTGGGCCGACGCTGCGGCCTACCGCGAGGCCTCCAACCAGCTCGCGCAGGTGTTCCAGGAGGCGCTCTCGAAGATGCCCCACCTGCCGCCTGAGGTCGTCGCCGCCGGTCCCTCACCCGTTTGAGCGCCGCGCCACGCCCGCTGCTCATCGTCGACGCCTACAGGGACCCCGAGGGCGGCGCGGGCAGCTTCGTGCGCTGGCTGGGCGATCGGCCCGTGCAGATCGTGCGGGTGGCGAAGGGCGAGCCGATGCCGGCCGACCCGGGCACGGTGGCAGGTGCGTTCATCACCGGCTCGGCCTTCTCGTGGGCCGAGGGCGTGCCGTGGGGCGAGCCCCTGCTGGCGTGGCTGCGTGCGGCGGCCACGCTTCAGGTGCCCGTGCTGGGCGTGTGCTTCGGGCACCAAGCGCTCGGGGCGGCGTTCGGACGCGGTGTGCGCAAGGCGGCAGTACCCGAGGCCGGGTGGAAGACGATCGAGGTGCTCGCCCCCTCCGATGACCCTCTGCTGGGTGATCTGCGACCCTCCTTCGTGAGCTTCTTGTCCCACGAAGACGAGATCGTGCCGGAGCCCGGCGGACTGGAGGTGCTGGCGCGCACCGACGCCTGCGAGGTGATCGCGGTGCGCGTCCCGGGCGCGCCGATCTGGGGCGTTCAGTTCCACGCCGAGATGGGCCTGGACGAAGCGCGCTCGCTGCTCGCGTTCCGTGCGCGACGGCACCCCGAGCTGCGGCTCAACGTGGACGAGGCGTTTCGGCGTGCCGACGAGGCCCACGATGTCGCACCTTCGTTGTTCGCGCGCTTCCTCGAAGTGGTCGACAGCCGTTAGGGCCCGATCGCATCCAGGAGGAAGCGATGGCGGGCGGAAGTGCAACGGCGGTCTACACGGCGATCGTGGTCAACGGGCTGATCACCGTAGCGAAGGGCGTGGGGTTCATGTTCACGGGCTCGGGTGCCATGCTTGCCGAGACCGTCCACAGCGCGGCGGACGTCGGCAACCAGACGCTGCTCGCTGTGGGGATGAAGAGCGCCGAGCGACCTGCCACGATGGACCACCCCGACGGCTTCGGCCGCGACGCCTTCGTGTGGGCCCTGATGTCGGCGGTGGGCATCTTCTTCCTGGGCTGTGGCCTGTCGATCATGCACGGCGTGGAGGCGCTGATCGCGCACGAGGCCCATGCGTTTGAAGGTGGCAACATCGCCATCGGCGTGCTGGTGCTCTCGGTCGTGCTGGAGACCTACTCGCTGGGCGTGGCCGTACGTGGCGCGTGGGCCCACGCGAAGAGTCGGGGGCTCGGGTTTTGGGCTCATGTCCGCACCTCAGAAGATCCGTTCGAGGTGGCGGTGTTGCTCGAAGACGCTGCAGCGGTCTCGGGCGTGCTCATCGCGTTGGCGTCGGTGGCGCTGGCCGAGGCCACGGGCAGCGCGAACTGGGATGCTTATGGAACCCTGGCGATCGGTGTGCTGCTGGGGTGGGTCGCGCTCGCGCTCATCGTCCGCACCCGGCACCTGCTGGTCGGCGCACGCGCTGGCGACGGTACGTGCGTCGCGGTGGACAAGGCCCTGGAGGGGCATCCGGCCGTGATGCGGGTGGTGTCGCGTGCTGTGCTCGTCGAAGGGCCGTCGACCTACTCGGCCCGGGCCAAGGTGGTGTTCGACGGGGGGTACCTCGCCACCCGCGCCGGCGTGGACCCTGTGCTTGGCGCACGTGTGGTGGCTGCGCTCGGCGATGAGATCGACGGCATCGAGGACCGTGTTCGGTCGGCAGTGCCCACGATGGGCCGCATCCGCATCGAGCCGGCGTCGCCCGACGACAAGGGCTAAGCGAGCGCGCCGGCCGTTCCCCGAGGGGAGCAGCCGGCGCGATGAGCACGGGACCGATGAGACTACGGCTCGGAAGGGGCCGCCGGCCCGCTGGCCTCGCTGCGGACCTCGACGCCGATCTCGCCCATCTCCAGGATGGTGAACATCACGCGGCGGTTCTTGGCGTGGTCGGCCTCGGCCGTCGCGTTCGGCACGAGCGGAGCGCTCTCGCCGTAACCCTTGGCCACGAGGCGCTCACGGGCCACGCCCCTAGCCACCAGCCACTCGAGCACGGTCTCGACGCGCGCCTGGCTCAGGGTGCGGTTGTACTCGTCGTTGCCGCGGGTGTCGGTGTGGCCGGCGATCTCCACCTGACGGATGTCGGGGTAGGCCACCAGCACCGTGAGCACCGCGTTCAGCACGGCGTCCGAGGACTTCTTGAGCGTGGCCTTGTCGTAGTCGAAGTAGACGGCATCGAGGATGACGATCTCCTTCTTCTCGACGTCGATCTGCGCAAGCGCCTCATCGGGGCAGCCGTCGGCGTCGTCGATGCCGTTCTTGGTCTCGGGCTGGTTCGCGCAGTCGCCGATCTCGGGCCAGTTGGTGTCCATCGTGGTCTTGCCGGCTGCGTCCACGTGGCCGTCGAGCGCATCGAGGATGCCGTCGTTGTCGTTGTCGGGGTCAGGGCAGCCGTCGTCGTCCTTGAAGCCGTCGAGGGTCTCCTTCTCGTTCATGCAGTCGCCGAAGCCGGCGAGCTCGGGTGCGAAGCGCATGACGCCGTCGGTGCCGCGGCGGCCGTCGTAGATGTCGAGCACGCCGTCGCCGTCGTTGTCGGGGTCGGGGCAGCCGTCCACATCCTCGAAGCGGTCTGCGTCCTCGGGGTCGTTCGGGCAGCTGTCCGCCGTGTCGGGGATGGTGTCCTTGTCGTTGTCGAGGTCGGGGCAGCCGTCCTTGTCCTCGAACTCGTCGAAGTCCTCGGGCTCGTTCGGGCAGCTGTCATCGGGGTCGAGGTAGCCATCCCCATCGGTGTCGATCGGCCCATCGGGGAACTTGCCGGCGGTGAGCGTGACGAACACCCGGAGGTCGGGCGAGCCGTAGCCGCTCGAGAGGCCGCGACCGACGCCGAAGCGCAGGGCCATGGGCTTGTCGTCGGGTCGCCAGGTGGCGGCGAGCAGGAGCTCCATCGGCGCGTGACGGAGGCTGTCGTAGGCCGCACCGATGGCGTCCTGGCCATCCGAGATGACGACCGCACCGCCGGCGAACTCCAGGCCCACATCCCAGGTGTCCTGCTTGATGGGGACGGCCATCGCCACGCCGTAGCGCAGCTCGTCGTCGGCCTGCAGGTTCAGGAGCTGGGTGGACGTGGCCTGCCACAGGTAGCCCAAGGCCACGGAGAAGCGGAAGTGCTCCCAGCGCCGGGCGAGCGCAACGTCGCCGCCGAGGCTGAAGGCGCGGGAGCCCTTGAAGGTGCCGCCCACACCGGTGGGGAAGATGAACTTCGGAACGATGGAGAGCGAGACGGCATGCCCTTCGGCCTGCCGGAGGGGGGCGAACGCGAAGGTGAGCGCGAGGTCGCCGATGCCCGCAGCGCCGGGCGTAGCGCCCACGGCGGCCTGGACGTTCTTGGCGTTCTCGCCCGAGGCATCGATCTGGAGCACGGGGAGGTTGGCGCCGATGGAGAGCCAGCGGGTGGCGGACCACGCGGCGCCGAGGTCAAAACCGATGAGGTGATCCACCACCCCGACGGCGCGTGAGCCGTCGGAGCGCACGAGCTCGAAGGGGTTCAGGGCGTAGTTGATGGCGAGGTAGGCGCCGACCGTGCCCTTCGTGCCGATCTCGCCGTCGCGGACCAGGGTGAAGGTGCGGAGCTGAGGTTCTGGGTCGAAGCGCTGCACGTCGAGGCCAGGGTCCTGGGCGAGGGCGAGGCCCGGGAGGGCCCCTCCGGCCGCCAGGACCACCGCGGCGCGCTGACGGCGCCTACGACCCGCTGCGAGACCCGCGAGGCCCAGGAGCCACAGCGCCGAGGGCGTGCCGCCCGTGGTGCTGCAGGTCGTGCCCGAGCCCTGGAGGCTGTTCGGGTCGGTGGGGTCGGTGCCGATGTCGACCTCGACCGCATCGGGGATGCCGTCGTCGTCGGAGTCCGGGTCGTTCGGGTTCGAGCCGAGGTCGTCCTCGTCACCATCCGAGAGCCCGTCGTCGTCCGAGTCGTCGTCGGTGGGGTCGGTGGTCTCGTCGTCCTCGTCGGGCTCGCAGACGGTCTCGTCCGTGTCGTCGCCTTCAGGCGCCGTGTAGCCCAGCTCCGTGCCGTCCTGAGCGCCGTCGCCGTCGGTGTCGACGTTGTTCGGGTCGGTCTCACCGGTCTCCAACTCACCGTTGAGGTTCGCGTCCTCGGTGCCGTCCATCACGCAGTCGTCGTCGGTGTCGTCGTCGTTCGGGTTCGTGGTGGTGGTGGGGTCGACGTCGGCGACGAACACCGTGGTGTTGGTGTCCTCGCCTTCGGGGACGCCCAGACCCGCCTCGGTGCCGTCCAACAGGCCGTCGGCGTCGGTGTCGACGTCGAGCGGGTTGGTGGGGCCGAACGGTGCGAGCGGACCGTCGCCGAGGACCTCGGTGCCGTCGGTGATGCCGTCGTCATCGGTGTCGTCGTCGTTGGGGTCGGTGCCCAGATCCTCTTCTTCGTCGGCGCAGAGACGGTCGTTGTCGATGTCGTTGTCGGCGTCGTTCACGCAGATGTCCACATCGTCGCAGATCTCGTCGCCGTCGGTGTCGCCCGCCTGATCGCAGGGCGCGCCGCAGATGCCGTCGCCGTCTTCGTCGCCGAGCGCGTCGTCGCCTTCGCACAGGTCGTCGGTGTCGCAGACGCCGTCGTTGTCGTCATCGTCGTCGGGGGCATCGAGCGGGCACTCGTCCTCGTCGTCGCACACGCCGTCACCGTCGGCGTCGCCGGTGGTGTTGTCGCCGAAGCAGGGGTCGATGTCGTCACAGAGACCGTCGCCGTCGGCGTCGCCGCTGGTGTCGTCGCCGAAGCACACGTCGTCGGAGTCGCAGACGCCGTCGCCGTCGTCGTCGTCGTTCGGGGCGTCGAGGGGGCAGGGGTCGATGTCATCGCAGATGCCGTCCTGGTCGGCGTCGCCCGCGGTGTCTTCACCCACGCAGACGTCGTCGGAGTCGCAGACGCCGTCGCCGTCGTCGTCGTCATTCG
>CAYNFK010000181.1:0-5076 GCA_964396405.1 uncultured Enterobacteriaceae bacterium
TCCAGCGCGCTCACCGTCAGGTCTCGCTGGCGCTCAGCTTCGTGCTGGTGCTGTTTGGCATCCAGAGCGTGCTCGTGTGCAGCGGCACCTACGACGTCTTCTGGACCTGGGTGGTGGCGAGCATGTCGGACCTGCTCGGGCTGCGCGGGTAGGACTCACGGCGTGAGGCAGGGCTCACCGTCGTCAGGATCGGGCTGGAGGCGCAGGTCCAGTGCGGCCTGAACGGTCCGCAGGTCGAGCTCGTCGGTCACGGACACGTCGACCTGCACGCGGCGGCCGCAGAAGTCGCGCCAGGGCTCGGTCGGGTGGGGGCCCTCCCACGCCCGCCCCATGTTCAGGTACACGGGAAGTCCACTCCAACCGCCGACGCACGCCCAGTCGGTGAGGGGGCCCGTCGCAGGCGTGAGCACGACGTTGATGGCGTAGGGATCGGACGGGGTGAGCGCCTCGCCCGACGCCGCATCGGTCACCCGAATGCGGATCTTCGCGAGCTGGCGCATGTTGGCGACCGTCACCCCCAGCGGCAGCAACCAGCCGCCCGACGTGCCGCGCTTCATCATGAGGTCGTACCCGTCCGTGAGCACCATCAGGCCGTCTGGGGGCGTGATCGTGGTGATCACGATCGTCGGCTCCTCGACAAAACAAGGATCGACGAGCGGCACCTCGGTCTCGTCGGTCTCGTCGGTCTCGTCGTCCGCGACCAGGGTGTCGGAGTCGTCGTCGACGGGGGCATCCGCAGCGGTGTCCGACGCACACGCCACGGCCACGACCCAGCACCCCACCCAGGCCGGCCGCACTTCAGGTGCCGGTGCAGTGCGGGCCGTTCTCGGGGTCGGGCTGCACCACCACGTTGATCGACTGGCTCACCGCGCGTACGCCGTCGGGGTCGCGCACCGAGAGGTCGATGCGCACCTCGTGGCCGCACAGCAGGTCCCACGGGGTCTCGTCGGCTGTGTCGGCGCCGAGCGTGCTGAAGTCGAGCACGCCACTCATGTTCGTGTGCACGCCGGAGCAGGCCCAGGTGGTGCCGGGCCCCGCCAGCGGCGTGAGCAGCACGTTGAACTGGAACGGATCGTCGGCGGTGACCACCGTGCTCGACGCGACATCGGTGATGCGCAGCTCGATGATCGCGAGGTTGCTCACGTTCGCGGCCTGCAGCGCGATGGTGAGGTGGTGGCCACCCTGCGGGCCGTTCACCATCTCGAGCACCTGCCCCGCGACCAGGGGCGTGAACTCCTCCCACAGCTCGCCCGTGCCGATGGTGAGCGTGCCCGGATCGGCGAAGCACGGGTCGACCACGACGTCGTCGGTCTCGTCGGTCTCGTCCGTCTCGACGTTGACGTCGGTCTCGTCCGTGTTGTCGGTCTCGTCCGTCTCGTCCGTGCTGTCGGTCTCGTCGGTCTCGACGTCGGTCTCGTCGGTCTCGTCGTCGGTCGTGTCGGGGCCAGGCCCCGTGCCACACGCCGCCAAGCCGGTCAGGACGATGAACGCGCGCAGCTGCATGCTCTGTCTCCGCCGTGCCAAGGTAGCACGGACCGCTTCGGGTCGCTGGCCGCCCAGTGCCCGCCTCAGCTGCCCGTGCAATAGGGGCCGTTCTCCGGATCCGGCTGGACCACCACGTTGACGGACTGGCTGATCGGTCGCACGCCGTCGGGATCACGCAAGGACAGGTCGATGCGCACCTCGTGGCCGCACAACAGATCCCACGGGGTGTCATCGTCCGTGTCGGCCCCGAGCGTGCCGAAGTCGAAAATACCCCTCAAGGTGTATACGCCCGAGCAGACCCAAGGGGTGCCGGGCCCCGTCAGCGGAACGAGCTCGACGTTGGCTTGAAAGGGATCGTCGGCCAGCACCGCCGTCCCCGAGGCCACATCGACGACGCGCAGCTCGATGATGGCGAGCTTGCTCACGTTGGCGGCGTGCAGCGCCAAGTCGAGGTGGTAGCCACCCTGGTCGCCGTTGACCATCTCGAGCACCTGGCCGCTCACCAACGCGGAGACATCGTCCCAATCCCCACCCGTGCCAATCACGAGCGAGCCCGGATCCCGAAAGCACGGGTCCACCACGTCGACGTCGGTCTCTTCCATCGCATCCGTCTCGTCCGTGGACACGGTCTCGTCGGTCTCGTCGGTCTCGTCGGACGCGTCGTTGGACGCAGCCTCGTCGGTGTCGGTCTCGACGTCGGACTCGTCGTCGGTGGCCTCGGGGCCAAGCACGGTGGCGCACGCCACCAAGCTGGCCAGGACGATGAACGGGCGCAGCTTCATCATCAGACTCCGCGGTGCGAACTTAGCACGCACCACTTCGGGTCGCCGGCTGCCTTGCACCCGCCCGCCGAGGCCCGGTCGCCCGACCGTCGGGAAACGTGTGGAGACGCCCGCGCCGGGACCCCTTGCGTTAGCCCGCTTGCGGAAGGGACGGATGCGCGACGCGGTACGGGGGAAGGTGCTTGAGGGTCGGCGCATCTCGGTCGCCGAGGCCGCGTGGCTGCACACCCACGGCGATGACGCCCTGCTCCAAGAGCTCGCCACGATGGTGCGGGCGCGGTTCCACGAGCCCAAGCGCGCCACCTGGTTGATCATGGCGATCGTGAACACCACGAACGTGTGCGTGGCCAAGTGCGACTACTGCGCCTTCTATCGGCTCCCTAAGGACCCCGAAGGCTACGTGCTCTCTTACGAAGAGCTGTGCGCGCGCATCGACGCCGTGGTCGCGCTGGGCGGCACGCTGGTGGGCTTCAACGGCGGCTTTCACCCCGGCCTCAAGCTCGATTGGTATGTGGATCTGTTTCGACGCCTCGTGAACGCCTACGGCGACCGCGTGCAGTTCTACGGCCTCACGATCGCCGAGCTCATGTATGTGTGCAAGGTCAGCAAGGTCTCCTACGAGGAGGGCGCACGCGCCCTGCGTGAGGCGGGCCTTCAGTGGATCACCGGCGGCGGCGCCGAGGTGCTCGATGATGCGTTCCGCAAGCGCCACAGTCCGCTGAAGTACAAGGTCGAGGACTACTACGATGCCCAAGCCGCCGTGCTGAGCGTCGGCTGCGGGTCCACGGCCACGATGGTGATCGGCTTCGACGAGACGTTGGAAGAGCGCCTCAACCACCTGAGCCGCCTGCGCCAGTTCCAAGACGAGCACGAAGGCGGCCTCGCCAGCTACCTGTGCTGGACCTACAAGCCCTACCACACCGAGCTCGGCGGGCAGGAGGTCTCCTTGCAGGACTACCTGCGCTGGCTGGCCGTCAGCCGGGTGTTCCTCGACAACATCGTGCACGTTCGCACGAGCGTGCTCACCCGCAACGAGCACGCCCTGGCGGGGCTCGCATACGGTGCCGACGACTTCGACCTGCCCACCGAGGACGAGGTCACGCAGAAGGCCGGCGCCACGATCTCGCTCGACTTCGAGCGCATCCTGGACCACGGACGGGCGCTGGGGTTCACGCTGGAGGCACGTCCTCCCTGGCCGACGCGCCTACCCGCTCAGCGCGCCCTCTAGGGCCTTAGCGGCCTGTCGAGACGCTGTGGCGAACCAGGGCCGGTGGGGCGCCATCGGCCACTGTGGCCGTCCATGCCACGTCGAGCTGGCTGCCGTCCACCCGCAGCGCGAGGTCAGCGACCGGCCTCGCCGGCGCCTTCAGCCGCATGAGCACCTCCCCTTCGAGGTTCAGCACCACCACTTCCGAGGTCTGCACCACCGCCACCCAGCCGCCATGGGTCGCGAGCGCACCCGCCTGGAGGCCCGTGGGACCGAACGGCGTGGCCTGGCCGTTCACCCACCGCACGAGCTGACCGTTCCCGAGCGCCACGATCGCGCCCGACAGCCAAGCCACCGCCTCAGGATCTCCCCCCGTGAACGTCTCGTCGACCCCGGTCTGGAGGTCGAGGGCGACGACACGGCCGTTACGAAGGAACGCCACCCGGGTGCCGTCGTCCGAGAGCACCGCGCCTTCCTCCTGGAGCGCGTCCGAGGTGACCACCGTGGGCTCTCCCCGACCGGGCCGCCACGCCACCAGGTCGGGAGCTCCGCGAGGTGCCGACGAGATCAGCAGCGCACCGGCACGTGCGTCCGCCACCTGACGCGACTCTCCCGTCGCGGGTGCCGGCACGGCCTCGGCCGCTGGCAGACCGGGGCGCGTGTACCACACCGCCAGCGTGCCATCGGCGCGCGGGGCGTCGAACACCAGCAGATCGTCGTCGAGCCAGCGGGTGCGGCGCGCACCCATGGGGAGGCCTCGGGCACTCGCCACATGATCCACCACCAGCGCGCTCGTCGGGCTGAGCACGACAGGAAGCCCCGGGGTGCCCACCACCATCGCGAGCACCCCGCTCGGTGACCAGGCCAGGTCGCGCACCGCACCTGGTAGCGGCAGCGGCACGCAGCCCAGGCGTGCGTCCGGGCACGCGAACGGCTCACCGGGCGGCGGCGACGCCCGCTGCAGCGGCACGGCCAGGCCGAACGCGAACCGGTCGAGCACGTTGCCCTGGGGGTCGAGCAGCACCACCTCCCCGCCCCCATCCGGCAGCAGAGGCGCCGTGCGCGCCATGGCGGGTGCGGCCCCCTCCCCCACGGTGATCACCAGCGGGTTCTCGGGCTCCAGCCGCAGGCCCAACGGGAGTGGCCACGTGGTGCCGTCGGGGAAGCGCAGCGCGTAACCATCGAGCGGCTGACCACCCGGTGGAACGAAGCGCGCGTCGGCCACCAAGCGCACGGTCTCATTCGCGGGGTTCAGATCGTCGCGCCAGCCCCTGTAGCGGACGGCGTCGATGCGCACGGGGCGCACGTCCTTCACGTCGGGGAGGTGCTCCTCTTCAAACAGCACCGGCGGCGCCTCGGCCCACAGCCACGGCGAAGGAGCGCCGCGCGGCGCATGGGCCCACGGATCGGGCAGGCCGCCCTCCCAGCCGAAGGGATCCACCGCCACACGGTGGTCGCCGGTCACCTGCTCGACGACCAGGTGCAGGTGGGGCCCGTTCGCGCAGCCCGTCGCGCCCGACAGGCCCACAACCTGCCCACGCCGCACGGTGTCACCACGCTCCACGCCCACCGAGGAGAGGTGGTGGAGCTGGGTGGCGTAGA
>CAYNFK010000182.1:0-5039 GCA_964396405.1 uncultured Enterobacteriaceae bacterium
GCACCGAAGAAGGCGTGATCACGGCCACCTTCGACCTCGACGCGCTCGTGCTGCGGCGGGGGGAGTGGGGCTTCTTCCGCGACCGCCGCCCCGAGCTCTACGGCGTGCTGACCACCGCCGACGGGCGTCGAAAGGTCTAAGGCTTACGCGCCACGGCGAACAGGCGACGGAACGCGAACAGCGTGCTGCCGTCAGGCTCCTTCGGGTAGGCCTCGTCGAGGGCCGCGCCCAGGGCGTCGAGCAGGGACTGCGCTTCGGCGGACCCCAGCACGGTGAGCCAAGGCCGCAGCGTGGTGCCCATCAGCCAGTGCAGCACAGGCCGATCCCCGGTGAGGCGGTGCTGCCAGGTGGTCTCCCAGACCTCGGCCCGAAGGCCCAGGCCGGCGAGTGCGCGGGACCAGGCTTCGGGAGGCGGCACCGGTGCGGGCGGGTGCACGTGCGCGAGGGCCCCCGACCACGGACCGGCGCGCCCGACCGCCTCGACGAGCTGGTGGCTGGGGGCGTGGGTGTTGCGCGGCACCTGGAGAGCGAGCACGCCGCCGGGTGCGAGGGCGTCGGCGAGGGCCGGCAACGCGGCGAGGGGGTCGTCGAGCCAGTGAAGCGCGGCGTTCGATGCCACGAGGTCGACCGGTTCCGAGGAACGCCACGAGGCCAGATCGCCCTGCTCCCAGCGGATCTGCGGGAAGGTGGGCGCCTTGGCCAGCATGTCGGCGGAAGCATCCACCCCCACGATGTTCGCGAGCGGGAAGCGCATCGCGAGCGCGGTGGTGAGCTGTCCGCTCCCGCAGCCGAGGTCGACGATCGAGGTGGGGACGAGGTCGTCGGGCAGGGCGGTGAGCAGCGCCGGGATCGGCAGCTGCCGCTCGTGGGCGAACCGGCTGTAGACGGCGGCGTCCCAGACGACCATCGATCAGTCCGCCATTGCGCGCTGGTAAGCGGGCCGCGCGTGCAGGCGGGCACACCACGCGAGCACCACGGGGAAGTCGTCGAGCACCTTGAGCGAGCGTGCCCAGATCATCACGCTGCCGAGCACCACGTCGGCTGCCGTGAACGGGCCCAGCAGGTACTCGCGACCCTGCAGCTCACGGGTGAGCAGCTCCGCGATCTGGCGCAGCTTGCCTTGGGCGTCGCGGGCCTGCTGGGCGTCGCGCTTGTCTTCGGGCAGGCGGCGGGTGTGCTCCACGAACTGCACGATCGGCGGCTCCACCGTGGTCATCGCGTAGAACAGCCACTGCTCGTACTGTGCGCGCTCGGGCGTGCCGAGGGCAGGCGCGAGGGTGCCGGCGCCGTGCGCGTCCGCCAGCCACTGCACGATCGCGGCGGACTCGGTCATCGACCAGCCGTCGACCTCCAGCACCGGCACCTTGCCGTGGGGGTGGCGGGCGAGGTGGGCGGGCTCCCGCTGCTCGCCCTTCGTGAGGTCCACGCGCACGAGCTCGTAGGGCAGGCCGAGCTCTTCGAGCAGCCAGCGGGGTCGGGACGCGCGGGTGAAGCGGCTGTAGTAGAGCTTCATGGGGTGGCCTCGGGGAGGGTGAGGGTGCCGTCGCTGCCGGTGGGCGCGGGCGGCCCGCCGGTGGTGAGCTGCTGGAGCACGCGGTCCATGGGGAAGGCGTTGTCGTCGTAGCGCTCGATGAGGCGGCCTTCGGCGTCGAGCACCAGCCAGCGCAGCGCGTGCACGATGCCGTCGTTCTCGCGCACCACCGAGAGGCCCGATCGGCGGGCGAGGTCGGCCAGCGCCGCGGGCTCCAAGCGACCCAGGCCCCACCGGTCGGGCTGCACGCCGACGTTGGTGCCGTACGCGGCGAGCAGCTCCAGCGTGTCGCGTTCGGGGTCGACGGTGACCGCGATCTGCCGGGCGCCAGCAGGCAGCTTGGGCTGGAGGGCTTGGAGGTGGGCCACCGTGAGCGGGCAGAACGCGGGCAGCGGGCAGGTGGTGTAGAGGAAGGTGAGCACGGTGGGGCCGGGCTGACCGCTGCCCACCACCCAGGTGCTGCCATCCGCAGCCGGGATCTCGGTGCGCGGGAAGAGCTGGCCCGGGCGCACGGGCACCACGTCGGACGGGTCGGGCTCGGCGGGTGCCGTGAACCCGGTGACGCGCACCTTCACGAGGTGGGCGCGGCCGTCTTCGATCGCCATGCGGCCCACCACGCGGTCGCCCGGTCGAAGGGGCGGTGTGATGGCGGCGTCGAGCACGAAGGGCATCACCATCGGCCCCATCAGGCCGGGGACGTTGCCGTGGTCGAGCACGATCTCGGTGGGCGAGCTGACCTCCACCACCGTGCCCTCGACGATGTACGCGTTCTGCCCCCAGCACGCGGCGAGACCGAGCAGCAGCGAGCGCATCCGACCTCCGGGGAGGGGCTGCCTAACGCGATGCTCCGCGGCTCGGCGGTCCTGCCCCGATTGGAGGCGCGCCCCCTGGGAAGGGATCGGCTAGGGGCTGGGACGCTGGGGAGCGCATGGTGGCAGCCGAGCGGGCGCAGTGGGTTGTGGGCGAGCGTGAGCTGACGCCGGCCGACGTGGTGGCGGCCGCGGAGGGTCAGCTCGACGTGCGGATCTCCGAGGCCCCGGTCTTCCGCGCCCGGCTGAACCAGAGCCGAGCGGCACTTGAGGCTTATGTGGCGGGCGGTGGCGTGGTCTACGCCGTGACCACCGGTGTGGGCGAGTCGGTCACCACGCGGGTGGCGGCGGAGGCGCGCGAGGGCATGGCCCGCAACATCGTGCGGATGCACGGCTGCGGCACCGGCGCGCTGCTGGATGCGGCGCAGGGTCGCGCGCTGCTGATCACGCGCATCGCGGCGCTGGCCCAAGGCGGCTCGGCGATCCGACCGGTGGTGCTGGAGCGCCTGGTCGATCTGCTTGTGCACGACGTGATCCCTGCGGTGCCTTCCGAAGGTTCGGTGGGCGCGAGCGGCGACCTCACGCCGCTGTCGTACGTGGCGGCCGTACTCTCGGGGGATCGCGAGGTCTGGTGGAAGGGCGAGGTGGTGCCGGCGGCTGAGGCGCTGGCGGCGACGGGCCTGGAGCCCGTGGTGCTGTGGCCCAAAGAGAGCCTCGCGATCATGAACGGCACGTCGATGATGACGGGCCTCGCGTGCTTGGCGCTGGCCGGTGCCGACCGCCTGACACGCCTCTCGGCCGTGCTCACGGCGATGGCGTCGGACGTCAGCCGCGGCAACGCCGCCCACTTCGATGACCGCATCTTCGCGTGCAAGCCGCACCCCGGTCAGCGGCAGGTGGCGCGCTGGGTGGCGCAGCACCTGGCCTACGACGTCGCGACCCACGTCGATCCCGAGCGCGTGCAGGACCGCTACTCGATCCGCTGCGCACCCCACGTCACGGGCGTGCTCGCCGACGCGCTGCCCTTCTTCGAGCGCACGCTCGCGGTCGAGCTCAACGGGGTGAACGACAACCCCATCGTCGACCCCGACACGGGCGGTGTGCTGCACGGCGGCAACTTCTACGGTGGGCACGTGGCCTTCGTGATGGACGCGCTCAAGGCGGCGGTGGCGGGCCTTGCGGACCTGCACGATCGCCAGCTCCTGCTGCTGGTGGACCCGCTCACGAACGGCGGCCTCCCGGCGAACCTTGTGGCGCCGCGGGCCGAGGGCACGGCGGGCAGCCACGGGTTCAAGGCGATGCAGATCACCACGTCGGCGCTGGCGGCCGAAGCGCTCAAGCTCACGATGCCGGCGGCGTCGTTCAGCCGCAGCACCGAGTCGCACAACCAAGACAAGGTCAGCATGGGCACCATCGCCGCGCGCGACGCCCTGCGGGTGGTCGAGCTCACCGAGCGGGTGCTGGTGATTCAGCTCATCGCGCTGGCCCAGGCGGCCGAGCTGCGCGGGGAGCCTGCGGTGCGCGCTGCCACGTGGGCCATGCGCGCGGCGGTGCGGGAGACGGTGCCGTTCACGGCGGTGGACCGTCGGCACGATCTCGACATCGTGGGGCTGGTGGAGCGGCTGCATGCCGGCGCGCTCCCGCTCCCCGAGGGGTCGGTGGTCGGATGAGCCTGCGGCCCTGGCCGATCACCGCGTACGGCGCAGCCTGTGGGCTCGGTCGCAGCACCGAGGCGGTGATGGCGGCGATGCGGGCCGGCGTTGACGGACTGCGGCCTGTGGGGGCGGCCGAGGGCCTCCCGTTCACCAGCTTCTTCGGCTTCGTTCCGGGGGAGTTCGACCCGCTCCCGGCAGCGTTGTCGGGGTGGGAGACGCGGCATGCACGCCTCGTTCAGCACGGCGTGAGCCTGGTGGCTGAGCCCGTGGAGGCCGCGGTCCGACGCTGGGGGGCCACCCGCGTGGGCGTGGTGGTCGGCACCACCACGGGCGGCATGTCCGAGACGGAAGCGCGCCATGCGCAGTGGACCCCCGAGGCAGGCTTTCCCGATGGCTACGATCTGCGAAGGCAGCACGCGCAGCTCGCGACGGCCGAGCTGATCGCCAAGCTCGTGGGCGCGAAGGGTCCGCGGATCAGCCAGTCCAGCGCGTGCTCGTCGAGCAACAAGGTGCTGGGCACCGCGCGTCGGCTGCTGGAGCAGGACGTGTGCGACGCCGTGCTCGTGGGCGGCATCGACAGCTGGTGTCGGTTCACGCTGTTCGGCTTTCGGTCCCTCGAGGTGCTCTCGAGCGCACGCTGCGCGCCGTTCTCGGCGGGTCGCACGGGCATCAACCTCGGCGAGGCGTCGGCGCTCCTGCTGCTGGAGCGGAGCGGTCACGCGCACGGCCTGCTCTACGGGGTGGGCGAGACGTCGGACGCGCACCACATGACCCAGCCGCACCCGGAGGGGTTGGGCGTGGCTCGGGCGATCGCGCAGGCCGTGGCGGGCTCAGGCATCCGGGCCGACCAGATCGACCTCGTGAACGCCCACGCCACCGGCACGCCGCTCAACGACAGCGCTGAGGCCGTCGCTTTGCGCACGACGCTGCCGCACGGTCCGCCGGTGGTGGGCACGAAGGGTCACACCGGTCACACGCTGGGGGCCTGTGGCGGCCTGGAGGCGATCTTCGTGCTGGAGGCGCTGGCGAGCGGGTGGGCGGCAG
>CAYNFK010000183.1:0-5031 GCA_964396405.1 uncultured Enterobacteriaceae bacterium
TCACGGCTCGTCGACGAGGGGGCGCTGCGCCGTGAACGGCTCAGGGTGTATTTCACAATCCCGGTGGATGCCGATGCGATGGGGCCTGCGGCCGGGAAGCTGACGTCCGAAGCTCTGCTCAACGCCTATCGGGAGCAGTTCAAGCAGATGGGCCAGTTCCTCCAGTCGTTGTTCGGCGGCAGTGGCGGTCAGGTCCGTCCGATGAGGGACGTCGATCACTTTCTGCACTACTTGGAGTTTCTGAATCCGTCGCTGCCCGAACAACGGATCGCCGATCCGGGAGAATTCTTCGATCCGACCAAGTCGATCCAGGAGAACTGCTGGCTGGGAGAGGGTCGTCCGCTCGACCAACCGGACACGGGCTTCTACCTCGATGGCTACTTCCATGGGATGCTTGTCCTGAAGGCGCTGCCGAAACGGACGCGGCCCAGCATGGCGTACCAACTGACCAAGCTCGGGTTCCGAGAGTACGCGATCTCAGTCAATGTCGAGAGCGTCGACGTCGATCAACTGATCGAGAAGGAGCAGAAGGAGCTCAATCGGGTGGAAGGCGATTACGAGAGCGTCCGGAAAGTAAAACTCCTCGCGGCAATCCGTACGAAGGCGGCGAAGATCGCCCGCTACTCCAACGGAGACAGTTCCCCTTATCGGATTCAGTACATCATCCGTGCCTGGGACCGAAATCGGGATGAGTTGCGGGCAAAGTTGACCGCGCTGAAAGCCGCGGTGGGCAGCATGGAGCGGGCGCAGGCCTATGAGCCGGCGCTCGACCCTTCGGCGCGGAACTTTTTCTACTGCACGTGGCCGGGCTGGACGTTCAGCAAGTACTCGGCGCTGTGGCATCACTACGATGACGCCCTGGTGGCGAATATCCTGCCGTTCTCGTCGACGCCGGTAGGCTACCTCGACGACGCCGAGTTCCTCTACGAGGGACCGAACGGAAACCTCGTGGGTGGTCGGACGTTTGTCGGCGAAGGCAGCAGCCAGACGCCGCAAAACGCGGTGGTCATTGGAACGACCGGTTCCGGAAAGAGCGTCAACGTGATCGACATCTTGACGCAGACGGAACCGTTCTACGCCTACACGATGATCGTGGAGGAGGGTGAGTCCTACACGACGTACGCCAAGACGGTCGATGCGACGTGTGAACCGATCGTGGTCCGTGCGAACGGCAAGCTGACCATGAACTATCTGGATACCCGGGGGCTCCCTCTGTCCGGCTTGCACCTGAGTGCCGCCGCGGCCTTGCCGATGCTGATGGTCGGGCAATCGAAGGACGAGGACCGGAACAAGCTGCGTCACGCCCTGATGTCGAACGCGATTGGGCGTCTGTACGAAGACTTCGCCCGCTGGTACCTGAACCGGCATTCCGACGAGGCGCTGGCATTGGCGCGGCGCGCGTACGCTCTCGACCTATACCGCCGGGAGAGAATGGGACCGCAGGCAACCGAACTGGACGCGTTCCTGGAGTTCGCGGAGTTCGAAGCGGCGCACCGGGATGAGGCAACGGCTCTGCTTGGTCGGGCCGACGAAGGGGAGGTGATGCGGTTCGCCAAGAACGGCGCTGGCGCCCAGCAAATCCGCGACCTGATCTTCTCCCGGTTCAGTGGCGAGGAACAGCCGCAGCACAGCCATCTCCAGGAACTCCTCTCCGCTGAGGCGTCCGGACCTCATGCCGACGAAATGAGGTATCTCGCGACGCTGCTGGAGCCATGGTCAGCGGGCGGTTCGTATGGGGAATTGTTCGATGGCGTCTCGAACGTGAATCTCACGGGGAAGATCGCGCACTTCGAACTGGGCTACATTCCCGAATCGGCGGAGGAACTGAAAGCCGCGGCGGCCTTCCTGATCGCGAACTACACGCGCTCGCACATGATGCGACTGCCGCGGGCTCTCCGGAAACGAAATATCTTCGAGGAGGTCGCGCGCTTCTCCCTGGTTCCGTCCGGGAAGAAGGTGCTGCGGGAGTCATATCAGCAGCTGCGTAAGTACAATGTCTGGAACGTGGCGACGGTTCAGAACTACGAGCAGTTCAGGACGTCCGACATCCGCGGTGCCGTACTCGGCAACAGCCGCATCCTCTTTCTGCTCCGCCAAAGCGACCGGTCTGACATCGAAGACCTCTCCCAGGACTTTCCGATTCCGGAGGCGGTGAAGGATGCGGTGATGAGCCATCCGGAACCCGAGAAGCTTTCGGGCCAGAAGTTTTCGCAGTTCACCTACTATCATACCGACGAGCGTCGTCCGCTCATCGTCACGATGCGCAACGTCGCGTCTCGCGAGATGCTTTACTGCGCGTCCAGCGCGGGAGCGCACTTCGATGAACGGCAGAAGGCACTCCGCGGAACCAACGACATCGTCGAGACCATCATCGCCAACGCTTGAAATCATGAAAACGAAAGAGGAAGTCCTGGTCGAAGCACAGCTCATCACCTCGCTTGGCCGGGAATATCAGGCCGAGCACATCAGCGGGCCGCAACGAACCGTAGTCGTGTCCGCACCGCGGATACTCATGGTCCTGGATGATCCCGTAGAGCGGACGTGGGTGACCAAGTTCGGTGCAGAAGAATCGGAAGAGCCGAGTCAGGAGCGGTATGTCGCCGCGACCGTCGAAAACGGGGATCTCGTGTTTCATCTCATGGAGCGGGATGCCGGCTTCGTCGACATCGGTCAGGAGGACGACTCGGCGTTCGCGATCACCTCCAGCTTCTCCGCCTACGATGTTCTGCGAGTGGGCTACGAATTGGCCGAATCGGAACGGCTGGCGGCGGCGGTCGAGCCCTACGCGGAGACTGCCGCGGTGAGCGACGATCCTGCGCACTGGGAGAAGGTCACGGAACTCGCAGGCATCCTGGAATTGGATCGGCTTCCGGTGGCCGACCGGCTCCGGGCGAAAGCGGAGATCATGGAATTCCTCGAGGGGCGACTTGGCCCGAGCGAGTTCATCGCCCACGCCGTGGAGCGGCAGTACTCACCCGACACCTATCGAGCGAATCTCAGTTGGAGAAACGAGCTGAGATTCACTGTTGGTGAACCTCAACCCCCCAACCCAATCAGACCATGCGCAGAATCCTGGAGTTGATGAGTGTCCTTCAGCCCACGTTCATTGGGCTGCTGCCGCTCGCATTGGTAGCCATCTTGTTGTCCGGCTGCACGACATCTGGCGGCGAATCCGCCGGACGTACCCGAAACTTCGCGACGACCGCGACCACGACCGCCGCCGGCGCCTACATCGGTGCGAAGGAGGGCGACGGTAAAGCCAAGAGCGCTGCGCTCGGCGCGGCCGTTGGTTTCGTCGCGGGAGAAGTGGTCAACTATTTCAGCAATGCCGCCCAAAAGGAGGCGTTTCTGTCCGGTTACGAAAAAGGTCAGTCCAACGCGGTCAAACAGCAGTACTGGATTGCCCGGGCAAATCACCGCCCGATCGCGGACGACGGCTACGAGGAAGGATACTATGAGTTCCCGGTACCCGCGAACGAGCGGGAAGGAGTGCGGCGGGAGCCGTCCACACGAGTCGTCCGAATCGTCATGCCCAAACAGGAGGTCAGCCCATGAAAAAGTTACTCACGGTTGGAATGTTGATTGTCCTCGGTACAGCGCCCTCGTCCGGGCAATGGGCGGTCTTCGACATCGCGAATCTCCAGCAGAGCATCGTCAACTACGCCGCGTTGACGGAGCAGATTTCGCGACAGGCGACGCAGATCAGCAACCAGGTCCAGCAGATCAGGCAGCTCGACACGCAGATTCAGCGGTGGGGCGATATGGCTACGATTCGCAATCTGATCGGGTTCCCCGAGTTTCGGGCCGATTTGAGCCTGCCGACGCAGATCAAGACCTGGGCCGACCGACTGGGGCGGGTCGATGGCGTCGGGATCTTTGGCGACACGCGGAGCGGGATCTTCCAGGCGGTCAATTCCCAGTTCCTTGATTTCGACGGCGCGCCGGTGAGCCGCGATCCCCGCAATTTCAAGGAGTCGCACGACATGGTCGTGAGTGTCGACCAATTCAAGGTGGTTCAGAGCGATGTCTACCTTCGCCGTGAGCGATTGAAGACCGCAATCGCCCAGACCAGTGAAGCGATGCGGAACGCGCCCACCGTGGCGGAGCAGCAGAAACATGAAGCGGTCCTCAATGCGCAGTATGGGCAGTTGAGGACGATCGATGCCGAAGTGGCGATGATGGCTGCTGACGTCCAGGTAAAGGCTGCCGAGGCGGCAGCGATGAACGCAGCGCACAGTCAGGCGGAATCAGAGGCGCATCGTGAACTGAGCCATCAGGAGGCGAAGAAGGTCTCGACCAGCTTCAAGCCTACCTACGAGTGCCTCCTTCAATATGTGACGGAACGGCGCTTGGCCCCGTAGCCCATGTACACTCGAACCACAGTCGACTCTCGGGTGAAACCGATTGCGATGCTCGCGAGCGCGGTCCTGCTCAGCGCCCTGAGCGGCTGCTTTGACCTCGACGCGCACAACCGGCGCGAGCGCGAGGCGCAGGAGGCAAAAGCGCGGGTGGATGCCGCCCGCAAGGAGATGGATATCCTGCCGAAGGCGTTCCAGACGCCGGATTACTTTCGGGTGAACCCACCGGCTAAGGCAGGCGATGCCCAGCCGCCTCCCGGCAAGTCCGATCGATAGACCGGAGGATGCCCATGCACGTCGCGACCATACTACCAACCTCGTACTTCGATGGCTTGTCCACCCTCTGGGGCGGCTGCGCCTACGTCGCGAGTGCGATTGTGGCCGCCGGTCTGGTGTTTCACGCGCTCCGCAGCCGTCCCGATCCCGGAGCGTACCTGTGGCTGTTCGCGAAAGTTCTGCTGATCGGACTCAGCACGGCATTCCTCCGCGAGTGGCTCATGCGGCTGAACGACATTGTCCTCGCGTTCGGAGCGATGATGCGGATCGACCCGCGCCTGGTCGACAACCGGTTTGTTGAATTCGTCGCGGGAAAGACAGCGGCAAGTCCGAACACGAGCGTCTGGGATGTCATTTGGGGGACGCAGTCCGTCGGCACCGCGGTCACGTACGCGCT
>CAYNFK010000184.1:0-4816 GCA_964396405.1 uncultured Enterobacteriaceae bacterium
CGCCGGGGGTGAGGTCGCCCGCGGGCTGGAAGCTCAGCTCGGTGCTGCTCACCCAACTGGCTGTTCCGGGCACCTCGGGCGTGACGCGGAAGACGCCCTCGATCGGCGATCCCGCCGCCGAGAAGGCCGTGCTCTCCTGCGCGAGCTGGACCTTCACCGGCGACTTCCGGCTCACGAGCCCCGAGGTGTAGGCGCTGACCACCTCCGGCGCCGCCTCCGAGACGGCGATCGGCGGGCTGGTGCCCTCGTTGTTCGAGCAGCCGACGAGTGCCCCGCTCCCAGCGAGGAGTGCGAGCACGAGGGCAGGGATGGGGTTCAGACGCATGGGGAGCCTCGGGTGCTCGAGGTGGCAATGCAAGGTCGCGGCCAGCCGAAATCCGGCTCCTTCGCGCCCCCGTCGACTATCGCGAGCGGGGTCGTTCAGCCGGGGGGGGCCGGGAAGCACCCCAGCGAAGCGCGATCCGCCACCCGAGGAGGCCGAGCGGCTTCTTGCAGGTGGCGCGAGGACGAACGCGTCGGTTGCGCAGCCGTCAAGCGCCCCCCGCAGGCTGCGTGCCCACGGGTCGTCTGGATCGGACGTGCGGTACGCGGTGCGCGACAAGCTCGGAAGCGCTGTGGCGAGGCTCGACGAATCGCTTCGTGGCCGGGGAGGTCGTGCACAAAAGTTTCGGCGTACGATCGGCACAGGGCCATGGCCGTAGGGTAGACATTCAGTTGTGACCTGTCACCCTTCCGATCCTCCTCGCCTTCCTCGGTGTGGGTAGGAGGTTTGGGATGACGCGCCGAGGTGTCTCTTGATGATTTCCCTGTCCGATGCCGAGTTCGGAGTGTCCATCAAGAAGCCAATTCGTCCCGGCGACATCGTCTCGCTGCCCCTCACGTATACCGCTTGGCGCACGGGAGACGAGGCTGTTGGCTCGTTTCACGGCAATCGAGGGGTGATGCCGCGCTTCATGTTGGCCAGGGGTGTGGGTGCCGTTGTTGAGTGCCGCAATGACCTGGTGATCGAGGAATGGAGACTGGCCGGCGAAACCCATCCCGTGCGCACGTACAACATGACAAACTCGTTTCCGGAATTTCCGAAGCTGGTGGGCGTCGAGGGAGAAGATCTCGTGCTCGCTATCGGCGTGGAATGCAGTTGGTACGACGCTTGTGGTGCGTATGCGGCGCCAGATGTCGTGGGCAATCGCTTGCGCGTGCATGGTGTGTACATGGATCTAACGCCCGTCGAACTGGAGGATGCCGCGTGGCCGGCATTTTGTAGCTGGATTACCGACTTCTCGCGCTTCAGAATGAACGCAATCGAGTGTCTTCCGGCCAGTGCAGACATTCCGAAAGGCGTTCGATCGGTCTTCAGACACGGTCGTAAGTACGAAATGTCCAGAAGTTATTTGCTAGATGTCGAAGTACTGGACATTGGAAGCGGCCATCGTGAAGAAGCTTTCGTTCGATGAGGCGGAAGCGGCTAGCTGACGACGACTCGACAAGCACCGGCAACAAGGTGCTCTCCACTGTCGCCGCACGCACACCAACACCCAGGAACCAGCGGCTCGGCTCACCCCGTCGCGATTGTGGAGCGCGTCGACGGGGTGCGCGCGGGTAGCGCCTGCACGGCGGGACCGGGACCTCCGCAAGGTGGGCCGGTCCTCGTTACCGTGGTGCCGGGCTGCTGGCCTCCGATCACGGAGTTTGCGAGATCGTCGGCATCGCTGCGCCTCACGCTCAGTCCGGCACCAGAATCACGGCCGAACCTGCAGCTCCGCCAGCAGATCGTCGACCGGGTAGTCGATGACGGCGACGCCGTGCTCGCCCAGCCACTGCATGAACGCTGCACGAGGCATCCCAGCGAGTTCGGCACCCTTGCCCACGCCGCAACGCTTCTGGCGCACCTGATCGACAGCCCACAGCGCGCGGAGTTCAGCACGAAGCTCCACCGCGTTGGCCGTCCCGACACTCTCTCGCGGAAGCTCGACGACGACGGTGATGGTGTCGGATGCGCTCATGTCCCGAACGTAGCACGAGGATCCTGCGCTCGCCTCACCCCCGCCTCGCCACCTCCAGCACCTCGTCCACCCCCGTCGGCCGTCGCCGATCCGGCACCACCTCCACATTCGGCATGAGGCCCTGGCCTTCCACACAACGGCCGCGTGTGTCGTAGGTGAGGCTGGACGTGATCGTGAGCCGCCATCCCGGCAGCAGCGGCAGCCTGCGCAGTCGCCCGCTCCCACCCCCGGTGCGCTCGCCCACCAGGGTCACGTTGGGCTGGCCTTGCAGGCCCAGCAGGGCATCTTCGCTGGCCGAGTAGGTGAGGGGAGACGTGAGGAAGCGCACGGGCTTGTCCCAGCGGCCCGAGTCCGCGCGAACGCCGTTCAGCGGCTCGGGATCGCCCAGTCGCCCGCCGGGCTCGGTGGTGCGGATCCAGCCCACAGGACGGTCGCGGTCGAGGAAGCGGGCGCGGAAGGCCTCGGCCATCGCCATCCTTCCGCCGCCGTTGCCGCGCAGGTCCACGAGGAGGGCCGGCGCGTCGGCCAGCGCTTCGAGGGCTTCGTCCACGAGCTCCTCGATGCCGGCATCGGGAACCCACGCGCCAATCCACAGGTAGCCCAGGCCGTCGTCGAGACGGTCCCAGGCGGCGGGCGCGCCGGTGGGGAGGGTGAAGGTCTCGTCCCAGCGGGCCCACGCACCTGATGGCGAGCGCGCCTCCACCGTGCGCGTCGTGCCGGGTGTGCCCGAGAGCAGCCGGCGTGCCACCAGCAGCGGCTTCGCGTGCGGTGGGGCGGGGGTGGTGGCCCAGGTCTCGCGCACCTCTTCGCCCACCAGCCGCCACCCCGGTCGAAGGCCGTGGGCGTAGCCGAGCGAGCCCTCCCACACCCAGGTGACGACCACCTCGCCGTCCACCACGCACGCGCTGTAGGGCAGCACCACCTGCGTGCGCACCGGACGCACCCACGTGTGCAGATCACCCAAGCTGGCCAGCCAGCGCTGCATCGCGGCCACAGGCTGCGCCGATGCCAGCACCTTCCACACGTGCTCGTCGCAGAGCCTCGGCCAGTCGATCCCGCGGGCTGCGAGCCCCGGCCACGTGTCGGCCACCTCGCGCGCGATGCGCCGCACCGCCTCGGCGCCGTCGGTGGCGTGCGCCACGGTGAGCGTGCCGCCCCCAAGGCGCGAGAGGGACCGCAAGCCGCCGAACGCCTGCACGATGCCCGACACGTCGGGCGCATCCGTGATCAGCGTGCGCGCAGCGCGGTCGAGCCGATGCACCGGCACCGTGGTCGGCTCCGGCGACTGGGCCGCCAGGGACGGGTTGCACGCCGCGGGACCGATCCACCAGGTGGCACCGCCCTGCGGCGCATCGACCACCCGCACCGGGGCCCCCAGCTCGCGGGCCAGCGCCGCGGCCTCGGTGGTGATCTGGTCGGGCAGGCGTGCCACCACCACCGCCTCGTCCTCCGAGAGGTGGTCGGTCACCCGCGGGCAGATCACGTCGACGACGTGGCACCCGGAGAAGGGCGGGACCGCGCTCACGTCAGCCTCGCGCGGGGGCGATCACCCGCGCGGGCGCGGTCAAGGTTCACCGGCCGGCAGCACCTTACGCAGTGGCGGCACGAACGGGAGCAGCCGCGGGGACGGGCCCAGCACCAGCACGTTGCGCAGATCGAACACCACAGGCTGCTGGGCCACCTTGGAGCAGCCCGACGCCTTGGTGTAGCCGGCCTCCAGGCGCTCCACGCGCGCATCCTCCCGCACCATCTTCCAGACCTCGTCGTCGGCGTCCCACATGGCGTGCAGGGGAGGAACGTTCGCCGCCAGGTAGGGGAGCCCGCCGCAGGAGTCGTCGCCGTAGAGCACCTGGGGGTAAGCCGGGCCCGAGAGCGACGCGCTCTGCCAGTCGATGGTCCAGGTGACGCCTTGATCGTCGACGTAGGTGAGGGCCTCGCCGCGCGTGACGGGCGTGCCGCCCAGGTCCACCCAGAACGCCTCGGGCTGCACCGTGGTGAAGCCGGTGTCCCCGCAGCCGATCAGCACGAGCGTGAGGGTCCAGCCTCGCATGCGGCCTCCTGCGCGGTGCTCCTAGCGCGCGTGCGTGCCCGGCGTGCAACATCGCCGGTTCGCGGTCGGTAGACGGGCGGTTATGGCGCGCCCTTCCTGGAGGTTCCCATGCTGCTCTCCCTCGTCCTGCTCGCTTGCTCGCCCTCGGCCCCCCCGGAGCCGCCGGCCCCTGTGGGTCCCACGGCCGAAGAAGCGGCCGCGTTTGTCAGCCGCGCCAACACCGAGCTCAAGCAGGTGTGGATGGACTCCAGCGTGGCCGCGTGGGCCTACCAGACCGACATCACGCCCGAGCATGAAGCGGCCGTGGCGAAGGCCGAGGCGATCAGCATGGAGAAGGTGGCCGCCTACACGAAGGAGGCCGCGAAGTACAAGGGCGTGGCGGGCGCGAGCCCCGAGGTGGCACGCACGGTCGAGCTGCTGCTGCGCGGCTCCACGCTCCCGGCCCCGTCCGACCTCGCGCTGCGCGAAGAGCTCGCTGCGCTGGGCCCGGCGATGGAGGGTGCGTACGGGTCGGGCAAGGTGTGTGATGCTGCGGGCGAGAACTGCCGCGGTCTGCTCGATCTGGAGGCTGTGCTCGCGAAGGCCCCCACGGAGCCCGATGCGGCCAAGGCCTACGACGACCAGCTCAAGGCGTGGATCGACTGGCGCACGGTGAGCGTGCCGATGCGCCCCAAGTACGAGCGCTTCGTCACGCTCGGGAACCAGGGCGCGAAGGAGATCGGGTTCAGCGATGTCGGGGCGCTGTGGCGCTCGGGCTACGACA
>CAYNFK010000185.1:0-4816 GCA_964396405.1 uncultured Enterobacteriaceae bacterium
CAGCACGATGCGCGGCCTCCTGCGCCTTCGCCAGCTTCGTCAAGATCGCCGACACCTGCCCGGCCGCCTGCTTCAGCCCGCGCACGGCGCCGATCCGCATCAAGAGCGACTTCACGGCCCCCTCGTCCAACCGCAGCGCAGCAGCCACCACCGGGTGTTGCTCGCTGGCCGCCATCCACACAGCGACCGCCCCCTGAGCGGCGGCCGGACTCTCCGCAGCCTCCACAGCGTCGACGAGCGCCGCGAGGGACGTCGCGTCGGGCGACGGCAGCGCCGGCTGTCCGGCGTTCGGCGATCCCGGGATGATGCCCGCCACCGGGCCGAGCCACTCACCCGACATGGGCGCCTCCCCGGGCGTCGAGGAGTTCGTCGAGGTGGCCCCACCACCCACACGACTGACGGTGGTGACACTGCACCGTCGCGAGCGCACCGGGGGCGAGCCAGAACCAGACGGACGGCCTCCCGCAGCCAGGGCAAGTCACGCGCTGGGCGCGTCGCGCAGTCACCTCCGCACCGAGCCAGTCCGCGGCGCGGCGACGCGCACCATCGTCCACGCGGAACAGCTCGCGCGCGGCGCGGCGGGCAGCGTCCGTCGGAGGCCGCCCGCCAACGACACCAGCCTCGGCCGGCGACGTCGGACGCGACGTCGACGAGCACGACGCGCTGACCACAACGCGACCTGAGACACCGAGGAGGTGCCCGCCCGGGTCGTGCTCGACCCGATGGTAGGCGCTGTCCTCGCTACGCACGGCGGGCAGGAGGTAGAGCCGGCTCGGATCCTTGCACGCCGGGTCCACCGAGCCCACGGCCCGCTCGGCAGCCCAGCGCCAGACCTCCGGCCACGCTGCGGCAGGAACCGGCGTCTCCAGCACCAGGGTGACGCGGAAGCGCGGGTGCTCCTCGGTGTGCGACCAGGTCGTCGCCGCGAGCAGGGGCCAGTCGAGCCACGGCCCGAGCGCGGCGTCCAACGTCGTGCCGTCGTCGTAGTCGAGCACCAGACACGTCACCACGTCGACGGCCGGGATGCCGCGCGTCGACGCCGGGAAGCACCGCACGGGGCTCCAGCAGGGCAGCGCGACCTTCGTTCGACGACGCGTGCTCTCCCGAGCCTGCGACGCAGCCGCAGCGACGGCAGCCGAGCGACCGTCGTCGTCATCCGTCGTCCACGCGACCCGCTCCAGCGCACGGAACGTGGGGTGGTCCACCAACCAGTCCGGCGGGACGCGGCCGTCGGCCAGCACACGCTCCGCCTCGTCGATCACGCGCAGGCGGCGAGCCTCGGCGTCCACGAGGTCGGGACGCACCGGCGGTCGCACCGGCGCGACCATCTCCGCGACCTCCCGGTAGGTCGGACGCATCGGGCGCGGCAGCACGTCGCGCGCATCGCGGAAACGCGACACGTCCACGCGGAGCACCAGCTCGTCGGCGGGGCGCGTGGCGTTCATCGGTCGACCCGCCAAAGAGGGCTCTCGTCCGAGAGGTCGGCCGGGTCGACCGTGGTGAGGGCCACCGCGACGCCGCCGGGCGCGTCGCGCACGACCAGGCCGACGACGCCGCTCGTCGCGGTCGCGCGCGCCTCTTGGAGCATCACGAGGCGCGCGAGCACGTCGAGGACACGGTCCGCGAGCGCGAGGGTCGCCCCTTCCCTTCCGTCGACGACCGCGAGACGCACCAGGTCCGCGAGGGGCCACAGCGCGCGCCCGAGCGCGTCTGCATCCGGCGGAAGCGGCAGGGCGGCCAGCGTCTGCGCCGCACTGCTGCGTGCCGCGTCCTCCAGCGCCAGGAAGTAGCCGTCGGCTTCGGTGTCGATCGTGGAGAGGACGGCGCCGTCCACGACCCCTCGGCACGCGGCGGCAAGGTCGCGGATCAGGGAGCGAGACACACGCGGAAGCGGGCGCGGGGCGGTCGGATCAGGGGCGGCCATCGTCGGTCTCCGACGCGACGCCGACGGACGGGTGCACCCCGCCGTTCGCCCGCTTCTCGCGGGACCACCGCTTCCACTTCACCAGCACGGCGTAGAAGCCGCGGATGGTGGAGTCGATCTCCGCCGCGTCGGCCTGGGTCAGCTCGTACGGGGCGTACGGCTGGAACATCCGACGCACCTCATCGAGGTGGTCGGCGTCCGGCGTGGCGGTGGGGTGGGGCTGTCGCATGAGCCCCAAGTCGCGCCTCGGAGGCGCGCTCCCCATCCGACGAACACCACCTCACCGGGCAGCTCGCCGACGCTCGGGCGCGATTGCGGCCGTTCTTCCTCGCTCCGAGATCCGCGACATGTGAGTTCGTCGGGCGACCTGTCAGTTCAACCCGCTGACGGCGACGTCTGCGGCAAGCCGCGCCCCTTCGTCGTTCGGTCCACGCTGGATGATCGTCGCAAGGTATTCAGGTGTCAGCTCCCGCTTCAAGTACGTGCGCGCTGAGTTCCCCCACTTCGAGACCGCAGACTCAGTGAGGTTCTTCCCGGCGTGGTCGGCGACCTGCTCGTCCGTGGCGTACTTCGGCTGACGGTCGTTGGCTCTGGCGTCGCGGGCGAGCACGGCGAGCCCCCGGAGGTACTCGTGCGCGCTCCTCGCACGACGCGGAATCTCGACGCCGCCCACGGTCACGCTACCGTCGACGAAGTGGACGGCCTTCCCGCTCGGGCGCAGCCTCTGCTTGGCCGGCTTCGGCTGCGGCGCACCGCGCACTGCCGCGCACCGAACGTCTCGGGCAAGCGAAAGCGCGCGCCGGCTCACGTCCACGGGATCGGCGAGGACGGCGACCAGCGGCACGTCGCACGAGCCGTCGAACTCGAACTCTTCGAGGTGAACATGACAGACTCGCCGCGTCGCATCCGTACGGTACCCCAGCCACTCGTCGCTCGCGGCCGACTCGAAGACGAGGAGCGCCGTCATGCCGTCATGCTGCCCGTACAGCACGCCCCGGCCCCGATCCTCGAACCCGACGCCAGCGAGTCGTCGACCAATGTACTTCCACGCTCCGAGCTGTCGGACCTTCACGCGCGCCCGTCGGTGAAGTTCGACCGCGGCGGATCGTGGTCGCCACACCCGCTGGCACCCAGGGCACTGAATGAGCCCGTCGGCCTCAGTAGCACCTACGTCGTCACCGTCGTCGTGATCGAGCACCTCGATCACCGCGTCGCAGTCGGTCGAGTCCTCTCCGTCGATCCCGCTGAACTCGGAGCACCGGAACCAGTCGACCACCTGGAAGGTCAACAGCCCGTCCTGCTGGAGTTCGTGGAGGCGTCGAACCTCTTGTTCAGAGACGCCCTCGACCACCGGCGCGAGCAGACGGCGAAGCTCCTCCACCGACCCCGCGGCGTACGAAGCCGATGCGGGACTAGATTGGCGCCGCCGCGCCGCCTCTTTCGGGCGAACCGGGATGTCCAACTTCTCGACGATGAACTCCTCGAAGCTCTCGGCGACGTCCTTCGGGCGGTCGAGATCCGAGTACGTGAGCACTCGATCCCCCGAGGCGCCGGGGAAATGGATCTGCATCCGGTACTTGTCCAGAAACAGCATCTTCGCGGACCGCACCTGCTCCCATGAGGTCAGGGAGCCCGGACCCTGCATCGCTCGAACGGCCGGCTCCACGCGGGTGCGCCCCACGTTCGTGATCGTGTGCGTGTTCTCATTCGCGTCGGTCCACACCACCTCGACGAGCGGGAAGTCGTTGTTCTCGGGGTTGAGCATCCGGTCGAACAGGTCGCCAATCTGTTCGGGCTTCACCCGCTCGAAGAGGCGGTGGTAGGCGGCCTCAGTGTCCTGCAACGCCCTGGCGGCGATCATCGACGCCAGCCTGGCGCCCGCGTCGGCGTCGCCCGCCGTGACGTCGAGGTACCACCCACCCTGGAAGAACCGCAGGATGATCCAGTCGTCCTCGTGCGTCCAGACGCCCGCGCCGTCGTCCCCGCGACCCGTCCGCCTGCGGCCAGGCCTTCGAAACCCGAGGATGACACCTCGCGCCCCGCGGTTGACCACGACCTTCAGCTTGACCCCTGACCACTGACGACGGTTCGCCGCTGCGAGCGACGCAAGGCACGGTTCGGCGAGCGCGGACCAGTCGACCGGCTTCGAGGCGACGAAGTGCGGGTGCTTCCCCCCAAGCTTCCAGGTGGAGCGACGCCGCGAGTGCCAGACGTCCATCACCTGAACCGAGACCAGCGAACGAGGGTTCTGCTGGTAGAGCATGGCCGCCAGCCGAAGGCGGTTGAGCCGCTTGCCTTCGGGGATCTCGAAGGCAGGGAGGTCGTCGCGAACCACGTCGACGACGGCCGCCCCCTTCTTGGCGCGCACAAACTCGGAGAGCAGGAAGTAGTGCTTCAGGACTGTGAGCTCGTCGACCCCAGAGCGCACCTTGCGTTCCCGCTCGCGGACCACGTGACCGGCCTTCGTCGCATCGCGAGCGAGGTTCGCGAACGTGTCCGGATCCTCCAGCAAGCGAGGCAGCCGGAAGAACGCAGGTTCTAGGAGTTCATCGCGCCAAAGCCCCGATTCGGGAGCCAAGCCAAAGACGTCACTACTCAAGGCGCGAGCCCCCGGGGTGATGGTCCACGATCCGTTACCCCGTCACGACGACACGCGACGGGATGACGAACACCGGTGCCCTGATTGGCAGAGCCCGAAGATTACGTCAAGATGCCGCTGTCCAGGAGCCTCGCTCATGCCATCCGCCCGCCGCCTCCGCACCCCTCGTCGACCCGCCACCGCTGCGCCACCGGCGCCCTCCCCCTCCCGCGCCGTCGTCCTCTACGCCCGCGTCTCGTCCAAGGAGCAGGAGCGCGACGGCTTCTCCATCCCGGCGCAGGAGCGCCTGCTGC
>CAYNFK010000186.1:0-4805 GCA_964396405.1 uncultured Enterobacteriaceae bacterium
GCGCTCCCGGTCGACGTTGCCCGCGCTCGCCGTGGCGCTGGGTCTCGTTGGCGCGATGCTTCCCGAGCTGGTGCTGTCCGCCGGGATTGCGCCTGCGGTGGTGTGCGCGGGCGTCACGTGGTTTGTGGCCGCGGCCTCGCCCCCGCTCGGCGAGCTGCCGCCCCGCTGGCTGCGTGCCGGCGGCGGTCTGATCCTCGGTGCGGTGCTCGCTGCGGCGTGTGGAGCGAGCGCCATTCCTGCACCTGTGCTCGTGCTCACGGTCGGCGTACCGGCCGCCGTGCTCGCGCGCTTGGGTCTTCCTGCCGTGCGAACCCTCGCAGCGCTCGCGCTCCTGGTCACGGTCGCGTGGATCGTTCCCCTCGTGTTCGCAGCACCGGCCGAGCCTTGGACTGCGCTGGTGCCGATGTGGCTGCCCTCGGAGGGGCTTGCGGGTGGTGTCGCCCTGGGAGCCGCGCTGGGCGTGCTGGCGTTGCTGGCCCAAGCCCAAGGTGAGCTGCGCACCCCGGGTCGTCCGCTTGCGGTGATCAGCGCCGCCCTTGCGCTGGGGAGCTTGATCGTGGGCCTGAGTTGGGAGGCAGGTCCGCCCGTCGCGCCCGGAGCGCTGCCGCTCACCGCCACGCTCGGCGTGCTCGCCACGGCGTGGGCCGTGAGCGCCCTCGTGGCGCTGCGCAGCCTGCAAGGTGCTTCATCGGCGTGGAGTTGGAGCGACCTGGAGCCGGTGGGGTGGGCCTTCGGCATCGCCGTCGCCGGTGTCAATGCCCAGGCGTGGGTGCTGCACGCGGTGCTTCCTGTGGGCGTAGCCGCCCTGCTCGCGGGTCGGGCCGATCGCTCCTGGCAGGGCATCGCAGCGGGGGTCGGCGCCCTCGCCGCGCTGGTGGCCGCGATCCTGAGCGCACCCGGGATCGCGGGGGGCACCCTGGAAGCCACCGGCACTGCGGCGGTGCTGGTTGCGCTCGCTTGGCGGCTCGTGTGGCCGACGCTGAGCGAGGTGACGTCATGATCGCGTGGCTGTTGCCCGTCGCGCTCGCTGGCGTGGTCTTTGAGCCCGAGCCTCGCCTCAACGAGGCCACCGAGGTGCGCGTCACCGATGCCGAAGGCCGTGCCCGGGCGGGCCTCACCCTGCGTGTCGTTCACCGCCCCGGTCTGCCCGGGGAGCGGGAGCTGGGCGCGGGCATCACGGATGCGCGGGGTCGCGCACGGTGGAAGCCGGAAGCGGGCGGCACTTCGGCGCTGTATGCGGGCGACGAGCTGCTCACGATCACGTCGGTGCGGGGCCAGACCTCGCTCCTCTCGGTGCTCGTCCCGTGGGGGGTGGTCGCCGGCCTGGCCCTCCTCGGCCTGCTCTGGGATCGTCGGAGGCCCTGATGCGCATCGTCCACGCCACCGACATCCACTGGTTCGTGCCCCCCACGGCCTTACAGCTCGCGAGCAAGCGAGCGCTTGGCACGGCCAACCTCTACCTGCGCCACCGCAAGGACCACTTCGACGCCCGGGTGCAGCGCGAGCTGGTGGACGCAATGGACTCCGTGGGAGCCGACGTGCTCCTCGTCACGGGCGATCTCACGGCCCAGGCCCTTCCGGCGGAGTTCGCGCTCGCCCGCGAGGCGCTGGATCCCTTGCTGAGCCGCATGCCGGCCTTCGTACAAAACGGAAACCACGACGTCTACACCGGCGGATCCGCGCGCGACGATCGCATCGCCACCCTCTTTGAGCCCTGGCTGCACCGCACCCCGGATGGCCTCGCGCGGCTGCGCCTGCCCGGCCTCACGGTGATCGGGCTGGATCCGTGCCGTCCCCACATCACGGCGTCGGGCCTGGTGCCGGCGCACCAGCTTGCAGCCCTCCCCGCTGCGCTGGAAGCCGCTCCGCAAGACGACGCCGTCATCCTGGCGCTGCACTACCCTGTGCTCGATCGCAGCGGCGCGCTCTACGACCGCTGGGCGCACGGACTGCGCAACGCCGGCGCGCTCGTCGAGGTGCTGCGCAGCGCGCCGCGCGCGCCCACGCTGATCGTCCACGGCCACCAGCACCACGGGTTCACCGTGCCGCTCCACCTCCACGACGTCGACGTGCCGATCCACGATCCTGGCTCCAGCGGGTACGCCTGGCTCCCCGAGGAGGATCGTGCAGCCTGCTTCAACGTCTACACCGTCGAAGGCCCCGCGCTGGTGGGTGTGGAGCGCTACCGCTTCGGCGCAGAAGGCTTCGAGCCCGAGGCCGGCGGCGCCTACGCCACCGGTCGATGAGCGAAGCGGCAGCGGTCGACCGCACGGGCCTGCTGCTCTCGCTCGGCGCGGCCTTCGGGTTCTCGTTCAAGGCGATCCTGATCAAGCTGGCCTACCCCTACGGCGTCGACGCCATCACGCTGCTCACCCTGCGCATGGTGGCGTCCTTGCCGTTCTATGCGGTGCTGGGCCTGCGCCCCCAGCCCGGTGCGGCACCGTGGACCCGGCGCGATGTGGGCCAGATCTTGGGCCTGGGACTCGTGGGCTACTACGGCGCCTCGCTGTTCGACTTCCAGGGCCTGCAGCTCGTCTCCGCGGGCCTTGAGCGCATCGTGCTGTTCACCTATCCGGCGCTCACCGTGCTGCTCGGCGTGGTGCTGCTCGGTCGACCCTGGACCGCTCGGCAGGCGCTCGGGCTTGCGCTCACCTGGGTGGGCATCGGCGCCGCCGTGGCCCACGACGTGGAGGTCGCGGGGACCGTGTCGCAGACGCTGCACGGGCTCGGACTCGTGCTGCTCTCGGCGGTCTGCTACGCCGGCTACCTGCTCGGGGCAGCGCCGATGATCACGCGCCTCGGCAGCTTGAGGTTCACGTCGTCCGTGATGTTCGTGTCCACGGCGGCGGTGGTGACGCACTTTGCGCTCACCCATCCGGCCGCCGATCTGGTGCAGCCGATGCCCGTGCTGGGGCTCGCACTGGGCATGGCGATCGTCTCCACCGTGCTGCCCACGTTCATGCTCTCGGCCGCGATTCGGCGAATCGGATCTGAGCGCGCCGCCACGCTGGGCGCGATCGGTCCGGTCCTCACGATCGGGTTCGGTGCTGTGCTGCTTGATGAGCCGCTCTCTTGGACGCAGGGGTTGGGGGCAGCGCTGGTGGTGGCCGGGGTGCTGCTCGCATCGCGGGCCACCCGGGCGCCTTCGCTGGGCTGATCAGGGCCTGGGCATCGGCGCGGTCGGGGTGCTAGTTGGGCCCATGCGCTTCTTGAAGATCGTGGTGGGGATCGGGCTTGTTGGGATGGTGTTGGCCGGCGGGGCATGGCTGCTGGCCCCAGGCGAGCCATCGCCCGAGGCCCGCGCGGTGCCCAAGCCCGCCACCCGGCCGAACCTGCTGGTGATCGTGCTCGACGACGTGGGCATGGCGAAGGCCGACGGGAACGGTGTGCCCGACATGGGCATGCCCACGCCCAACCTGGATGCCCTGGCAGCGCGTGGCCTGCGCTTTGATCGGGCGTGGACGCACCCCTCCTGCTCCCCCACCCGCGCGGCGCTGCTCACCGGCCGGCTACCGTTTCGGTACGGGCTGGGGCAGGCCATCGCTCGGGATGGCCCCTATGCGCTGCCTCTTGGTGAGGTCACCCTCGCCGAGGCCCTGGCACCGGTGGGCTACACGTCCGTGGTGCTCGGAAAGTGGCACCTCATCGGCCACGACGCCGAGAACGCCGGTCAGCACCCGCTCGACCAAGGTTTCGCCCACCACCGTGGGACCATCGCCAACCTGCCGTTCTCGGCCGACAACACCAGCTACACCCGCTGGTCGAAGTCGATCGATGGACAGGCCACGGAGTCCACCACCTACGCCACCACCGACACCACGAACGATGCCATTGAGGCGGTCCGGACCCTCAACGGCCCGTGGCTTCTCTGGGTGGCCTACAACGCGATCCACACGCCCCTGCATGTGCCGCCAGCCTCGCTGGTGAAGCAGGTGCCACCCGCCAACGCTCCCGATCATGTGCTGGCGTCGGCCATGATGGAAGCGCTCGACCACGAGATCGGGCGGCTGCTGGCCGAGGTGAAGCGCCGCGACGACACGTGGGTGGTCGTGCTCGGCGACAACGGCTTCTCCGCCGACGCGCTCGCGCCTCCCCTTCAGGCCCTGCATCCTTTGGGCAACAAGGGCGCAGTCACCGAAGGAGGCACCCGTGTGCCGTGGATGGTGTGGGGTCCCGGACTCCAGCGCGGCGCCCGAACCGAGGCCCTGGTGCAGGACGTCGATCTGTTCCCGACGCTGCTCGATCTGGCCGGCGTGCCGCCGAGCGACCCGAGCCGCACGAACCTCGACGGCATCAGCTTCGCGCCGGTGCTCCGCAACCCGAAGCACTCCGGCCATCGGCGCGAGGTGGTGATCCGGGTCGACCGTCCCAACGGCCCTGAACCCACCGCCTCCGTCGGGATGGTCACCGACGGAGAGCGAAAGCTCGTGTTCCGAGAGACGGGCGCCCCACGGCCCTACGACCTCACCCTGGCCTGGCCCGAAGGCGGCAAGGCGGTGTCCGACCTGCACGGCCCCTACGCCACCACGTTTCGGCGGTTCCAGCGCGTGTGGAAGGACCTCGGGCCGCGCGACGGGCCCTAGCGAGGCGCCCTGTGCCGGCGTACTCACGACCCGTGGACGACGTCCCGATGCCGAAAGCGTCGCCTCCGCGCCACATGCGGCGAGCACGTCACCTCGTCGTCACGCGTTCGTCACATGACTGACGTAAAAGGCGAGCGCATCCCGTGATGTTGCACCGGCCGCGCCCAGGGCGTGACGATCGTGCGCACGCTCCGATGATGCAGGACCGTCGCTTTTCACCCA
>CAYNFK010000187.1:0-4777 GCA_964396405.1 uncultured Enterobacteriaceae bacterium
ACGGAGGCTCGGCCCTCACCGCTCAGCTCGACTCGCCGTTTGGCGTGGATGTGGCACCCGATGGCACGCTCTGGATCGCCGACTGGGGCAACCACCGCGTGCGCCGCGTCGATCCCGATGGCACCATCCACACCGCGGCAGGCACCGGCGAGAAGGCCTTCACAGGCGATGAAGGCCCTGCCTCACTGGCCGCGCTCGGCGGACCGGCCGATGTGCTCGTGCTCCCCGATGGCGGGGTCCTGGTGGCCGACATGTTCAATGGTATTGTGCGGCGCATCGCACCCTGACCTTGTCTTGACACCCTGTGACGGGATAGCGGGCGCTGTCTTTCTTTGGAGGAGACATGCGCATTCGTCAGACCCTTCCGGTCCTCATCCTTGCTACCGCCTGCACCAACGGCGATCCGATCAGCGAAGCCGGGGCCACCTGGGCCGGCCTGTGGCTGCTCGTCTGGGGCGAGGCCGGCGCTCCTGAAGGCACGAACACCTGCGACGAGAACTTCAACGACGCCTCCTGCGCCGAAGAAGAAGAAGTCGAAGACACGGGCCCCGACATCGTCTACGAGAACGACGAGGAGGCCAGCCCGCCGTCCACCATCATCGAGGTCATCACCGACGATGCGGGCAACGTGCACTTCTTGCTCGATGGCAAGGTCATCACGGGCCCCGATGGCGGCCCCGATGGCGTCACCGCGCTGTGGAGCGGGTTCACCAACCGCGACCAGTCCACGAGCTTTGAGTCCGAGTACGCCTACACGCTCGTGCAGAAGTTCGACTCGAAGGTCACCCTCACGATCAACGTCGACGCCGAGACCGGCGCGGCTTCCGGCTCGATCGAGCAGACGCTCAAGACCGAAGTGAAGGCCACCGAGTCCGACGAGATCGACGAGGAGACCCCGATCCAGGTCGGTGCCATCAACCAGTTCACGGGCGCCCTTGAGTCGGACGACGAGGAGGAGCCGGATCTCCGCTTCAACTACGGCGATCGCGATGACTGCTCGGGCTCGGACTGCGAGATCACCCTCACGAACACCGTGAAGGTCAGCCGTCCGTTCACCGGCACGCACCTGGAAGACAACGGCTTCCCGAGCTCGGGCCAGTACCCCGACATCGGCAACCCCGAGGGCGGCGACGACGACCTGCTGAGCATCTTCCACAGCAACTCTCGCTAAGTCGGGCTGCACACACGCCCCCTGCATCGCCGGCCTCGTCCGGACGATGCGGGGGGCGTCTTGCTTAGCGCTTCTTCCGGTCTCGGCTGGAGGGGATGCCGATGCGCTCGCGGTGCTTGGCCACGGTGCGCCGGGCCACGCCGGTCATTCCGTCGGCGAGCAGGCGCTTTGCGATCTCGTCGTCCGAGAGGGGGCGTTTGGGCGACTCAGCCTCGACGAGCCGGCGGATGGCGTCGTGCAGCGCCTTCTCCGAGGTGTCTTGGCCGCCGCCGCGGTTCGCGAACAGATCGCGCAGGCGGTGCACGCGGCCCTCCCACTGGAACCAGCGTCCGCTCACGGCCCGTGAGACGGTGGAGGTGTCGCGGCGAACACGCTCGGCCACGTCGGCCATCGTGAGGTTGTGCAGCGCCGACTCCCCTTGCTCGAACCAGTCGCGCTGCTCGGCCACGGCCACGTCGGCGATCTGCTTCACGAGGCTGTGGCGCTCTTCCAGGCCCTTCACGATCCACTGGGCGTGGTGGTAGCGGCGCAGCAGCTCCTCGCGCTCGGGGCCGCTGGGCGTCTCACGGATGCGTCGCTCCAGCGCAGGGTCCACCCGTACGGGCGGCCGGGCCGCCTCCAGCATCTGCACGACCCACGCACCCGACTCCGGATCGCGCACCACCTCCATCGACGGCCGCACGAAGTCGGTGTCGGGGTCGGAGTAGTTGCGCGCAGGCCAGGGATCGACCTCCTCGGCGAGCATCCGGTGGTACTCTTCGATGTCTTCTTCTTCGAGATCCATCGCCTTGGCGATGCGGTCGAAGCGCTTGCGTCGCAGGTCATCCAGGTGGTCGCGGAGAATGACTGGGAAGTCAGGGTCCTCCGGCCACTGCTGCTGCACCATGAACTGCAGGTAATCGGCCACATCCGACGCACCGCACCCTGGAGGATCGAGTCGCATCACAATCCACTGAGCGTCTTCGGCTTCCTGGGGCGAGCAGCGCGCCTCCAGGCACACCATCTCGAACGGTAGATCGAGGATGCCGTGGCCATCCAGGTTCCCGATGATCACGAAGGCCGCGTCGCGCTCTTTGTCGGTGGTGCGCTCGAGCCGCACCTGGTCGAGCAGGTGCGCCATGAGATCCGGCGCAGCCGTGACCCGCGCCTCAGGCGGAGGCAGGTCGTCGTCGGTGGCCCGACGGGCGAACGCCTTGTTTACGGCCGCCCCACCAAAGCGCGTGTCGCCCACACGCTGCAGCCCGCTGTCGCCCCGCATCATCTCGTCGAGGTAGCGGTCGAGGTGGGCCTCCGGCAGCTCGAGCATGTCCACGAGGATGCGCTGCTGCGGCGTGAGCAGCTGACGCTGCTCCATGCGCTGCTGCGTGTGCAGTCCTAGGGACAGGCCCGCCATCGTCGACGCTCCTCGTCGCCCCAGCGTACGCCAGCTGAACGGCGGGGTCAAGCAAGACGCGTGCCAGTGCCAAAGCTAGCTAGCTGTAGCCTTGCAGATCGACACACACCGGGATGAAGGCCCCTTCGCGCGGCTCGGCGGTTGCCTCCTCCAGCAGCGTCTCCAGCGACAAGGGAGCGCGACCCGTGGGGCCCACCTCCTGCAGGCGCGCCAGGAGCGCCTGGCTCCACCGTCCGACGCCGCGGGGGCCGGACGCCTCGAGGAGTGCGTCCAGCGAGAGCCCGCGCACCACCTTGCCGTGCAGCACCAGGTCGACAGGATCCAGCTTGAGCGGCTGGGCCGCAGGGTTGAGCACGACCGCCTCCGACCCGTCCGGCAGAGCCGCCAGCAGGCGTCCGAGGAGCGGACCGCCAGCCGCATCTACGAGCAGCTGAACGCCCGTGGCGCGAGACTGCCGCCGGAGCTGGGCCTCGATGTCGGGCTGGCTCGCGTCGAGCACGGTCACACCGGCCCGCATGACGCGCTTGGCCTCATCCGCATCACGCGCCACCACGATCAGGGGCACACCGCGCGCGGCGGAGATCGCCACCAGCGCCGAAGCGATCGGGCCATCCGGCGCGGTCACCACCAGACCCTTTCGACGCCCCACGCCCAGCTCCTGCAGCGCCGCCACTGCGCACACGGCCGGGTACAGGCCCAGCGCCGCGCGGTGGGCGCCGAGGTCATCCGGGAGCGGCAGACAGCGTCGGGCATCCGTGACGAGGTACGGAGCCCACGTGCCCGACACCAGCGGCGTCGCGAGGCACGCCACCCTTCGACCTACAAGCCAGCCCGTCATCCAGCCTGGGCCGACCTTCACCACCCGGCCTACGCCCGCCACGCCTGGGGTGGTGGGCACCGGACGCTGCAGCCCGTGTCCGCTTCGACACAGCAGCAGATCCGTGCGGTGCACGGCCGCCGTCTCCAGGCGCACCAGCACCTGCCCAGGCCCGACATCGCCCACCACCGTGTCGCGAACTTCGAGCTTCGGCGGAGATCCCGTGGCGAGCAAACGCAGCGCACGCATGCTGTGGGGGACGTCGACGCTCAGCTGCCCTCCTCGCGGGCCTTGCCCCGCGCGTGGGCCACGATACCCCGGCGACCCGCAGCATGGGCTCGGGCAGGAGGTCCGATGCAGCGCGAGACGATCCTCATCCTCGACTTCGGATCCCAGTACACCCAGCTCATCGCGCGACGCATCCGCGAGTCCCAGGTCTACTGCGAGATCCGGCCGTGCTTCCAGGGCCTCCCCACCGACCTGCCCGGCCCGATCCGCGGCGTGATCCTGTCGGGCGGCCCATCCAGCGTCTACGGGGCGGACGCACCGATGATCGATCCGGCGATCTTTCAGCTCGGCGTGCCCGTGCTCGGCATCTGCTACGGCATGCAGCTCATCACCCACCTGCTGGGCGGCGAGGTGGAGCCAGCCGATCACCGGGAGTTCGGCCGAGCCGAAGTCACTGTCGTGGATGGCGGGTGCTCGATGTTCGAGGGCTTCGGCACCGACGCGCCGGAGCTTGTCTGGATGAGCCACGGCGACCGCGTGAAGCGCTTGCCGGAGGGCTTCCGGGTGGTGGCGCGCTCCCCGAACTCCCCGGCCGCTGCGATGGCCTCTGCCGACGGTCGCATCGTGGGCGTGCAGTTCCATCCGGAGGTCCACCACACGGCGCGCGGTCGTGCCTTCCTCAACAACTTCGTGTTCGGGCTCTGCGGCTGCGAGCCTAACTGGACCATGGGCAGCTTCGTCGACGAGGAGATCGACCGGATCCGCGCCCAGGTGGGCGATGGGCACGTGATCTTGGGCCTCTCGGGCGGCGTCGACTCCACCGTGGTGGCCGCACTCCTCGACCGTGCCATCGGCAAGCAGTGCACCGCCATCTTCGTCGACAACGGACTGCTGCGCTTCGGGGAAGGTGCCGAGGTGTGCTCGTTGTTCGAGGGCTTCTTCCACGGGCTGCGCTTCGTGCACGTCGACGCATCCGAGGCCTTCCTCACGGCCCTGGCCGGCGTCTCGGATCCCGAGCAGAAGCGTAAGATCATCGGCCGGGTGTTCGTGGAGGTCTTCGAGGCCGAGAGCAAGAAGGTCGAGGGCGCTGCGTGGCTGGCTCAGGGCACGCTGTACCCCGACGTCATCGAGTCCGTGAGCCCGCGCGGTGGCCCCTCGGTCACGATCA
>CAYNFK010000188.1:0-4765 GCA_964396405.1 uncultured Enterobacteriaceae bacterium
TGTGCCAGACATCGGCCTTGTCGGGGTAGCTGAAGGCCTCGTGATCGGGCGTCTCAAGGACGCGGTGGAGCAGCAGCTCGGCCACGGATTGGAAGTTCTTCTCGGCCTTCTTCTTGCGCAGTTCTTCGAGCACGCCGCACTCCGGGGATTGAATCGTCCGGTCCTACAACCCCTTGAACGTCGGGAGGCAAGCGCGACGTGGGCGCAAGCTCACCAAGTGGCGTTGTAGCCGCTGTGGGCGAGGTTCCAGGTGCTACCGTACACGTGGACGCTCCGGGTGGGCTCGCGCTCGTGCTCGAGCGGCCCCTCCGCGTGGGTCCAGGCCAGCACACCGCCGTGGAGGTTGGCCACGCGAAGTCCGCGCGCCTGCTGCGCCTGAGCCCACTCGCTGCTGCGGTAGCCGATGGTGCAGTAGGCCACGAGCTGGCGGTTGGCGTACGCGCCGGGGTTGGCCTCGACCTCGGACGCCAGGATCGCGCCCGGCAATATCGACACCGCCTGCTCCTTCGGGTCGCGCACATCCACGAGAACGGGGAGCGCTCCCGCCTTGAGCTGCGCAGCCAGCTCGGCCGCCGTGACCTCGGGCACCCCCTCGAAGCGGGGCCGAAAGGCGCTGATCAACGACTCCATCACCTGCACCCGCTCGGCATCGGTGGCTGGCGGCTTCGCGATGGCGCACGCGGTGGCGAGGGTGGCGCCCAGGATCGCGCAGATCCAGCGGAGGTAGCTCACGACGTGGCTCCTGCGTTCGGTGTGGCGTCGTCGCCTGTGGAGGTTGCGTGCAGGCCGCGGGCAGTGAGCCGCTTGAGCGTGCCCGCGGCGGTCTCGTTGCGCACCAGCACGTGCAAGAACTCGCCCTTGCGAAGCTGATGGTGCCCGTGGGCAGGCTCGGTGCCCCGGCCGCGCTCGAGCACCAGAGGAAGCGCCTCCGACGTGTGGGCCACATCGGTCATGGCAAGCCCTTCCACGCCGACCACGAAGCGAATCACCTTCGTCTGCTGACCCTCGATCCACGCGGACCAGCGCTCCACATCCGTCTCCACGCCGAACAGCACCTCGGCGTGGGCCTTGTGCACCATGTCGGGCGTGACGCCCACCATCGCATCGGACAGCGCCACGAGGAGGCGCAGCTCACGGGCCCGCTCGCGGGCACGCTGCACGAACAGGAGGTTCACCTCTTCGTTGCGGGTGAGGCCGATCACACCACTGCGCGTCTCGAGCGCTGCGCGCCCCATCACGGACGCGTTCATCGCATTGCCCTGCAGCACCGTGAGACCTTCGTCCTGGGCCTCCCGGCAACGCATCGGGTCGCCATCCACCAGCACCGCTTCGGAGGTGCCAAGTCGCCGCGCGAACAGGCGGCCGAGTGCGTTCGCGCCCAAGATCACCCAGCCCTGGTGGGACGGCCGTCGCAGGTTCAGGGCCCGCGCCACCCAGCCACCCGTGAGACCCGCCAGCGTGACGCTCACCGCGATCACCAAGAACACCATCGCCTGCAGCTCGCGTCCTCCAGGCATGTTGGCCTCGCCGAGCCTCACCGCAAACAGGGACGCGACCGAGGCGGCTACGATGCCGCGCGGCCCAATCCACGAGAGGAAGAGCTTCTCCTTCCAGCCGAGCGTGGTGCCCCAGGTGGCGGCCAGCACACACAGCGGACGCACCACAAACAGCAGGGCTCCGACCGTGAGGAGGCCGCGGAACCCAAGGGCGCGCACGTCGTCCAGCCGCACATCGGCCGCCAGGAGCACGAACAGCACCCCGATCAACATCACGGTGAGCTGTTCCTTGAACTCGCGCAGCTCGCGTTCCAAGGGTGTGCCGAGCCATCGGACGACCACGCCGGCTACGGTCACGGCAGCGATGCCGCTCTCGTGCAGCACGGCCTCGCAGAGCTGGTAGATCGCGTACACCGAGCTCAGCGCGAAGACGTTGGCGATCTCTTCCGGCACCAAGCCCCGCACCCGCAGCACCTGGCTCAGCGCCGCACCCCCCAGTGCACCCAGCAGACTGCCGCCGAGGAGCCGCACCAACAGATCGGGTCCGCCGAGCACGAAGTACTCGGTGGTGGGGTGCAGAACGACCTCGAGCGCCACGAAGGCCGCGATCGCTCCGATGGGGTCGATCAGCACCCCTTCCGCTTCCAGAATGGTGGCCACATCCCGCCGTACCCGAAGCCGACGCACGAGCGGCGTGACGACGGTGGGGCCCGTGACGATCATCAGCGACCCGAACAGCGCCGAGATCGACCAGCTCCAGCCCATCCCCAAGCGCGCCGCCAGCGTCGCCCCGACCGCAGTGACCGCTGCGCCGATCGTGACGAGGCGCTGGATGGGAGCCGCGGAGCCGCGAAGCTGCGCCATCGAGAGGTTCAGCCCTCCCTCGAACAGGATGATCGACACCGCAAAGCCCACCAGGCCCTGCATGGCGGTGCCGAGCCCTTCGGGGTGCACGATGCCGAGCACATCGGGGCCGAGCACCACGCCGACAGCCAGCAGCAGCACGATGCCCGGAACCCGGAGGTGGGTGGCGGCGACCTGCGCCACGAGTCCGGCCGCGAGGGCGAGGGCGAGGGTGAGCTGAGGATCGTGCGTCAGAGCGTCTCCGAGCGAGGCGGCGTTAGCGTAACGTTCCGTTGCGCCATCGACGGTGCTAGTGTCGGGACATGACACGCGATGCCGATGTGATCGTGGTGGGGGCGGGGCTTGCGGGGCTGTCCGCAGCCCGTGCGCTGCGCGTAGCAGGACGCTCGGTGCAGGTGGTGGAAGCGCGTGATCGGGTGGGCGGGCGCGTGCACACGATCTCCCCTCACGGCACGCCGATCGACGTCGGCGGGCAGTGGATCGGCCCCGGACAGCCGCGGATGTACGCGCTGCTGGAGGAGCTTGGACTCTCCACCTTCCCGTCGCCGACGGGCGGTCGGCAGGTGCTCGATCTCGAAGGCCGCATCAGCACCTACAAGGGCACGGTGCCGAACGTCGGCGTGGTCCACCTGGCGCAGCTGCAGTGGCTGCTGTGGCGTATTGAGCGGTTCAAGCGGCAGGTGCCCGCCGACGCGCCTTGGGAGTCGGCCCTCGCCGAGCGGCTCGACGGCATCACGGTGGAGGGGTGGACCCGGCGCCACTTCCCGAGCGACGTGGTGCGCAAGCTGGTGCGTCCTGTGGTGCGCATCGTGTTCGGGGCCGACCCGGGCGAGCTCTCGATGCTCCAGTTCATCCACTACGTGTCATCGGCGGGCTCTTTCGACGCCCTCGTGGATGTGGAGGGAGGATTCCAGCAGGACCGCATCGTGGGGGGCGCGCAGGCGATTGCCGAAGGCCTCGCTGACCAGGTGGGGCGCGAGCGGATCGCGCTCGGCGAGCCCGTGCACACGATCGCCCAAGACGCGGACGGCGTCAGCATCGTCACCCCGGGTTCCACGTTCCGGGGCCGTCAGGTGATCGTGGCCGTGCCGCTCGGCATCCTCGCGCGCATCCACTTCCAGCCGGGCCTGCCGTCGATGCGTGACCAGCTGCACCAGCGCTGCCCGATGGGGGCCACGGTGAAGGTGATCGCCGCCTACGAGCGCGCGTTCTGGCGCGAGAAGGGCCTGTCGGGAGAGGCCGTGTGCACGTCGGGGCCCATCTCGGTCACCTTTGACACCACCTCGCCCGACGGCCCCCCGATGCTGCTCGCGTTCGTCACGGGCACGCCCGCGCGCGACTGGGGGAGCCGGTCGCCCGAAGCGCGCACCCGCCAGGTGCTGGCACAGCTCGCCACCTTCTTTGGTGAGGAGGCGGCCGAGCCGCTGTGGACGACCGAGCAGGACTGGGCAGCCGAGCCCTACAGTGGCGGGTGTCCGATCACCCAGTTCCCGCCAGGCACCTTGTCGGTGTTCGGTCCTCTCCTGCGCGAGCCCGTGGGTCGCATCCACTGGGCCGGCACGGAGACCGCCGTGCGCTGCACCGGGTTCATGGAAGGCGCGGTGATCTCGGGAGAAGCCGCCGCCGCCGAAGTCCTCGCCGCAGGGTGGGGATGACCCCCGCCTGGAACGACGGCACGGTGGAGGCTCGGCTCGCTGCTGCGGATCCGATGCTCGCGCCGTGGATCGACAGGGTGGGTCCCTGCGCGTTCGCCACCCGCCCCACCGAGAGCATGGTGGAGGCGCTGGTGGGTGCCATCGTGCACCAGCAGCTCTCGGGCAAGGCCGCGTCCACGATCCTGGGACGGGTGCGCGCGCTCGGTGGCGACGCTTTTCCGTCGCCCCAGCAGCTGCTCGGACTGCCTGACGAGGCGCTGCGTGGCGCGGGCCTGTCGGGTGCTAAGGCGGCGGCCGTGCGCGACGTCGCGACGCGGAGCCTGGATGGCCGACTGGTCACGCTGGAGCAGGCGGCGGCGCTCGACGACGATGCGCTGGTGGCGGCGCTGCTGCCCGTGCGCGGCATCGGCCGTTGGTCGGTGGAGATGGTGCTGATGTTTCGCCTGGGGCGTCCGGACGTCCTGCCGGTGAACGACCTCGGCATTCGTAAAGGATTCCAGCGGGTCTACGGTGGCGACGCGCTCCCCGACACGGCGGTGCTTCAGGCCCAGGGCGCGCGCTGGCAGCCACTGCGCAGCGCAGCCGCTTGGTACCTCTGGCGCGTCGCGGACGGCGTGTAGGCCCGGATCGCGGACCTAGAAAGCAAGACGGCCCGGGGTGCCGTGAGGCGCCCCGGGCCGTTGCTCAAGATCCGAAGATCAGTAAGCGTTCTCGACCGCATTCTCGATGTCGGTGAAGTTGTTCGAGAGC
>CAYNFK010000189.1:0-4723 GCA_964396405.1 uncultured Enterobacteriaceae bacterium
GGACGGCCTCCGGGATCTTACCTACCCGGTGGTCCGGCAGTCGGGGGCAGGGTCAACGAGACACTCCCTACCCCGCGCCGAAAAACCCGTGCAAGACCCCGCCGCACCAACTTCGCAGCTTCGCGCACCAGAATCGCAGCCTCGCGCACCGGGATCGCAAGTTTCCGCACCGCCTCCGCAGCCTTCCGCACCGCCTCCGCAGCTTTCCGCACCGCCTCCGCAGCCTTCCGCACCACCTTCGCAGTCTTCCGCAGTGCAAAACGCACCGGCTGGCCCCCCGGGACCGGCGGGCCGACCCCCCACCGTCGAGCTTGCGGCCGTGGGCCCAGCGTCGGCCCGACACAGGCGCCCCCGCGCCCACCACCACCATCCCCCGCGCCGACGACAACGCCGCAACGACCCGGCGTGGCACCGGATCGCCGGGACCTCGATCGCGCGCTCACCCCGTCAGCAGGCGGAGGGCTCCGCAGGCTCGACGCAGGCGGGCTCACTGGGGGACGGGGCCTCATCCTCCGCGCTCGTCTCAAGCGCGGCTGCCTTGGCGGCCGCCCTGGCTGCGGCGACCTCGCGGGCATGGCGGCGTCGCCCGGCATCGGCCTTCACGAGGTCGCACGTGTAGACGTAGATGGTGTCGTTCGACATCGCGCCGGCTGCGGCCCAGGTGGAGCGCATCTGGTGAAGGAGCTTGATCAGGCGCGCCCGTGCCGCGCGGACCGTCTGTGCGGCGATGCGCTCCTCGTGCTCGTAGGTGAGCCGGCGCTGGAAGACCTCTTCGAGCTTCGCCTTCCACTCGAGCGCGGCGTCGTAGAGGTTGGAGCCGAACGACGTGGCGCGGAGTGCGGACGCGCGCCCTTCGAGGTCGGCCACCACGCGCCGCGCCTGGTCGAGGGAACCGCGCACGCGCACGTTCTTGAGGTCGTAGGTGGCGGCGTGGGCGAGCGCGATCTCGGCGAGCAGGCCGGGGTTCAGGTTGGCCAGCGAGCGCAGCGACGTTCGCGCGGCGGCCTGGGCGGCGAAGTAGGACGTCGCGAGCTCCAGCGCCTCTTCCCGGGTGGCCGTGAGGAAGTTCTCGTGCATGCCGCGCAGGCCCTCAAGGTCCCGCATCTCGGCGGAGGCGGCCGCCAGCGCGGCGGCCCCTGCGACAGGATCGTAGGTCATCGAGCGCAGCCAAGGGTGGGCCTCCTCCATCACCTGCAGCGCCACCACAGCTTGCTCGGCCTCGGAGCACAGGATGGCGGGGCGGGCCTCTTCCAGGTCGCGTGGCATGGGAACTCCTCGCCGCGACCTAGCGGCGGGTCGTGCTGCCGGCGCGGAAGCGCGGACGGCGACCTCCGGGGTGGGCGGCCCCGATGGACGACTGGACGTTCTTAAGTGCAGGTACTAATGTGTAACGACCTGCGGAAACGAACATGGATGCCACGGCGTACGACACGGTGCTGGACCTCACGCGCTCGCTGGGCGTGGTTCGCACGCGGGATGTGCTGGCGGCCGGGGTCCCACCGATCGTGCTCACCCGGATGGTTCGAAGTGGCGCACTGGAGCGGGTCGCCCGCGGGGTCTATGTCCTCCTGGGAGAGGGACTTGCGTCGGGGAGCGCGCTGGCGGTGGTCGCCGCGCGTGTGCCGGGTGCCGTGGTGTGCCTCGCTTCAGCGCTGCACCTGCACGAGCTGTCAACGTGGGTCGCGCCGGAGGTGTGGATCGCAGTGGCGTCGCATCGGCGCCCGCCGCGCGTGGACTGGCCTCCCCTGCGTGTGGTGTACGTGAAGCCAGAGCTGTTGGATGTGGGCGTCGAAGAGCGCGTCATGGACGGTGTCGTCGTGCGTGTCACCACGCCGGCGCGCACGGTGGCAGACGCGTTCAAGTGGCGCAGCCGCGTGGGGATGGACATCGCGATCGAGGCGCTGCGGACCTACGTGGTCGAGCTCCGGGGTTCGCGGGACGAGCTGCGCCGGATTTCCGAGCGGCTGCGGGTGGCCCGCGTGATGCGGCCGTACCTTGAGGCCATGACGTGAAGACCGACCTTGCCGCCTCCATCCTCGCGCGCCTGCGCAACGTGGCCCGCCAGCGTCGCGAGGATCCCCAGCTGTGCCCGACGCGCTGACGTCGGCCTTTGCCGAAGACCCTGTGAAGCAGGCCCAGTGGCGCGCGTTTCTCGATCGTGCCCGCGTCGAGCAGCGGCCGCCCCTCGACCAGGTGGTGGCCGACCTGCACCGCCGACTCTGGAGCCTGCTGGAGGCCCGCCCGGGCTGAAGGGGAGATCACCGCGCCGAGCGCCGCCCCCGAAGCCCCGCCACCGGCTCGGTGCGGGCCGCGTCGGTCCGCCGGCCGCGACGGGCCATCCCGGTACGGGTGTGGAGGGTGGCGGCGCATGCGCCTTGTGCGCAGGGAGAGGGAGTCATCGCCATGGGTCACCAGATGCAGGGTGTAAGCTGACCACGAACGTCTCGTCGGCGCAGGCCCGAGGGGGACCACGCCTCAGCGCCCCGACCCCTGCGCCCTCTCGGAGAGCGGCGTGCGGTCGAGCGTCTTGACCAAGCACACCACGTCGCGATCACCCCCCGCCCACGACGACGGGGACGGCGTGATCGACGTGAGGTCGTAAACCGAATCCCAGTAGGCCTTGCCGACGTAAGCGGCGAAGATCGGCTGGCAGCGCTCGTAAGACTCCTTCAGGAGCGTGGTGTGGCCTGGGTACTCCGCGTGGTCGAGGTCGTAGCGACCGGCCACCTCGAAGCGGTGGGGCTGGGTGCAGTCGTCGAGCAGGAGGAAGCGCTCCACCCACACGCTCTCGTCCGCGGGCGCGCCGCAGTGGCCCACCTGCAGGTCCTTCACGAGCGTGCCGGGCTCGGGGAGGTAGGTGACGTCGGTGTCGTCGGTGTCGGTGTCGGTGTCGGTGTCGACCGCGTCGGCCGGCGGTGCTTCGGCGCACGCCGTGAACAGGAAGCACAGCAGGATGGTGGGGGTGCGTGTCATCGGACGCCCGCTCCTTCGTAAGTGATCTCGATGGCGCCGTAGAAGCCGCGCCCGGGGATGCCGACCGCGACGTCGGGGATGTTGACGGTGTGGACGTAGCCGAGCGTGGTGATGTTGGGCTGGATGATGACCAGCGGGTCGCCGCCACGCATGTGCTCGGCCGTGTACTGCTTCGCGATCTTCTTCGCGGTGTCCCACTGGTCGAGCGCCCAGTCGAAGGTGCTCGCGGTGTCGCCGTGCTGGGTGTCGAAGCCGAAGCCCGCCGCGTCGGTGATGCGCTTGTACAGCTCAAACGGCAGCGGCTCGCCGTTCGGCCAGGCGATCTGCATCAGGTCGATGTCGCTGAAGATGGGCTTTCCGTTCGAGGTGTAGACGACCGTGCCGTCGGCCTCGAGCCGGAAGCTCGTCTCGTGGGTCTTGCCGTAGCGAGTGACCTTGTGCTTCTTCTCGAAGGTGGCGAACCACTCCTCGCGCTTGTCCCACTCGGCCTTGCGCACGTTGTAGCGCTCGATCACGTCCTCGATCTGCTTCGAGTCCCACGTGAGCGTGCCGTCGTCGATCGCCTTCTTGATGAGGTCCGACGGGTCTTTCGGCTCCCGGAACACCACGATGCCGATCTTGTCGGACACGTCGTCGTAGCCGAGCCATTCGACGTCGATCTCGTTGACCGACTTGAGCTTCATGGCGGGCGGCTTCGCGTTGTAGCCGAGGCGGGCCCATTTCGCGGCCTCCGCCGGCCGAGGCCGACAGAAGAAGGCGGCTCCGGTCTCCCGCGCCACCCAGGCCATCCAGGTGTGCTCGTCGTCCGTGATGCCGGCGCGCGCCACCGTGGCACCCGAGATGCCGACACCGGTGGGCAGATCGCGCAGGTCCGCCGCCTCGTCGTCGACGAGGTGCTCGAAGTCGTCGGCGTCGGCGTCGGGTGCAAACTCATCGAAGTCGTCGGGCGCCTTGAGCGCAGCCTCCATGGCCTCACGACCCACAGCCGTGGCCATGAACTTCGCCCACAGCTGCCCGGCTGCCATCTCGTTGCCGGCCGCGAGGGCCACGGTGGCGACGGGCTCGGTGAGCAGGCGCGTGACCTCGGTGGTGTCCCCCTTGGTGTAGGCCGTGTCGATGTCGAACATCCAGTTGCCGAGCGCCTCGGCCCCGCCGACCAGCAGGTTGTACTCGGCCTTGCCGAGGTCGTAGACCATCTGTTTTGGCGTGTGCGTGTGGTAGTACTCGCGGATGCCTGCGACGATGGCCATGCCCTGCTCGGACAGGCGCTGGCCGCCGTCGCCCGAGGCCTCGCCGAGCAGGTCGGTGGCCTGCAGGATGCCGTCGCCCATCTGCCGCAGCACGTTCGTGACGGCCGCGCCGCCGCCGACCGTGATGCCCCCGAGCGTGGACTCTTCGCCCCAGGTGTTGAGGCCGTCGATGAACTCAAACGACATCTGCGCGATGCTGCGCAGCACCTCATCGGTGAACTCGGTCCAGTAGATCGTGAAGTCGAAGGGCCCGGCGGCGTCCTCCATCGTGCTCACGTCCACCTGCTGCCCGTCGACTTCGGCCTCGCCGAACATCTCGAGATCAAGGCTCCAGCCGGCGAGCTCGCCGACATCGGGGGCGAACAGGATTGGGATGATGAAGTCCCGCTCCTCCTCGGGGGCCAGCAGGTCGATGCGGGGCCGGACCGCCGGGTCCAGGCGCTCAATCTCGCTCTCCACCACGACGTGGTGCGGCTTGGTGCTGAGGGCGAAGTCGATGT
>CAYNFK010000190.1:0-4711 GCA_964396405.1 uncultured Enterobacteriaceae bacterium
TGGAGGCGGACGACGAGGCCGGTGGGCTCCCGATGGGGGTGCGCCGGGTGCTGCCTGCCTACCCCATGGGGGGCGTCGTCCTCGACCTCCACACGATGGGATCGCGGCGAACGTGCGAGACCGCCAGCACCACGAGGCAGGCTCCATCCACCTCGTAGTAGACCGCGTAGGGGAACCGGCGACACAGCACCCGCCTGGTTGTGCCCTCGACGACAGGGAACATCCACGGGTTCTCTGCGGCGCGTTGCATCCCCGCGCCAACCTGCTCGGACATCTCCAACCCGAGGCCGGAACGCTGTCCCTCGTACCAGTCGACGGCGTCGAGAAGGTCCAGCCGAGCGAGCGGATGGACGAACAACGAAAGGGTCACCCGGGCTTGCCGACCCGGGCCCGGAGCTCGGCCCGAACGTCCTCCCACGGGACGACTGACTCCGCGTTCGCCTTCAGGTCGGCCGACCGGCGAGCCAGTTCCTGACGCCACGCATCGCTCACGCCAACATTGGTGGGGTGTGCAGCGATGCGGTCCCACAAGTCCTGGACGTGGGCGATCTGTTCGTCGGTGGTCATGTGGTCGAACACGGTGCTGCTCATGCCCTCATGCCTAACCTGAGTCGGGTCTCGGGCGAAGACGAGCCCTGCTCCTACGGCTGCACCCCCACCGCCCCCGGGATCGCCTCCAGCCCGCTCCCGAAGTCGAACGGACCGAGGTCGGTGACCACGCCGGTGGTCTCGAAGCGCAGGCGACGGATGCCGGTGTTCTCTTGCGCCAGCACGAGACCGCGCTCCGGGCCGCGCTCCACCATCACCATCGAGCCCGGCAGGGCCGGGAAGTCGCCCGCGTAGGTGAGCGCCGGCAGGCGGCTGAACGGTGGGGCGGCCCGCGGCGCGTAGGAGAGGCCCACGAAGGTGTCGGCGAAGCCCGAAGCCACAAGGCCCGCGTTGCCGAACGGCGACACCACGATGTCGAACGGGTCGGTGACGTCCAGCTCCCCCACCTTGTTGGGCGCGGTCCCGCTCACGTCGACGATCGCGATGCGGTTGGGCTCGTCGGCGAACAGCGAGCCGTCGCCCACCAGGAGGAAGCGCCCGTCGCGGGTGACGGCCGTGCCGTACATGAGCGGGCCGTCGTAGTCGAACAGCGTCTCACCGCGCGACACCACGGGCGCGTCGGGCCAGCCCGCGATGAGGAAGGCGTGACCAGGACCCTTGCCGTCGGCCTCCACGGCCGCGTAGGCGGCGGATCCGTTGGGCAGCAGGTGCAGCGCGCGCCCGAGCTTGCTGGTCATCACGCGACGCACGAACGATGGCGCACCCGTGCTGCAGTCCAGCGCGATCTCGTAGATGCCGCCGCCGTTCTCCACCCAGTTGCCGTCCACCACCCACGCGCGCTCGCCGCTGGGGTCGAGGGTCACCGAGGTGGCGTAGAACGGATCCTCGGGGTCGCCCTTCCAGGCGGCCTCCACCACGGTGGCATCGCCCTTGGCGTCGAGCAGGAACACGCCCAGCGACCCGCCCTCCTGCACCGCGATGCCGAGCGTGCCGTCGCGCGTGATCTGCACGCGACCATCGGTGGCGCGGCCCATCGTGAACGTGCGGCCCGGGCGCGAGAGCTGACCGGCGGGCGAGAGCGTGAGCACGTCCCAGGTGGACGCTTTCTCGCCTTCGGGCGTGTAGGGGAAGGCCACCACCACGGCGCGGGCGCGCTTGGCGGGGGGCAGCGCGGCGCGGCAGCCTGCCACCTCGGGCGGTGGGGCCGTGTCGATCGGCACGGCGGTCTCGTCGGGGACGGTGTCGTCGTCGCCGGTGTCCTCGTCGGAGTCCGGGGGCTTGGTGAGGTCCGTGTCGCTGTCGTCGGTGGGGGACTCGTCCTTCGGCCCCAGCCCGATGGGCTCGGACAAGCAGGCTGATGCCAGCAGCCAGATCGAAGCAGAGCGTGCGCGCACCGAGCCTCCCGGAGGAAGGTCCAGCCTAGCACGGGCCCTGCGCTGCCACCGATGCGCCCGCCGACATATGCTGACGTCACGTCCGGTCGGACGCTCGCTCCGTGCGGGGTCGCCCGCGCAAAGACGCCGAGCGGAGGGTGACGTCATGGATGCCGTGTCGCGCGACAAGCAGGAGGTGCCCGGACGCTTCGACCGCGCCGCCCGCGTGTACGACCTGCTCACCTCGCTCAACCCCGGCTACGACGCCGACCTGCGCCGCAGCGCCAGGCGCCTCGGGCTCGGCCGCGCGCCGCGTGTGCTCGACCTCTGCTGCGGCACGGGACGCTCCACCGCCGCCCTGCGCACCACCTACCCGGACGCCACGATCGTGGGCCTGGATGCCTCGGCGGGCATGCTCGAGCGCGCGAAGGTCCGCGACCTCGGCGCCACCTGGCTGCTCGGCGATGCCACCGAGCCCGCAGCCCACGGCGTCAACGGCACCTTCGACGGCATCCTGATGGCCTACGGGTTGCGCAACCTGCCCGACCCCGACCGCGGCCTCCACAACCTCCTGCCGCTGCTCAAGCCCGGCGCGGCCGTGTGCTTCCACGAGTACTCGGTGGCCGACTCGTGGTGGGGTCGGCGCAAGTGGGACGCCGTCTGCCACGCCGTGATCATCCCCACGGGCTACCTCGCGGGCGGCTCCGCCGAGATCTACAGCTACCTGCACCGCAGCGTCGTGCAGTTCGACGGGGTGGCGGCCCTCGAAGACCGCCTGCGTCGCGCGGGCTTCGTCGACGTGCGCACCCAGCCCATGGGCGGCTGGCAAGGCGGGGTGCTGCACTCGTTCATGGCCCGGCGTCCGGCCTAGAGCAGTCCGTCCAGCACGACGTCTTCGGCCGAGAAGCCCTCGGGGCCGCTGCGCGCACCCGGCCAGCGGTGGCGCCAGTCGCGGATCGTGCAGAAGCGCGTCTCGGCCGCGCACGTCCACGCGGCGCAGGTGGTGTCGCCCACCTTCGTGACCTCGGGCTCGCCGGTGCACTGGTTTCGCGCCAGGATCGCATCGAAAGCATCCCGCGCGTCGGGGAACTCCCCACCCAGACCGGCATCGCCCCCCGCGATCGGCACGACGGGGTCGGCATCGCCGTGGACGTAGACCACAGGCTCGGGCGCGCCGCCGCACCCGTCCACCATGAGCGGCCCCGAGGCTGCCAGCACGCCATCGGACTGGGTGCCCTCGCAGGACCACCGCAGCGCCATCATCGAGCCGTTGCTGAAGCCCGCACCCACCACCCGATCCACACACACACGCTCGCGGAGCTCGGCCGCAGCAGCGTCGAGGAAGGCCACATCCGGCGCCTCGATCACCCCGCCCACACCGCAGCAGGTCCCGGCGTTCCAGTAGTAGCCCGCCGGCGTGCCCGAGCCGTTCGGGAACAGCGCCACGTGACCCTCCCGCTCCGCGAACTCCTGAAACAGGGTGGTGTCGCGCCGCATCACGTCCCCCGTGCCCCCCCCGCCATGCAGCACCACCACCGCGTCGCGCGGACCCGGCGATGCGGGCACATACACCTGGGGACGACGGTCATAGCCAGGCACCGGCAGCACGTAGAGACCAGGCTCCGGCCAAGTGGCACACGGATCCTCGACCTCGGGCAGCTCGCCCAGGCAGGCCATCAACGACCCCACAACCCCTGTCATCACCACCAGCCGGATGAGCGATCCCAAGGTGTGTCCTCCCGATCCTGCTCTAGCTTGTGCCGGTGCCGAACCGCCCGCTGGTGACGGAATTCAAAGAACGACCGGCAAGGCCTTGCCGATGGGTGGTAGAGTCGGGCCCTTCTCTGGAGTGCCCATGTCGCCCGTCTCCACCGCTTACCGAAACCACCTCCTCGGCGCGCTCGGTCTGCTCGCTGGGGGCGATGCCCTCGCCGCACCCGCGCCCGTGAGCTTGGAGATCCAGAACCCCGTCGCGTACAACACGGGCACCACGCAGCCGATCGACGTCACGGGTGCCACGCCGGGCGGTCGCGTCTACCTCGTCGGCGGGGTCGGTATCGGGATGGGCCCTTGCCCCACCCCGGTGAGCGGCATCTGCCTCGACCTCGTGGGCGCGCAGCTGATCGGAACCGGTCGCGCCGACGCAGCCGGCACCGTGCAGTTCGATATGTTCCTCCCGAGCACCACGCCCGATGGCACCACGCTCTACCTCCAGGCCGTGGAGTTCCGGCCGAGCCCGCGCCTGAGCCTCGCGGTGTCCGGCTTCACCACCCACCCGCGGCGCGCTTGCGGCGAGCTGCCGGAGGTCAACCCCAAGGACAGCCTGTCGAACGCGTTCGAGTGGATGCTGTGCGCGCCGATGCGCCCCAGCGGATCGTGCCCGTCCTACGACACCCTGCCCTACAACGCCGTGCAGACCCAGCTCTACCGTGCGGCCGGCATCCGGCCTGGCGGCGGCGGTGGCTACGATGCCACGCTCACCTGCAACGAGACCACGATCGAGGACCGCTGCTGCTACGCAGCCAACGTGTTCGAGTGGGTGGTGGGTCGCCCGTACCTGGTGAACGGCCAGCCCCGCGTGGCCCAGGCCGGCACCGATCGCTCCTGGTCCGCCGACTGGGCCGTGGAAGTGGAAGGACTCCCCGCCAGCACCCGCGCCCGCGCTGCCGCCCGCTGGACCGAGACCGCGCTCGGCGAGCACGCCTCGATCGCGTCGTTCGCACGCTTCCAGCTGCAGCTCCTCCAGCTCGGCGCGCCGGCCGAGCTCGTGGCGGAGACCACCCGCGCGA
>CAYNFK010000191.1:0-4561 GCA_964396405.1 uncultured Enterobacteriaceae bacterium
TGGTCTGCGAGGTCTGCAAGGGCAAGCGCTACAACCGCGACACGCTGGAGGCGCGCTGGAAGGGCTTCTCGATCGCTGATGTGCTCACCCTGCGCATCGACGAGGCCATCACGCACTTCAGCGCGCACCGCTCGATCCAGCGTCCGCTTCAGGCGCTCGTCGATGTGGGCCTGGGCTACCTGTCCTTGGGTCAGCCTGGCCACACGCTCTCAGGCGGCGAAGCCCAGCGCATCAAGCTCGCCGCTGAGCTCGTGGCGCGCTCGGGTCATCGGATCTACGTGCTCGATGAGCCCACCACGGGCCTGCACCTCTCCGATGTGGCGAAGCTGGTCGTGGTGCTCCACCGCCTCGTGGAAGAAGGCCACACGGTGCTCACGATCGAGCATCACCTCGACATGATTGCCCAGGCCGATCACGTGGTGGAGCTCGGTCCCGATGGAGGCGCAGCTGGCGGTCGCATCGTGGCCGAAGGCACGCCCGAGCAGATCGCGGCGGCCGGCACGGCCACGGGGGTGGCGCTGCTCAGCAAGGTGGCGCCGCTGCCGGTCGTCCCGCAGGCGGCGAAGGCTACCGGCGCACGGCGTAGCGCGAAGGCCGCGCGCCGATGAGCGCAAACGGGCTGCTCAGAACGCGCAGCAGGAACAGTGTGTAAGCGCTGCGCGTGCCTTCCCCGGTGAACACCCGCGGGAGCTGGCGCTCGAAGTGCACGGAGATGAGCCGGCCGATGCTGCGGCGCTTGATCGCCATGCCCCGGGCGATCACGGCCCAGAGGCGGCCATTGTAGAAGGTGGTGATCGCCTGGCGCCAGCCGCGCATGTGGCGGATCTGGTCGGCCTCGAACCGAGCGAGCGCGCCAGGCTGGTCGCTCACCAGGGCGTTGGCCAGCTCGCGCGCGGACGAGAGCGTGAGCATCATCCCGCTGGAGAACACGGGGTCGATGAACCCGAACGCGTCGCCCACCAGCGACCAGTTCTCACCCACGCCCCGCAGGGTGGTGAGCGCGTAGTTCTGGTAGCGCACGACAGGCGTGAGGCGCTTGGGGTTGCCGCCCCAGGCGGACGCGATGGAGTCGGTGGCGAGCAGCGTGTCGAAGCGCTCCTCGTCGGTGGACCCGAACGCGGCCGCGCGCTGAGCATCGAGCACGAAGCCGACGCTCGTGCGGTCGGGGAGGGGGATGCGCCAGGCCCAGCCGGTGTCGATCACCTCGGTGTGGACGTGGCCCTTGTCGAGAACGGGCACGCCGGACAGGTGCGCGAACAGCGCGATGTCCTTGCGGTCGCCTTCTTCGTGGGGGAGTTCGAGCAGCTTCGCGAGGGTGCGGCTGCGGCCCGTGGCGTCCACCACCCAGTCGGGCTGGAGCCCGCCGAGGGCGTCGCCGGCGGCCTCCAACGAGGCGTCGTCGAGCACGACGCGGTCGCCCTCCCTCCTCACCTTGGCGCGCACCGGCACGAGGGTGGCGCCTGCGCGCTGGGCGGCGGCGAGCAGGGTGGCATCGTAGCGATCGCGCGGCACGTTGTAAGCGAAGGGCTCCTTGGTGCCGCGCACCTGGTCGAACCGGAAGCTGTGGATTGTGCGGCCCTGGTCGAGCACGAAGGTCGCACCGGGCTTGAGCTCACTGTACGAGGCGATCTCGTCCACCACGCCCAGGTCGCGCAGGAAGGGCATCGTGGCGGGGATCAGCGACTCCCCCACCACCAGCGGCGGCCGCTTCTGGGGGTCGAAGATCACCACCCGCTTGCCCGCGCGGGCGAGCCAGGTGGCGAGGGCGCTTCCGGCGGGGCCTGCGCCGAGGATCACGATGGTGCTTGGAGGATGGGGCGTCATGACCTCGGGCTAGCGCGCGCCGTCGGGCGTGGGAAGCGCCACGGATGGGCGCACCCTTGGCAGACCCGTGACGGCCTTTGACGCTGAATGCGCTAGGTTGGCCGCGCCCGGAGGTGGAGCGTGAGAGCAGCCTGGATTCTTTACGGCGTGGCCTTGATGGCAGCCTGTGGTGAGCCTGCCGACGAGCCCACCGATGAGTCCACCGACGAGACCGATGTCGGCGCGGATCAGGCACCGCCGTCCCCCGCGCCCCGCATCCGTCCGGCCACGCCCTACAAGGGCGAAGACCTCGCGGTGGTCTGGGATCCCGTCGTCGACCCCGATGGCGACACGGTGGAGTACCTGGTCCGCTGGTCCACGGACGACCCCAACGCCACGTTTCAGGCCCGTGACCAGACCATCCCGGGCGATCAGGTCCGGCGCGGCTTCACGTGGTCGGTGTCGGTGATCGCGCGCGCCGGCGGCAAGGACTCCGAGCCCGGCTTGGCCTCCATCGAGGTGCTCAACGCGGTGCCCGTGGTCGCTGAGCTCCTCGTCACGCCCACGGTGCCCTACGCGGGCTCCACGATGCGCGGCACGCTCACGGTCTCCGACCCCGAAGGCGATCGCCTCACCAACACCTGGACCTGGAAGGTCGACGGCACCACCGTGCTCACCGGCGTCGGTGAGAACACCTTCCTCGGCACCGACCTCGTGCGCGGCGAAGAGGTCACCGTCGAGGTCCAGGTCGATGATGGCGAAGGCGGCATCGCGTTCGCGAACGCCGGCCCGTTCGTGGTCGCGAACTCCGCGCCTTACCCTCCGCGCATCGGCCTCTCGCCCGCCACGCCGTCCGACGAAGACGACCTCGTGTGCACGATCCTCGCGCCCGGCTTCGACCCCGACGGCGACGCCCTCACCTACACCTACAGGTGGGAGTCCGATCGCACCGGCGCAGGCAGCGTTCCGGGCACCACCAACCTCTCCGACACCGTGGCCGCCTCCCGCACGGAAGATGGCGAGCTCTGGGCGTGCACCGTCCAGGCCAGCGATGGCGTCGATGTCAGCACCATCGTGGGCAAGGCGGTGGTGGTCGGGGCCGAAGCCCCGGACATCGCCACGATGTCCCTGGGCAACACGTTCAACTGCGCCTCGCGCAGCGATGGCCACACGGTGTGCTGGGGCGATGACCTCAACGGCCGCGCTGCCAGCCCCGAGCTGGGCGACCTCTACCTCACGCTCGCCTCCGGCAACGACTTCACCTGCGGCCTCCGGCCGAGTGGTGATGTCGGCTGCTGGGGCTACGGCGGCGGCATCGGCGGCACGCAGACCAAGCCCCCGGTCGGCACCTACGTCGCGCTCGACGTGGAAGGCGGCCACGCCTGCGCCCTCGCTACCGACCGCACGCTCGCGTGCTGGGGCACCAACCTCCAGGGCAGCTCCAACCCGCCCGCGGGCACCTGGAAGGGCATCGCCGTCGGCATCGCCCACGGCTGCGCCATCGACGACGACAACGTCGTGACCTGCTGGGGCCGCAACACGCTCGGCCAGACCGACGCGCCCCTCGACACGGTGGCCCTGCTTCGTTCCGGCGGCGAGACCTCCTGCGCCATCCGCACCGATCGCTCGATCGCCTGCTGGGGCGACAACGGGCTCGGCCAGGCCACGCCGCCTGTCGGCAGCTTCCGCGATCTGGCGGTGGGCGGCGGCCACGCCTGCGCGATCTCCCAGACCGACGACACCCTCGCCTGCTGGGGCGACAACACGCTCGGCCAGGCCACGCCGCCCACCGGCTCCTACGATCGCGTCTGGCTCGGCGCGTTCCACAGCTGCGCCCAGGACCTCAACGGCGGCGTCAGCTGCTGGGGCGACGACATCGGCGGCATCACCCGCCTCCCGGTCGGCCAGCCCATCGCCTACAGCGTCGGTGCCGCCTCAGACTGCGTGGTCGACGAGTACGGCCTCGCCACCTGCACGGGCCTCGATCTGCTCGGCTACGACCTCGCGGATCCGCCCTACGGCGACTTCGTGCAGATCGACGTGTACGACGACTTCGGCTGCGGCGTTCAGGCCAACGGCACCTTGCTGTGCTGGGGCAACAACGCAGGCGGCAAGGCCACGCCGCCGTCGGGCACCTACACCGACGTGTCTGTGGGCAGCACCCACGCCTGCGCCATCGCGTCCAACAAGGATGTGGTCTGCTGGGGCATCGGCACCGCGGGCTCGATCAACCCGCCCGCGGGCCTCAAGGCCGACGCGCTCGACGCGGGCACCAGCCACAGCTGCGCGGTGAAGATCGACGGCTCCCTCGCGTGCTGGGGCCTCAACCTGTTCGGTCAGTCCAATCCGCCTGCCACGGGCACGTTCTCCGCGGTCACGGCGGGCGGCAACCACTCCTGCGCCATCGACACCGCCGACGACTCCGTGCGCTGCTGGGGCTTCAACACCTTCGGCCAGGCCCGCAACCAGACCGATGCCTACGTCGACATCGCGGGCGGTGAGTTCCACACCTGCGGCGTGAAGGCCGATGGCACGCTCAAGTGCTGGGGCCAAGGCCTCGGCGGCGTGCTGCAGGTCCCGAAGGAAACCCTCTACAGCTCCGTCTCCGCGAGCACGAGCGCCAGCTGCGCCCAAGACATCGACGGCGGCCTGTGGTGCTGGGGCGCGATGCAGCGCCGTCCGCTCTCCTACTGAGCGGAGCGCCCGGAGCAAGGCGCTTCGTCAGGCGCCTGCGCAGGCGGACCCCGAACATCAGGGC
>CAYNFK010000192.1:0-4508 GCA_964396405.1 uncultured Enterobacteriaceae bacterium
CATCGGGAAACCTCGCGAATCACTTGCTCACGGTCTTCTTGCCGGCGACCGTCTTACGAGGGCCCTTCCGGGTGCGGGCATTGGTATGGGTGCGCTGGCCACGTGCGGGCAGCCCGCGGCGATGCCGCGAACCCCTGTAGGTGCCGAGATCGCCGAGGCGCTTGATGGACATGGCCACCTCCTTGCGGAGGTCGCCTTCCACGCGAACCTTGGCCTGAATCGCCTCACGAATACGAGCCACGTCGTGGTCGCTCAGTTGAGCAACCCGCGTCGTGGGATCAATCCCGCAGCTGTCGACCAGCATGCGGGCGGTGGTCCTGCCAATGCCGTAGATCGCCGTGAGTGCGATCCAGACTGGCTTGTTTCGGGGAAGGTCGACACCTTCGATACGCGCCACGATGACCCTCTCATTCAGGGCTGGACATTCGGGGGACTCCCGACCCAGACCTTGTTCGATCCATTCAGCAGCACCGTCGTCTGCGACAGTGCTGCGACCGGGCGCACCTATGCTGTGCGGGCAACCCGGTCAAGCGAAAGATGCCCTGTCAGAAGGCGCCCGCCCCGCCGACACCACGGCGACGGTTTCGGATGCGGGCACCATCCTCGGTGCCTCCGATGACGCCATAGTTGCGGGTGGCGAGCTTGGCCTGGATCTGCCCGACCGTGTCCAGGCACACCCCCACCAGGATCAAGATGCTCGTGCCACCGAAGTAGAACGGGATGTTGAAGCTGGTGACCAGAATCGTGGGCAGCACGCAGATCACCGCCAAGTAGACGGAACCTCCGGCCGTGAGCCGAGTGAGCAGCCAGTCGATGTAGGCGGCAGTCTCACGACCAGGCCGCACCTTCGGTATGAAGCCGCCCTGCTTCTTCAAGTTGTCGGCGACGTCCTCGGGGTTGAACTGAATCGCCGTGTAGAAGAACGAGAAGAACACGATGAGGACTGCGTACACCACGTTGTACAGCCATCGACCGGGGTACAGGGCCCCGGTGAGCCACTGCAGCAGCGAGTTGTCGAAGAACTGCCCCACCGTGCTCGGGAACATCAGCAGCGAAGACGCGAAGATGGGAGGGATGACGCCTGCTACGTTGACCTTCAACGGAAGGTAGGTCGTCTCCCCTTCATAGACCGTGCGACCCATGATTCGCTTCGCGTGCCGAAGCGGAATGCGACGCTGCCCGCGCTCGATGACCACGATGCCGAAGATCACGATGAACATGAACGCCAGCAACATCGAGGCCGCCAGGAGGTTCATCTGCCCCTTCTGGATCAGCATGGAGAGCTGGTACGCACCCGCAGGAAGGCCCGCGACGATGCCCGCCGAGATGATGATGCTGGCCCCATTGCCTACGCCGCGCTCGGTCATCTGCTCACCGAGCCACATCACAAAGCACGCACCAGCCGTCATCGTGACCGCCGTCAGCGAGCGGAACGCCCAGCCCGGGTTGATCACGACGCTGGAAGCGCCCACGGTCATCTGCTCGAGCCCGGTCGCGATGGCTGTGGCCTGCACCACGGCGATCACAATCGTGAGGTACCGGGTGTACTGCGTGAGTCGATTGCGTCCGCTCTGCCCCTCATCTTTGATGCGCTTGAGCGTGGGGTGCATCTCTCCGAGGAGCTGGATGATGATCGACGCCGTGATGTACGGCATGATGCCCAGCACGAACACGCTGAACTGCTCCAGCGCACCCCCGGAGAACATGTTGTACAGCCCGAACAGCGTGCTCGACTGCTGCTCAAACCAACGCCCCAGCGCCACCCGATCGATGCCAGGCGCGGGAACGAAAATCCCGAGACGGTACACGCCGAGCATGCCCAAGGTGAACAGCACCCGCTTGCGCAGGTCGTCCATCGACCAGATGTCCGTAAAGATGTTCGCCACAGATGCCCCGACGGAGAAGACGGCCACCTAACTGGCGGCCGTCGGGTCGTCTCAGCCTTCGGCCGACGCCGCGCCCGCGAGCTCTTCTACGGTGCCGCCAGCCGCCTCGATCTTGGCCTTGGCGCTTGCCGAGACCTTCGCAAGCTTGACGTGAAGGGCGACGGTGACCTCGCCACGACCCAGCAGCTTCACGCCGTCCTTGCCCACGCGGCTCACGACACGGGCTGCATGGAGCAGCTCCGAAGTGACGACCGTGCCGGCTTCGAACCCGTCGAGCTTCTCAAGATTGAGCGTCTCGTAGTCCTTCGCGAACACGTTGTGGAAGCCCTTCTTCGGGAGGCGGCGATGCAAGGGCATCTGACCACCTTCAAAGTAGGCACGGTTCTTGAAGCCGCCGCGGGACCCATCACCCTTGGTGCCGCGGCCCGCCGTGGTGCCCTTTCCAGAGCCTTCACCGCGACCCACACGCATCCGGGACTTACGAGCGCCGGGATGAGGAGCCAGATTCGAGAGTTCGTTCGCCATGCTGCACCGCCTCTCAGTCGAGCTCTTCGAAGTCGACGAGGTGAATGATCTTCTTGACCAGGCCCCGAACCGCCGGGGTGTTCTCGAGCACACGACCCACGCCAATCTTACGAAGACCGAGGCCCTTGACGGACTCAACCTGCTTGGGCGTGGCGCCGATGGTGCTCTTCTTCAGGGTCACCTTGATGTTCTTCACGGTGGACTCCTAGACTGCCGCGACGGGGTAACGAACCGTGTAGCCACCGCGGAGCGACTCCACGTCGATGCCACGACGGGCTGCCACCTGCTCGATCGACTCGATCTCGCGGATGGCGGCGAACACGGCGCGCACCACGTTGTGGGGGTTGGACGAGCCCAGCGACTTGGTCAGGGCGTCGGACACACCAACAGCCTCGAGAACGGCGCGCACGGCACCGCCCGCGATGACGCCGGTACCGGGCGCGGCGGGCTTCAGCAGCACGTGCCCCGATCCGTAGCGACCCACCACCTGATGGGGCAACGTGCCACCGACCAGGGGCACCGTGAACATCGACTTCTTCGCGCGCTCCATGCCCTTGCGGACGGCCTCAGGCACCTCGTTGGCCTTGCCAACGCCCATGCCCACGGAGCCCTTGCCATCACCGACGACGATGATCGCGGAGAAGCTGAAGCGGCGACCGCCCTTCACCACCTTCGCGACGCGATTGATGAAGATGACCTTCTCAATGAGGTCGGACTCTTCGCTCTCGCGGCGCCGCTTGTTTTCCCTGGCCATTCCGAACTCCTGGATCTGCGAAGCGAATCAGAACTCGAGACCGCCCGACCGGGCACCATCTGCGAGCGCCGCAATGCGGCCGTGGTAGAGGAAGCCACCGCGGTCAAAGACCACGCGCTCCACGGACGCAGCCTTGGCCTTCTCGGCCACCAGCTTGCCCACGGCGTTGGCTGCCGCCTTCTTGTCGTCGAACTCCTGGCCCCGGAGCTCCGGGGACAGCGTGGAGGCAGACGCGAGCGTCCGACCCTGCACGTCGTCGATCACCTGGGCGTAGATGTGCTCCGAGGAGCGAAACACCGCCAGGCGCGGACGATCGGCCGTGCCGTGCATCTTCTTGCGGATGGACTTCCGGCGGCGGATCCGACCGGCGATCTTTGCATTCGAGCTCATGGCAACCTCTTGAGGCGAGCACCGATTAGGCGCTCTTGCCTTCCTTCAGTGCGACGTGTTCACCGGCGTACCGAACGCCCTTGCCCTTGTACCGATCCGGGGGTCGGTAGCTGCGGATGTTCGCAGCGACCTGGCCAACACGATCCCGGCTGATGCCGGCCACGTGAATGGACCCGTCCTTCTCGACCGAAATCTGAATGTCGGCCGGAATGGGAAACTCGATCAGGTGCGAGTAGCCCAAGTTCAGGACGAGGTTCTTGCCCTTGATCTCGGCACGGTAGCCGATGCCTTGGACTTCAAGCTTCTTCGTGAAGCCCGTTGACACGCCCTGCACCATGTTTCGCACGAGAGCGCGAACCAGACCGTGGTTGGAGCGTGCGAAGCGATCATCGCCCTCCCGCTCGAACACCAGCGTCTGACCATCGAGCCGGGCCGAGACCTTCGCAGGAATAGCCTGCGACAGCTCACCCTTCGGCCCCTTGACCTTCACCGCGCCCTGGCTGACCGACGCGGTGACACCGGCCGGAAGCGAGATGGGGCTTTTTCCAATGCGGGACATGTTGTTTCCCCTCTACCAGACGTGGCAAAGGATCTCGCCACCCACGCCGGCGTGACGCGCCTGCGAGTCGGTGAGAAGACCCTTGGAGGTGGTGAGGATCGCAATGCCGAGGCCATTGCGAACACGAGGAACCTCTTCCCGACCCACGTACACGCGCCGCCCCGGCTTCGAGACGCGGTTGATCCCGCGAATCGTGCCTTCGGCACCGTTGTACTTCAGGAACACCTTGATGATGCCCTGATGGTTGGTCTCGGGCTCGTCGATGTAGCCATCCACGAAACCCTCGCGCTTGAGGATCTTGACGATCTCAAGCTTGATGTTGGAACGGGGAACTACCAGCGACGCGTGTCCCGCCGCTTGGGCGTTCCGGATGCGAGTCAGAAGGTCTGCGATG
>CAYNFK010000193.1:0-4394 GCA_964396405.1 uncultured Enterobacteriaceae bacterium
CGATGGTGCCCAGGCCTTCGAGCGGGGTGCGCTCAGTCACGCTCCAGCCTCCACGCGAGCATGCGTCGGTCGAGCGCGGCTTCGTCGTCCTGCGGGTACTTGGCGGCGAACTTGGAGCGCTGGAGCTTGAGGCCCTCGTCCATCATGCGCAGCGCGAGCAGCAGCTTGTCGCTGGGGGACAGCTGCTTCGACCTGGCGATGTCGTCGGCGCGGAGGGTGTCCATCGGGTGCGCCGATCTCGGGGGCAGGGCTGGGGTTTGGGTGATCGATCGTGCCCGACCGAGGATCGATCGCGCCCGACGCAAGATCGGTCGTGCCCGACGGATGATCGTCGAGGGGCGAAGCATGATCGATCGTGCCCGACGGATGATCGATCCCGCCCGACCGGGCGTTCGCGGCCCGGATCCGACCCAGGGCCCTGGTTGCGCGGCGCCCGGGTTAGCGAACTCCCATGGCCGAGATCCTCGATGGCTGACCCACCCGCCGCACCCCCTCCGCCGACCCCGATTCACCCCGACTTCGACGGGCACCTGGAGCGCCCGCTCCAGGACTTCACGCCCGAGGAGAAGATCGCGTGGATCTGGGCGACGATGCAGCTGGTGCGGGCGTCGCGGCGGGAGCGGGAACTCGACCAGGAGCCGTAGGCGGTCCGCGGACGTGAGAGCCCGGTGCGTCGATCGGCATGGCTCACCACTCACCGTCGTTGGCGTGGAACCACACGGTGTGGAGCCACAGCTTCGAGGTGACCAGGGTAGGGGCCGTCCGGGAGGGCGCGCGGGTGCAGGACGCCGTGGACGACCAGCTTCGGGGAGTCACGCGGGTCGCCTTGGGCGGTCGACGTGCGACGTCCCCCAACCCTGCGACCCGGGCCTGACATGGAGACCGCCTTCATCGCGGTGCTCTCGCTGGTCTGTGCGGCGCTGACGCTGTTCTCGGGCTTTGGCCTCGGCACCGTCCTGCTGCCGGCGTTCTTGCTCTGGTTCTCGCCGCCGGTCGCTGTGGCCGCTGTGGCGATCGTGCACCTGGCCAACAACCTGTTCCGCATCGGGCTCGTGTGGCGGGACGTGGACCGGGCGGTGTTCGTGCGGTTCGCACTACCGGGCGTGGTCGCGGCCTTCGTGGGCGCGTGGGGGCTGACGCACCTGGCCCAGGTGGCGCCCCTCGGCTCCTGGTCGCTGCTGGGCCGCACCTCTGTGGTGGCACCGGTGGAGCTCACCGTGGGGCTCGTGCTGGTGGGCTTCGCGGTGCTCGAGCTGTGGCCCGGGTTCGACCGCTGGGCGCTGGACCCGCGCTGGCTGCCGCTGGGGGGCGCGGTCTCGGGCTTCTTCGGCGGCTTGTCGGGCCAGCAAGGGGCGCTGCGGTCGGCCTTTCTCCTGCGCGCCGGCCTCTCGGCCCCCGGCTTCGTGGCGACCGGCGTCGCGAGCTCCGTGGTGGTCGATCTCGCACGGCTCACTGTGTATGGCGCGGCTTTCGCTTCGGGCGACGTGCTCGCCGAGCTCTCGGGCCGCTGGACGCTGATCGCCGTCGCCACCGGGAGCGCGTTCCTCGGCTCGTTTGTCGGCACGCGGCTGGTCCGCAAGGTGACGATCAGCACGGTCCGCCGCGTCGTCGGGGTGCTGCTGCTCGTGCTCGGCATCGCCATCGCCGCCGGGATCTTGTGAGTTCGGCGATGCGGTGGACCGCGGTCGGTGCGGTGCGGGAGGTGCACTTCGTCTCGTCGATCCTGCTCGCCCTGGTGCTCGGGTCGGTGCTGCTGGTGGGGGCGCTGCTGGCGGGGTGAGGGTGTACGCGGACCGCCGATCAGGCCGGAACTCGTGTGCCCCACACGACGTCGTCCCGCAGCGCGTCGGCCGCGTCGTTCGCGACAGCGTCGAGGCCAGCCGGCCGCGGATGCGGATGGGAACTCAGGATCGGCTCGCGCGTCGCCCCGCTGGCCACCAGCTCAAGCAGGAAGGCCACCGACAGGCGCGTACCCCGCACGCACGGCCCAGTGTCCCCGGTGATGCGAGCCCGCGTTCACGCCCGTGGTACGCTTCCGCCGCCGCCGCGCGGGTCGCGGTCGGGGTCCCCTGGACCAGGATGTTGGGATGAGCAGCAGGTCGACGTTGGGTGGGTGGTGGCGCGGATTGTTCGGCACGGTGCTGCTGGCCGCCTGCGTGGGTCCCGCGGTCCCGGTCCTCGATGAGGGCGCCGACACCGACAGCGACGGCATCCCCGACACGAAGCCAGGGGTCGACGACGACACCGACGGTCCCACCGGCGAGGAGATCGTCGAGGGCTGCACCGACCTCTGCTGGGGCTGGGACACGCCGCCCCTGCTCCCGCCGCCGGGCACCGGTCCTGTGGTCTCGGAGATCAAGGACTGCAACGCCGGGGGCTACCAGCCGGGTGTGTGTCCTGGCGGCTTCGTCTGTGGAGACCCCGTCACGCTGGCCTACGGCCCCCAGTACGCGATCTCGCTCCCCGTCTGTGAGGGCCAGCGGACGCCCTACAGGCTGGTGGCCGACATCGACAGCACGCCTGAGCCTCCGGAGGGTGTGGAGGTCTCGCTGGTGTTCACGCTGGCTGGCGAGCGCTGGCCGGGCGGAGGGGAGCCGGGTCAGGCCGGGTTCCTCAGCCTCACCGGCACCACCACGGAGACGAGCGTGGTGGTGGAGATGCCCGTGGTGCCTTCGGGCCGGGTGCGCACGCAGCTGCCGCCCGACACCTACGTGGCGCGGTTCCTACCTGGCCCAGGCCTGGACGACAGCGTGTGGCCGATCGTGGGCCGCACGGGGGTGCTGGCGGTCGTCGCCGGGGACGAAGAAGTGCAGATCGACGTGCTGGCCAGGCCGGTGAGCCTACGCGTGCTGGTGGACGGCGTGCGGCAGTCGGTGCTGGACGCCACGACGAACTCGACCTCCATGACCCTGACCGGACACCGCACGCTGACCGTCGTGAAGTCCACGACCACGGGCAACAGCCTGGACCGCACCGTCGTCCTCCCGTTCGACACCTTCGACCTCACCTTCTCCGTCTACCCGACGACCGCAGCGTCCCCGTTCCCCGGGGGCGGCATCCACGTCCCGGACGCGCTCGTGGTGGATGAGGAGGGTCCCGAGCGCGCGGACTTTGACCTGCCCACCGAAACGGTGTCGGGGAGCGTGCGCATCAACGGCGGCGCGCACGCTGGCATCGCGCTGTCGTCGGTGACCTGGCAAGGGAAGTACGGCGGCGACACGTTCAGCGTGACCGGCACGAACCCAGGGAGCTACGCCGGGCGCGTGTGGCCCGGGACGTACGACGTGACGCTGTCGACCATCGGTGGCTCGGGCCAGGGGTTGCCCATCGGCTCGGCCGTGCTTCACCGGCAGGTGGCGCCCGGCGTGCGCAACCTCGACGTCGGCACGGTCGCCGTGGACGGGAAGGTGACGCTCAACGGCGGCACGCCGACGGGGGGCAGTCGCGGCTTTGTGTTCTTCCGCAACCACGCCGGGCACAGCGCGCAGCTCCTGCTGAAGTCCAGCGGCGATGCGGCCTACGCGGGAACGGTGTTCGCCGGCCGCGGTGACATCGTGGTGGAGGGAGATGGCTCGCACCTCCCGGAGGGCTCGGTCGTCGCTGCGAGCGACGTCGCCTTTGGCGGCTCCCGCACGATCGACATCCGCGCATGGCCCGTCAGCGTCACCCTCAAGGTCGACGGGAGCACGGCCACCGGCGACGGCGACTCCCGCGGGCAGGTCACGTTCACGCGCATCGACCCCTCCACGCGCGAGCCGCAGGAGTCCGCGCCGGGCTCGCAGGAGTGGGTGACGATCGACGCGTCCATCGCGAGCACGGGGCCTGCCACGGCCACCCGCCTGCTCGGCCCCGGGTCCTACAGGGTGTCGAGCTACACGTACGAGGCGGGCGGTCTGCCGGCGTCGAGCGTTGTGCTGGGTGAGCTCGATGTGGACGGGCCCGACGCGGCCACCTACAACCTCAACACCGTGCAGGTGGACGTGGACCTCCTGCTCGACGGGGCGGCGATCCCGGTGCCTGGAAGTGGCAACCGCGGTCGGATCTTCGTCGGCAACAACGTGCGGGAGCTGCCCCGCACCGGCCCCACCCAGGTGCGGTTCAAGGTGGTGAAGGACGAGGTGGTGTGGATGTACTGGCTGTGCTCGGCCGCCTGGGAGTGCGCGCTGGAAGAGCAGACCCGCACGCTGTGGTCGGCCATCAGCTTCTAGCGCGCTAAGGGGCCCGCCCCGGAGCGCGCCATGGCCAGCAATCCTTACTCACGCCGCATCACCCAGCCCCGCAGCCAAGGCGCCAGCCAGGCGATGCTGCACGCCGTGGGCCTCTCCGACGCCGACCTCGCGAAGCCGCAGGTGGGCATCGCGAGCGTGTGGTGGGAAGGCAACCCCTGCAACAGC
>CAYNFK010000194.1:0-4264 GCA_964396405.1 uncultured Enterobacteriaceae bacterium
CGCTCGATCTTCTCGGGCGTGTTGGGCCACCAGGCCCCCGACGCCACGGTGTTCTCGTTGGCGACCACCACGCACCAGCGCTCGCAGATGCGCACGAACGCGGTGACCACACCCGCCCCAGGTGCCTGACGCTTGCTGCCCGCGAAGCTGCGGCCCCAGTTGACCAAGGTGCCCACCTCGAACACCCGGCTACCGGGGTCGACGAGTGCCTCGATGCGCTCCCAGGTGGTGAGCTTGCCCTTCTCCCGCACGCGTGCCGCCGCTGCTGCGCCCCAGCCATCGCGGGTGATCGCCAGCTTCTCCGCCAGCGCGGACTCCAGCGCCGCACCGTGCGCATCTTGCGCCGCCCGGTCCTCGGGGCCCAGCACGTTGCCCAGCTCGTCCCCGATGGGGTGCAGGTTCAGGTGGGCCATGGAAATGCTCCGCGCGCCATCCAGGTCTCCAGCGAGGTCGTGTCGAACGTGCCGGCGCGCACGTCGGGATGCGCGAGCAGCGCTCGCTGCAGGCCGATGTTGGTGGACACGCCCTCCACCCGCATGCTCGCCAACGCAGCGTCCAGGCGATCCAGCGCCTGCTCTCGCGTGGGCGCGTGCGCGATCACCTTGGCCACCATGTTGTCGTACTGGGGTGGGATGCGGTCGCCGGCCGCGAGGTGGGTGTCGACCCGAATGCCGGGCCCCTCGGGGAGCACGAGCGCGGTGACCCGGCCCGGGCAAGGGCGGAAGTCCTGCGCGGGGTCCTCGGCGTTGACCCGCGCCTCCACCGCGTGACCGGTGAAGGTGACGTCGTCCTGCTTGAGCGGAAGCGGCTCATTTGCAGCGACCCGGAGCTGCAGCTCCACCAGATCGAGGCCGGTGACCGCCTCAGTGACCGGGTGCTCCACCTGAAGCCGGGTGTTCATCTCCATGAACCAAGCGCGGCCGTGCTCATCGAGCAACATCTCGATCGTGCCGGCGTTGACGTAGCCCGCCTTACGCACGACCTCGGCCACAAGAGGGAGCACGCGCTCGCGTTCCTCAGCCGACAGCCCCGGTGATGTGGCCTCTTCCATCACCTTCTGGTGCCGTCGCTGCAGGCTGCACTCCCGGTCCCCTAAGTGGAGGACCTTGCCGTACACGTCGCCGATCACCTGCACCTCGATGTGACGACCGCGCTGGATGCGGCGCTCCAGGTACATACGCCCATCGCCGAACGACGCCGCCGCCTCCGAGGTGGCGCTTGCAAACGCCGCCTCGATGCCCTCGGGTCCGTCGACGCCACGCATGCCGCGCCCACCGCCTCCGGCCACAGCCTTGAGCAGCACCGGGTAGCCCACCTCGGCGGCCACCTTCGCCGCTTCCGCAGCGTCGCCGACAGGATCCTTGCTGCCCGGGATCGGCGACAGCCCCAGCTCCCGCATCGTGGCCCGCGCCAGCGCCTTGTCGCCCATCAGACGCATCGACCGTGGTGCCGGTCCCACGAACGTGATGCCAGCCGCTGCGCAGCGCGCCGCAAACCGATCGTTCTCGGCCAGGAAGCCCCACCCTGGGTGCAGCGCCGCGCAGCGGGTGTGACGTGCCACCTCCAAGATCGCGTCCACGTCGAGGTAGGACTGACCGGGGTGTGAAGGGCCGATCGGCACGACGACGTCGGCCAGGCGCAGCCAGTCCGCGTCGCGGTCGACCTCAGACACCACCGCAACCACCTCGACGCCCATGCGTCGGGCGGTGCGGGCAATGCGGGCGGCGACCTCGCCTCGGTTGGCGATGAGCAGACGGCGAAACATGGAGGGACCCAGTCAGAGTGGCCACCGGGGGTAACCTGAGCGCGCTCCAGGGCGCATCGGCCCGACACACGGTCGGGTCCCTGACGCGGGTGTGACACCGGCCAGCAACGGGGCGTAAAACCGTGTGCTAGGGTGGCCCCTTCTCGGAGCGACGATGCGCCGCCTGTTCCCGATCCTGGCCACCCTCGCAGCCTGCCAGGAATACACGCTCAAGTCCGACGACCCCGACGATCCCGGCCCCATCGAAGACAGCGATCCCGCGATCGAGATCGGCCAGCCCGACATCGAGGTGGAGCCGGCCGAGGTTCGATTTGGCGGGCAGCCGCCGGGCTGTGCCGCGCCGGATCAGACCATCACCATCCTCAACGTGGGCGACGCTAAGCTGAACGTCAGCTCGGCCACCCTCACCGGTGCGGGCTCCGGCACGTTCACGCTCTCGGATCCGGGCCCATGGAAGCTGGCCCCGAAGGAGTCGGTGCAGGTCAACGTCTCGTTCACGCCCGATGACTACGGCGCCTTCGACAAGGTGCGCGTGGAGGTGGCCAGCAACGACCCCGACGAGGCGCTGGTGAAGGTGCGCGCGTTCGGTGAGGGCACGGATGCCGTGTTCCGCGAGGAGATCTTCGAGCAGGGCCTGGCGAGCAGCGTGGATGTGCTCTGGGTGATCGACACGTCGGAGTCGATGCTGGATGAGCAGCAAAAGCTGGGCCGCGCCATCGGCACGTTCATCCAGAGCTTCGTGAACCTCGGCCTCGACTACCACATCGGCGTCACCTCCACCGACGTCTCGGGCACGGGCCTCAACGGCGAGCTCGCCGGTCCGTGGATGTATGGATCGGCCACGGGCGGGCAGTCCGATCAGGTGGTGATCAGCACGTTCGAGTCGCAGACCGCGCTCGGCGCTCTGGGCTCGGCGGATGAGAAGGGCTTCGCCGCCACCAAGCGTGCGCTCTCCGCTCCCCTCACGAACAACGCTCCCAACAAGGACTTCCTCCGCGCCGACGCCACGCTCGCCGTGGTGGTGGTGTCCGATGAGGACGATCGCGACGCCACGGGCGAGCTCTCCGGCACCATGAACGCCGCGGTGGTCAACGACTTCGTCACCTGGGCGCAGGGGCGCAAGGCCGATCCGAACGACGTCACGTTCTCAGCCATGGCGGGCCCGTCGAACGGCGGACTCTCGGCCTGTGGCAGCATCGCGAGCCAGGCCACGGCGGCACCGGCCTACAACAAGGCCGTGCGCGACACCCATGGCGTGTGGTCCAACATCTGCAACTTCGACATCACGCCGTTCCTCACGCACCTGTCGTTCGTTGCAGCGGGCCTCGACTTCCGGTTCGAGCTGGCCGAGGAGCCGCTCAGCTTCAGCCCCAGCGCCATCACGGTCACGGTGGATGGCCAAGCGGTGCCGTACGGTGCGCTGAACGGCTGGACCTACGACCAAGCCGAACAGGCCGTGGAACTGCACGGCTCCGAGATCCCTGGTCCCGGCTCCACCGTGGTGATCAGCTACCCCGTAGATGGGGAGTGCAACTAGCCGACCTCCTCCCGTCCTCCTACGGGTGGATCGGCACCGGCGTCCCCGCCGCGCTCCACCGTGACCACCCACTCGGCCCCTTCGATGAGCGAGGGGTCGATGAGGCCGGGGTGCTTGGCGCCATCGAGTCGGGCCGGTCGCGCCATGGCCCACGCGACGGGGCCCACCACCAGCGTGACCGCCAGCAACACCAAGCCGGCCGATCCGACCGCCGCCAACACCTGCACCGCTGTGGCCCCACCCGAGTCTTCTTCGAGGGTGCCATCGGGCAGCAAGATGAACACCACGTCGGCTGAGCTCGGAGTCTCGCGACCCAGCTCCAGCACGACCGCTGTGAGCAGCAGCCACAACGGCACCAAGGCCGCAGCCATCCAGGTGAGCGTCACCTGGGCGCGGTCCCAGCCGTCGGAACGAACCGAAGGCTCAGCCAACGGCGTCGGCCTCCGCCATCGGGCCACCACCCTGGTTCGGCGAGCCATCCAGGGCCCACGGCACGAAGCCCGGACGACGCTGCGCCCACACCATCACGCCGACCCCCGCGAGCCCGAGCCCGATCATCGCCCACTGCGCCGGCGTGAGACCCACGTAGCGGGCATCCGCATTGGCGAGGTCCTGGTTGCGCAAGAAGTCGAGCCCGAACCGGATGGGCGCATACAGCGTAAAAAACAGGCCCATGAAGAAGCCGGGCGGGCGGTCCTTTCGACCGAGCCAGAAGAAGAGCACCACCATCGGCACGGTGAGGACCGCCTCGTAGAGCCCCAGCTCGTGTCGCACGCCTGCTGCGTAGTGGGTGGCCGGAAAGTGGAGGCCGATGGGCAGGGTGGTGGGGATGCCGATGTGATCGTGCACCACCGCGCAGCCTACACGACCCAAGAGCCAGCCCACCGGAAAGCCAAACGCGATCAGATCGGCCATGCGCCACACATCGCGCTTGCGGATCCACCCGTAGAACACGGCGATGC
>CAYNFK010000195.1:0-4188 GCA_964396405.1 uncultured Enterobacteriaceae bacterium
ACAGCACCACCACGCCTGCAAGCTCGCCACGCTCGAGGAGCGGGCCGGCGGCGAATGGACCGGTCACGCCGGGGGGCGCCAAGACGGCGGCGAGGCCTCCGACGGGCCCCGTGTAGATCGACATCCGACGACGGGTCGCCCACGCTCTGAGCTGACCTGCTGCAGCAGTGTCCACCTGGGTGCGCCGCGCGCTGGGGTCGTCGCTGACGGACGATCCCGCCCACGCCACGGTCTCCAGCCTGCCTCGCGAAGGCAGCCATCGCCGAACCCATAGGGTGTGCACGGGCATGTGCGCGGCAATGAGCGCGTGCAGGTCGGGCACGGCGTCGCCGATCTCGAGGTGCCGGGACACCTCGCGCCACACGTCGTGCAGCAGGCGCAGGGACGGGGGCGACGTGGGCATCGTACGGACTCCCCTAGGGTCGGCCGGGACCGACCTACCCGATGGGCCAGACGCGGGCATGCGCGACCTCCACGGCGATGCGTGCCCCGGGCTCGATTCCACGCAGGAGGCTGGAGCGCCGAGGGAACTGCGCGAACAGCGGTGTGCCGTCGTCGAACGCACCCTCGACGCGCACGCGGTCTCCCAGGGGGAGGACGCGTCGGACCGCGGCGGGGCCGGTGTCGCTGCACCAGAACTTGAGGTCATACGCGCGGACGACCACCTGCACGTGGGTTCCTTCGGGAAGCGGCATGTGAAGCGGTGCGGGCACTGAGCCCACCCAGGCTTGGCCGTCGCGAACGCACGCCTCGAACACGTTCGCTTCGCCCACGAAGCGTGCCACGAACGCGCTTGCCGGCGTGTCGAGGATCGCCTCGGGGGCTCCATCCTGTTCCACTCGGCCCCGGTGGACCACAAGGACCCGATCCGCGATCGCGAAGGCTTCGTCCTGGTCGTGGGTGACGAAGATGGAGGTGGTGTGGACCTCGTCGTGCAGTCGTCGAAGCCAGCGGCGGAGCTCCTCGCGGACCTTGGCGTCCACGGCGCCGAAGGGCTCGTCCAAGAGGAGGAGACGGGGTGCGGGTGCCAGGGCACGCGCGAGCGCCACCCGCTGGCGCTGCCCTCCCGACAGCTGAGCCGGCCGACGGTCCTCGAGCCCGGTGAGCCCGATGAGGTCCAGCAGCTCGCCGACGCGCTGCGCTCTCTCGACGGCCCCGACCCCCCGCACATCGAGTCCGAACGCGATGTTGTCGGCCACGGTGAGGTGCCGGAACAGGGCGTAGTGCTGGAACACGAACCCGACGCCGCGGTCGCGCGGGTGGAGGGCGTCTACGCGGCGACCGTCCAGGTACACCTCGCCGCTGTCGGCAGCATCCAGGCCCGCGATGAGGCGCAGGAGGGTGGACTTGCCACCTCCCGACGGCCCGAGCAGGGCCACGAGCTCACCGGGTTGGATCTCGAACGAGACGTCGTCGACCACGCGGGTGGCGCCGTACGACTTGACCAGGTGGTCCACACGAATGCCCATGTCAGCTCCGAGGCGGGCGGTGAAGGCCTGCGAGCAACGTGGTGCCGAGGGCAGCGAGGAGGAGCGCCATGCCCAGCGCCGCGGGCTCGTGCCGCTCCTCCATCGCCCGGTGCAGGAACGTGGTGGCGGTGGCGGTCTTGCCGGCGATGTCGCCGCCGACCACCAGCACCGCTCCGAACTCCCCGAGGGCGCGGGACAGGGTGAGGGTCGCGCCCACCGTCAGCGCTTCCCGAAGGCTCGGCAGGGTCACGCGCGCGAAGGTCTGCCATGGCGTGGCACCCAGCGTGGCCGCGGCCTGCTCCTCGCTGTCGCCCAGCGTCTCCAGCACCAGCACGACCTCTCGGAGCGTGAACGGCAGCGTCACGAACAGGGTCGCGATGGCCACGGCGGGCCAGGCGAACGCGACCTGGACGCCGAGGAGGTTCAGCGGGGTGGAGAACCAGCCGCCCCGGCCGAAGAGCAGCAAGAACGCGAGGCCGGTCATCACCGGCGACAGCGCGAACGGGAGGTCGGCGAGTGCATCCAGCAGGCGTCGACCTGGCCACGAGGACCGCACGATCAAGAGGCCACCCACCACCCCGACGACACCGTTGATGCCAACGCACACTGCGGCCACGACGGCGGAGCGCAGGAGCGCGTCACGCGCCTCCCCCGACACCAGCTCGCTCGCGACCTCTCGGAGGTGGGGGACGACCCCGGCCACCATCGCGCCGAGTGGGAGCACCAGGAGCAGGCCCATCCACACGACCACGGCGGTGTAGAGCGCCCAGCCCCAGGCATCGGGCTTGCGGGTTGGGGCGATCTCAGCCACGCGAACCTCCCGCACGGCGCGCCAGGTTCGCGGCGGCGAGGTGCAGCACGAGCGCCAACCCCAGCAGCACCACTGAGACGGCGGCGGCGTCATCGGTCGCCCCGCCTTCCACCTCGCCGAGCATCCACACCGAGGCGACCAGCGTGCGGCCCGGCATGTTGCCCGACACCACCACGATGGACCCGAACTCGGCCACAGCGCGTGCGAAGGTCTGTGCGGAACCGGCCCCGATCGCAGGCAGCAGGGGCGGGAGCTGGACGCGCCAGAAGGTCGTCCACCGGGAGGCACCGAGAAGGTGGGCGGCTTCGTCTTCCGAGCGGTCCGACGCCTCCAGCACGGGTCCAACCGCACGCACGACCAGCGGGAGCGTCACGAACAGGAGTGCCAGGACGATGCCCGGGCGCGCGAACACGATCGGCACGCCCAGCGCCGTGGCGTGGGCACCTACCAGGGTCGTGGGACCCAGCAGGTTCACGATCACCATGCCCGCGACCAAGGTTGGGATCGCGACGGGGAGGTCCACCAGAGCGGCCAGCGCACGCCGACCGGGAACGTCGAACCGCACGAGCACCCACGCGATGGCTGTGCCGGCCACGGCGTTGATCAGCGTGGCGAGGCCCGCGGTCCCCACGGACAGTGACAGCGCCGCCACAGCCGACGGGGCCGTCACCGCCGCAACGAACGCCTCCGTTCCTCGGGCGAGTCCTCGGGTGACCAGCGCTGCGAGCGGCAGCACCACCAAGATCAGGAGGTACCCCACCACCGCCAGCCTGAGGACCCCCGCAGCGGTGCCAGAAGACCCAGCACCAAGGGCGGATCCACGGCCCGTGGTTTGAGCGAGTCTCACCGGCGGCCACCCTGCGCGCGGTCGAGCGCGCGATCGTAGACGCCACCTTCGGCGAAGACCGTCGGCGTCACGCCGCTCCAGCCGCCGAGATCCTGCACGGTGAACACGAGCTCCGGCTGAGGAAGCCCCGATGGGGCTGGGCCCAAGACCGGCCGAAGTCCGTGCTGCGCGAACAGGACCTGCACCTCGGGTGTGCCCAGGAAGTCGACGAAGGCTGCGGCCAGGTCCTGGTTGCCATGGCGTGTGGCATAGACGTCGACCACCGCGACAGGATTGTCGATGCGCACCGTGGCCGGGGGCACCACGTACGCGATGGGACGGCCGTCAGCCTGCGCGACCAGCACCTCGTTCTCGTAGGTGATGGCAGCGTCTCCGACCCCCTTCTCGAAGGTCATGATCGACTCTCGTGCTCCCTTGTCCATCACGGTGACGCGCGACAGCACGTCGGACAGGAGCCGCTCGGGTGCGTCATTGTCGCCGGGTAGAGCGCCCGCGCGCCCCAGCTTGGCGGCGCCCCACACGGCCAGCACGTTCCACATCGCACCGCCGGAGGTGCGCACGTTGGGCGTGAGGACCTCCACATCGGGGCGCGCCAGATCAGGCCAGTCGGACAGGCCCAGCGGGTTGCCTGGACGCACCGCGATCACCGCCAGCGAGGTGCTCACCATCCCGCCGTGGGCCTTGCCGCGCCAGTCGTGGGTGATGAGGCCGGCCTCCACCAGGCGCTCCACGTCGGGCTCGAGGGAGAGCGCCACCACATCGGCCTCCAGGCCTGCGATCACCGCCCGGGCCTGGGCGCCGGAGCCCTGGTAGGAGTCCTGAAACGTGACGACCTCGCCCGTGCGCTGCTTCCAGTGCTCGGCGAACGCCGGGAGAATGGCGCGCCCGTAAGCCTCCCGCGGGGTCGTGTAGGCAGCGAGCGTGAGCGTGCGGACACGCGGCGCGGGTGCGCCGGCATCGGACGGCGTGCAGGCGGCGAGCCAGATCGCGAGCGTCCAGGTCATGTTGTCCTCGGGGGTGTGTGGAGCCACGACCGTGCCACGACGGATTCTTGAGGTAGA
>CAYNFK010000196.1:0-4141 GCA_964396405.1 uncultured Enterobacteriaceae bacterium
CGAGCCCTTCGAGCACCTGGATGCTGGAGGCCTGGTAGTCGGACGGCGCGCCCTGGGGCGGGGTCGGCTCGTTGGGGCCCATGGGTAGACGCTCGCGGCGGGCGCGGCAGGGAGCCGCGGGGGGAAAGGTGCGGCTGGTGCCGCGGGGACAAGCCGAAAGATGGCGTTCGACCACAGTCGATGCGATCTCGCGACCCAGGCTCAGCTAACGCGTCCACCGGTCCACGACCACCCGCACGATCGTGGCGGAAACGGCCTACCCGACGTGCTCGGAGGTGGTGACGCCCGCGTCCATCCGCACCCGCAGCACCTCACCCGTCGGCAGCACATCGAGCGGGCCGGGGTCGGTGGTCGAGACCCACACCTGGGTCTCCAGCGCCAGCAGCTGCTCCACCAGCCTCTCGGTGCGACCTCGGTCGAGCTCGCTGGAGAGGTCGTCCAACAAGAACAGGGGCCGGTCGCCGCGCGACCGCGCCGCCACCAGCTCGGCGAGCTTCATCGCCAGCACGAGCGAGCGCACCTGGCCCCGCGAGCCGAAGGTGCGGGCCGGATGACCGTCGAGCGTGAACCGCACCTCGTCGCGCTGGGGTCCCACCAGACAGCGGCGCTGCTGCACCTCGGAGGCGCGGGCTTCGGCGAGGCGAGCCGCCAGTGCCTGGACCCGCTCGTCGACGGTGTTTCCTTCGGCGTCGGTGCGGTAGCGCAGGCCCAAGGTGGCGCCCCCTCCTGCAATCGCGGCGTGCTGGACCCCCACATGGGGCGAGAGCTCGCTGAGCACAGCGGCACGTGCAGCGACCAGCTGAGCACCCGCCGCAGCGAGGTGCGTGTCGAGCACATCGAGAACGGCAGCCTCGGGGCGATCCGAGCGCAGGGCGGCGCCCTTCTGGTCGAGCAGCCGCTGCACGGTGCGGACGCGGTCGAGGTGGGCCGGGCGCGCGGTGAACGCCGCCCGGTCGAGCCACACCCTGCGCTCCGCCGGCCCCTCCGTGATGATCGCGGCGTCCGCTGGCTGGAAGGCGATCGCCCGCACCCACGCGAAGTAGTCGCCCAGCTCACGAACGGGCTCGCCATCGAGCAGGGCCTTTCGACGAGGCGCAGCCAGCTCCACACCCAGACCGCGCGTGGCCCCGCTCCCCTTCACCGTGCAAGCCAGCGCGGCCTCACTCTGGCCAAACGCCACGAGGTCGCGCACGCTGTGACCCCGAAGCGGGCGCAGGGTGGCGAGCGTCCACACCGCCTCCAGCAGGTTCGTCTTGCCTTGGGCGTTCGGACCGCAGACCACCACGAACCGGGCGTCGCAGCTCAGCTCCAGCGGCCCGAGGTTGCGAAAGTGGGTGGCAGCGAGCCGTACGACCCGCACCGCGCTTGCCTAGTCGAGCCGCATGGGCATGACGACGAAGAACGCGCCGGGGAAGTCGGGGTCGCGCACGAGGCAGGGAGCGAGCGGGTGCGCGAGCTCGAGCACCACCTGGTCGCCCGACATCGCGGCCAGAATGTCGGTCAGGTAGCGCACGTTGAACCCGACGGAGACCGCCCCGCCCTCGAGCTCGATCGGCACGGCATCGGTGACCGAGCCCTTGTCGACGTTGTGAACCTCGATGCCGAGCTCATCGTTCTCGAAGCGGAAGCGGACGGGCCGGGCACGATCGGCCACGAGGATGCCCACGCGGCGCAGCGAGCCCGCCAGATCGGCCCGACGCACCGTGGCGCGGAACTTGTTCTCCTTGGGCACCACCGCCTTGTAGTCGGGGAACTCGCCGTCCAGGAGGCGGAACCAGAACGTCTCGTTGGGTCGGCGCATCTGGAGCGCCGCCTCGCCGAAGTCGAGCTCGATCTCGCCAGAGCCGCCATCGAGCAGCTTGCCGAGCACGGACAGCGCCTTGCGCGGCACGAGCATGCGCGGCGTGAAGTGCGAGCTGCCCTCGAACGCGACCTCGGCGCTCGCGAGGCGGTGGCGATCGGTAGCGACCAGCCGCAGGCGCTTGCCCTGCTCGTCGCTGACCTCCTCCATGTGCGCGCCGTTGATGCCCCAGCGAACGTCTTCCGTGGCGATGCTGAACGCCACCTGTTCGACCAGCTTCGCGAGCGCAGCCTCCTGAAGGCGGGCCGTGGCCTCGGCCTTGAACGGCGGCAGCGCCGGGTACTCCGTGGCGGGCACGCCCACGAGCTTGTACTCGACCCGACCGGAGCGCACGATCAGGCGGTTGGCCTCACCCACCTTGAGGTGCACCGTGGGCTCCGGGAGCTGACGCACCACCTGGAACAGGCCTGCGGCATCTACGGCGAGCTCGCCTTCACTGGAGACGTTGGCCGGCGACTCGCCGACGTAGCCAACCTCAGTGTCCGTGGCGGTGGTGCGCAGCACGCCTTCGCGGGCATGCAGCAGCACGTGGGAGAGGATGGGGTGGGTCGAGCGCCGCTCGATGATTCCCTGAATGCGCGCCAGCGCTCGGCTGAACGCGTCGCGATCGATGTAGAGCTCCATGCTCGTCTCTCCGGATCGGCCGTTCCTCTAATCGAAGCGCGCCCTGTTGCCCGTCCGTTTGCGATCTACGATCGGATCAGATGAGATCATGTCAGTCGTCGCAGTAGTCCTATCCTGGGGACGGTGGGGAGACCGACGACTTCCGGCGTTGAACCTTCCTCCTGGCTGTGGAGCGGCCTGGGGATGAACCGGCGTGATCCGGCCCCCCCTTGGGGGCGACTGGGGAGCGCGGATCGAGGGGTGACCATGAGCCCGTCGGCCCTCCCCTTTCCTCCCCAAGGCGGGGGTGGTTGTCCCCAGGTTGGTCCCCAGGGGGTACCCTTCAGCGGGTGCGCAGACCGAGGTTCTGCTCGAGCAGGTGGACCTGGAAGGCCAGATCCGGGTCGCGCTGCAGGTCGGTCTCGACCTTCTGCACGCCGTAGACGATCGTGGTGTGATCGCGGCCGCCGAACTCACGGGCGAGCTCGGGGTACGAGAGCGCCGTGTGCTTGCGGGCGAGGTGCATCGCGATCTGCCGCGGCCGGGTGAGGGTGCGGCTGCGCCCTTGGCCGGTGATGTCGGCCGAGCGCAGGTTGTGGACCCGGGCCACGGCCTCGATGATCATGGCGACCGACACCTGGCGCGGCGCGGGGGCGAACAGGTCGGGCAGGCTGGTGCGCGCGAACTCCAGCGTGAGCGGCACCTCCTTGACCTCCGCGAGCTTCTGCAGGCGGTTGAACAGCCCGCTGACCTCGCGGATGCTGCCGTGCGCCTGGCTGGCGAGCGCCGAAGCGAGATCGTGCGGCAGGTGGGTGCCGGTGCGCTCGGCGAGGTTGTGCAAGATCGCCAGCAGGGTCTCGGGGTCGGGGGCCTGGAGGTCGGCCACCAAGCCGCCGGCGAACCGCGTGACGAGGCGCGGCTCGAGGCCCACCACGTCTTGCGGTTCCTGGTCGGAGGTGAGCACGATCTGGCAGCCCACCGACTGCAGCGCGTTGAACGTGTGGAACAGCTCCTCTTGGGTGCGCGCACGCCCCGAGAGGAACTGGACGTCGTCGAGCAGGAGGACCGCGTTGGCGGCACGAAAGCGTGAACGGAACTGCTCGGTGCGCTTCCAGCGAATCGCGTTGACGAGGTCGTTCGTGAAGTCCTCGGTCGTGAGGTACAGCAGCTGCGTGCCGGGCTGACGACGCGCGATCTCGTTGCCGATTGCGTGCAGCAGGTGGGTCTTGCCCAGACCCGAAGCCCCGAACAGGTAGAGCGGGTTGTACTTGCCGCCGGGCTTGTCACACACCGCCTGAGCGGCAGCGTGCGCGAACTCGTTACACGGGCCCACCACGAACGTCTCGAAGGTCTGACTGGCCTGGACCAACGTGGTGCGCGTGGGCGGCACGGCCGTGGTGCCGGCGGCCTCGCTGTGCTCCTCGGCGGCAACGAGCTCCACCGCGATCGGACGGCCGAAGCGCTGCTGGGCGTAGCCTTGCAGGAGCGAGAGGTAGTTGTCCTTGACCCACTCCAGGTAGTACCGGTTGGTGACCTCCACGCGGAGCCGATCGCCCCCGAAGGACGTGGCCCGCGTGTGGAGGAAGTAGACGGCCAGGATGTCGGCATCCACGTCTTCTTCGAGACGTGCGACCAGCCACTCCCACAGCTCCTGGGCATTCATGCGCACCCACCCCT
>CAYNFK010000197.1:0-4085 GCA_964396405.1 uncultured Enterobacteriaceae bacterium
GCTCCTCGCACCCTGGACGGACGTGTCGTTCGACACGGCGCTGGCGCTGGCGTGGTCGGCGCTGGCGTGGCGCTTCGTGGGCGGGCCGCGGGGTCCTTGCGAGGCCGTGGTGGGGGTGGCGTTGGGTCTGGCGATCGTGGCGTCGCAGCCCGAGGGGCCCCGGCTGCGAGGTGCCGGCGAGCTGGTCGGCGTGGTGCTCTCGTCCCCCACCGGTCGGGAGGTGGACGTGGAGGGCACTCGATGGGCGCAGGAGGGGGAGGACTGGCGGCCGCTTGAGGGCCGCGTGCGGGTGACGCTGCCGGAGCCGATGATGCTGGGGCCCGGCGACGGGGTCTACGTGGTGGGCACGGGGCGGCTGCCGTGGTCGGAGACGCCTCCGGGTGGTCCCGATGGGGTCGCGAACGCTGCCCGCGACCGCATCCGCACCGTGGTGGTGGCGCGCTCGGCGCGCAGGCTGGGCGGAGATCCGCGCCCGATCGACCCGAGCGTTCACCCGCTGCTCCAGGCGCTGGTCACCGGAGATCGACGCGGCCTGGCCCCCGAGGTGGTGGACCGCTTTCGCAGCACCGGCACCAGCCACCTACTGGCGGTGTCGGGCTCGAACGTCGCGCTGGCGGCGGCGCTCGTGGCGGGCCTCGCGCGGGCGCTGCGTGGACTGCTGGCGCTGGGTCGTCCGGCCGGTCGGTCGGCGCTGCCGGTGCTGGTGCTCGGCGCCATCGGTGCCACGGCGTTCTCGGTCTACGTGGGCCTGCCAGTGAGCGTGATGCGGGCGCTGTTGGCGGCGCTGGTGGTCACGCTCGGACAGGCGCTGGGTCGGCGGGTGGTGGGGGCGTCGGTGCTGGCGTTGGCTGGGATCTTGATCGCGGTCTGGGACCCGGCAGCAGTGGGCAGTCCGTCGTTTCAGCTCTCGTTCGGCGCTGTGGCCGGGCTGCTGGGGTGGGGAAAGCGCCTGCATGAGCACGGTGTGAAACGACTGCCGTGGTGGCTGCGCCCTGTGGGCGACGCGATGGCCGTGTCCACGGCGGCCACGCTGGGCACGCTGCCGGCCGCGGCCTGGTGGTTCCAGGCCGTGCCGCCCTTGGGTCCGCTGGCGAACCTCGTGGCCGTGCCGTGGTGCGGGCTGTTCCTGATGCCGGCTGCGCTCACGGCCACGGTGGCACCCGAGCCGCTCGCGGGATGGGCGAACGTCGCCGGGGGCTGGGGCGGTGATGTGCTCGTGACGGTGCTCGCGGTGTTCGAGGTGGAGGTGTGGCGTCCGGCGGTGGGTCCGATGGGGGCAGCGTTGTTGTGCGTGGCGGTGCTGGCCTCACACCGCCCGCTATGGGCCGTGCTGCTCACGGTGGCCGTGTTGTTGTGGCCGGTGCGACCGCCGTCGGTGCCCACGATCACGTTCCCCGATGTGGGCCAGGGGGCGGCGGCCTGGGTGGCGTGGCCGGATGGTCAGCACTGGCTGGTGGATGGTGGACCGCCGTGGCCGGGCATTGCGCCGTGGCTGCGACGGCAGGGGGTGCGTCACCTGGATCGGGTGGTGCTCACGCATGCCGATCTGGACCACGCGGGCGGCCTGCTCGACGTGGTGGACACGCTGTCGGTGGGGATGCTGGAGCTGGTGATGTCGGACGAAGCGGCCTGCTTGCTGGGCGTGGCCGACCGCCGCGGTGTGCCCGTGCTGCTGCGCGCGGCCTCGCAGGCCACAGCCAACGATGGCGGGCTGATCTCAGTGCCGCGTGGCGGTGGCGACGCCGTGCTGCCCGGCGACATCAGCGATCATGTCGAGGCCGAGCTGGCCGAGCTCATCGGGCCGGTGCGGCTGCTGCAGCTCGCGCACCACGGCAGCCGCACGTCCACCGGGAAGGTCTGGCTCGACGCCCTGCAGCCGGAGCTGGCGGTGGTGCAAGTGGGGCGCACGAACCGCTACGGCCACCCGCACGCTTCGGTGGTGGAGCGGCTGGAGGCGCGCGGCGTGCCCCTGCTGCGCTCCGATCTGCACGGCACCGTCGAGGTGAGGCTGGGTCACCCCGTGCAGGTGCGCACGTGGACGCCGGGCGGCCGAACGTCGTCGCTCACACCGGTGGTGGCGCCGCGTCCCGACCCCATCGACGGTGCAGCACCATGACCCCTACAAGCCAGAGCACGGCGATGCCCTGTGACGTCGACAGCACCGGCCCGAGCAGCTCTTCAAGCACGAAGTAGCGGTCGGCGTCGCCGCGAAACAGCTCCATCCCCGACCGCAGGATGGCGTAGCCGCCCAGGTACGCCAGCAGAACCTGACCCGGGTAGCGGGCCCGCGCATTGAGCCACCACAGCGCTGCTGCCAGCACCATCAGGCCAGCGGCTTCGTAGAGCTGCACGGGGTGAAGGCCCACGTCGTGGGGTGCCGCCGTGAGCGGGTGCGTGAAGGTGACAGCCCAGGGCCGATCGGTGGGCGTTCCGTAGCAGCAGCCGGCCGCGTAGCAGCCCACCCGCGAGATCGCGTGCCCGATCGGCAGCCACAGGGAGAGCTGGTCGGCGAACACCCGCGGCGACAGGCCGTTGCGTTGGGCGGTCCACCAGCCCACCGGCAGGCCGAGGAACGCGCCGTAGAACACGAGGCCGCCCTCGCGGAGGTTCACCGCCGACCACAGGCTCGTCACGGTGGCCAGGTTCTGCACCAGCCACAGCAGGCGCGCGCCCACCAGGCCGCCCACGGCACCCCAGAAGAGCACGTCCACGACAGCGTCCTGCGACCATCCCCGCCTGCGGCCCTCGCGAATCATGCCGAAGCAGCACAGCAGGAACGCCACGGCCCCGAGGATGCCGTAGGTGTAGAGCGTGAGCGCTGAGGTCTCGATCAGGACGGGGTGCATGTGGCCTTCCTGTAGCGCCAGATGCCCAACCCTGCGGCCACAAGGAACAGGCCGGTGAGCTGCGCGGTGGTGATCCAGCCGCCGGCCCAGATGCCGCGCTCGAGGTCACCGCGGAAGACCTCCAGCACGATGCGCACGATGCCGTAGGCCCCCATGAGCCACGCGAACATGGCACCCGGCCACGGACGGTGGGCCCGCAGGCGGCTCGCTCCCACGAACAACAGCAGCGCCGCCAGGCTCTCGTAGAGGGGGGACGGGTGCAGTGGCACCGCTAGCAACGACTCGGGGAACCGGCCGTGGGTGTAGTAACGAACGGCCCACGGCACGTTGACCCCGAACGGCCAGTCGGCGGGCCGACCGTGGCAGCAGCCTGCGGCGAGGCAGCCCATGCGCGCGAACGCATGACCGAGCGGCATGGCGGGGGCGAACAGATCGAGCACGCGCCAGGGGTCGATGCCCTTGATCCACGAGCCCACCGACACCGCCACCACCGTGCCCAGCAGGGCGCCGTAGGACACCCAGCCCGCGCTCGGGTGCAGCAAGCGCCAGGGTGCTTGGAAGTAGAGCCCGGGGTTGTCGAGCACCACGAGCAAGCGCGCGCCGAGAATGCCCAGCGGAACCACGGCGAGGGTGATGTCGAACACGTCGCGCACCGGGAGGCCTTCGCGGCGGGCTTCGCGGCGCAGCACCATGGTGCCCACCGTGAGGCCGAACGCGATCAGCGCAAAGTAGGGCGAGATCCCCACGTCTCCGAAGAGGGGGATCCAGGGGTTCACGTGGCGCTGTCGGGCGGCGCGGCTTCCGCTTCGGGCTTGGACGAAGCGGCTGCAGCCGCAGCTTCACCTCCCACGATCATGTAAAGGATCACGCCCACGAGCAGGGCGCTGTCGGCCACGTTGAAGCTGGGCCACTCGTAGGTGCCGAACTGCTCGACGAGCCAAGCCTTAGCGCCCGGCTCGTCCACGTACACGCGCAGGAAGTCGGTGACCGTGCGCTTCCACACGCGGTCAATCGCGTTGCCCGCGGCACCCGAGGCGATGAGCCCGAGGCCTAGTGCCGGCCACACATCCTTCGGACCCAAGCGGCGCAGCTGATCCCACACCACCCAGCCCGCGATGCACGAGATGCCCAAGAAGAAGATGTGGCGGTACTCGAAGGAGGCGAACATCGAGAAGGCCGCGCCCGGGTTCTCGGCGTGCACGAGGTCGAACCAGCCGGGGATCACCACGATGCGGCCGC
>CAYNFK010000198.1:0-4081 GCA_964396405.1 uncultured Enterobacteriaceae bacterium
CAGGGCGCGCCGTCCGACTACCAGGCCTCCAGCATCCAGGTGCTCGAAGGGCTCGAGGCCGTGCGCAAGCGTCCTGCCATGTACATCGGCAGCACCGATGTGCGCGGCCTGCACCACCTCGTCTACGAGGTGATCGACAACAGCATCGACGAGGCGATGGCCGGCCACTGCACCGAGGTCCTCCTCACGCTGGGTGATGATGGCTCGTGCAGCGTCAGCGATGATGGACGCGGCATCCCGGTCGACCTGCACGAGAAGCTCGGGCGTCCTGCGGCCGAGGTCGTGATGACCAAGCTGCACGCCGGCGGAAAGTTCGACGCCGAGAGCTACGAGGTCTCGGGCGGCCTGCACGGCGTCGGCGTGAGCTGCGTCAACGCGCTCGCTTCTCGGCTGGAGCTGCACATCTGGCGCGATGGCTGGCACTGGCACCAGTCGTATGCCCGAGGCGCACCCACCAAGGATCTCGAGAGGCTCGAGCCCACCGAGATGGTGAACGGCAAGATGCGGCGCGGCACCACCGTGCAGTTCTGGCCCGATGCCACGATCTTCCACGAGACGCAGGACTTCGTCTACGAGACGCTGGCCCAGCGCATGCGCGAGCTGGCCTTCCTCAACCCCGGCGTGCGCATCCGGGTGATCGACGAGCGCACGGGCCAGGAGGAACTGTTCGTGGGGGATGGCGGTCTGCAGTCCTTCGTGAGCTACCTCAACAAGGGGCGTCAGCCGCTGCACGATCCGCCGATCTACGTGCGCGGCAGCAAGGATGGCTTCGTGGTCGAGGTCGCCCTCCAGTGGACCACCTCCTACCAGGAGAGCCTGTTCTCGTTCGTGAACAACATCCACACGAAGGAAGGCGGCACGCATGTCTCCGGGCTCAAGGCCGCCCTCACCCGCGTCCTCAACACATACGCCCAGTCCAACGGGCTGCTGAAGTCGCAGAAGGGCGAGAACGTCGGCGGGGATGACGTGCGCGAGGGCCTCACGGCCGTGCTCGCCGTGCGCATGCGCGATCCGCAGTTCGAGGCGCAGACGAAGATCAAACTCGCCAACAGCGACGCCAAGGGGCACGTCGAGAGCATCGTCGCCGACGCGCTCGCCGCCTACCTCGAGCTCAACCCGCAGATCGCCCGAATGGTGATCTCCAAGGCGATCGATGCGGCCCGCGCGCGCGAAGCCGCCCGCAAGGCCCGTGAGCTCGCGCGTCGTAAGTCGGTGCTCGATGGCCTCGATCTGCCCACCAAGCTCGCCGACTGCCAGGAGCGCGATCCCGCGAAGTGCGAGGTCTACCTGGTCGAGGGTGAGTCGGCAGGCGGCTCGGCCAAGCAGGGCCGAGATCGTCGCTACCAGGCGATCCTGCCGCTGCGCGGCAAGATCATCAACGTCGAGAAGGCCCGCTTCGACAAGATGCTCGGCAACAACGAAGTGCAGACCATCATCTCGGCGCTCGGCTGCGGCATCGGCCCCGAGTTCAATGGCGCGAAGCTCCGGTATGGTCGCATCATCATCATGACCGACGCCGACGTCGACGGCTCTCACATCCGCACGCTGCTGCTCACGTTCTTCTACCGGCAGATGCGCGAGCTCATCGAGGGTGGCCACCTCTACATCGCTCAGCCGCCGCTCTACCGGGTCAAGCGGGGTCGCACGGCCCGCTACCTCAAAGATGAGGCCGCCATGGAGGCCTACTTCTTGGACGAGTCGGGCCGCGTGCGCGTGCGCCACGGTGAGGATGAACCCTTGTCCGACACCGTGGTGGTGCAGCTCGCGAAGGACCTGCGGCAGTGGCGCGATCGCCTGGCCCGCCACGGTCGTCGCATTCCGCCGGCGGTGGTCGAGGCCTGGTTCCACGTCACGGGCGGCACGGTGGCGCCGGGCGGCCTGCTCGCGCAGGGCGAGGCCATGCGTCGTCGGCTCACCGAGACCGAGCCCGAGCTCCGCGTCACCTCGATGGAGGTTGATGAGGCCGGCACGTCGCTGCGCGTGCGTGCGGTGCGCCAGGGAGATGAGCTCGACTTGGTGCTCTCCGACCCGCTCCCGCGCATCGATCATGAGGGCCTGCTCGGCATCTGGACCTCGCTCACCACCGCGGCGGCGCTCCCGCTCACGATGAGCGTGGGCAACACGATGCGCGTCGCGGAGACCTGGCTCGATGCCTACGAGCTGATCCTAGAGCTCGCGCAGCAGGGCTACGATGTGCAGCGCTACAAGGGGCTGGGCGAGATGAACCCGGAGCAGCTCTGGGAGACCACGATGGACGCCTCGGAGCGCTCGCTCCAGCAGGTGCAGATCGACGATCTCCTCGCTGCCGACACGATGTTCACCATCCTGATGGGCGATCAGGTCGAGCCACGACGCGACTTCATCTACAACAACGCGCTGTCGGTGCGGAACCTGGACGTCTAGGTGGAGCTTCGAGGGCTGCTCAACGACCGTCTGCTGTTTGTCACCGGCAAGGGCGGTACGGGCAAGACCACCGCTGCGGCCGCGCTCGCGCTGCTGCTGGCCGCCAAAGGAAAGCGCACGATCTTGTGCGAGGTCGACAACCAGCGGCCCTCGTTGCCCACCATCGTGGGCAGCCCCGTGGGCTTCGCTCCGGTTCGTGTGCGTGAGCGCCTCGATGCCGCCAACCTCGTGTGGCCCGACACCCTGGTGGCGTACCTCCAGCGCATGATCCCCGTGGGGCGCGTGGTTCAGGCCGTGCTCACCAACGACATGGTGCGGCGCTTCCTCGACTTCGTGCCCGGCAGCCGTGAGCTGGTCACCTTGTCGGCGATCGTGGATCTGCGCGAGCGCTACGACGTGGTTGTGGTCGATCTTCCCGCATCCGGACACGCTTTCTCGATGCTCGACATCACGCGCTCGGCGCTCGGCCTGTTTCGTGCGGGCCCCGTGCGCAGCCGGGTGCAGGTGCTCCGGGCCGCCCTGCAAGATCCCACCACGCGCATGGTCTTTGTGGCGCTGCCGGAAGAGATGGTGGTGAACGAGACGCTGGAGACGGTGCAGAAGATGCGCGAGGCCGAGCTCCTGGGTGGCGCGCCGCTCGTGGTGCTCAACAAGGCCACCGTGCCGAGCTTCTCGGCCGACGAGAGCGAGCTGCTCAACCGACTCTCGGCCGCCGGACTCAGCGCGGAGGCCGAAGAGTTCCTCGCGGCCGGTCGGTGGGAGCGGGTGTTGGAAGAGGCGTCGGCCGAGGCGATCACCCGGCTGGAGGCAGCGTTCGGCGCTGCGCCTGCGCTGGTGGGTGCGATGCACGCCGTGCGCGCGCCGCGTGACGTGGTGCAGGAGGTCGCCGTGGCGCTCGGTCGGCCGCTCGGGCTCACCCGCCGCGATGTGGCATGGGGGCCGGCATGAGCGTCGACCTGGACGCCTGGCTCGATGCGCGCCGGCTGGTGGTGTGCGTGGGCTCCGGCGGCGTGGGCAAGACCACCACGGCCGCGGCGATCGGACTGCGTGCGGCACAGCGCGGCCGCAAGGCGATGGTGCTCACCATCGATCCCGCCCGCCGCCTCGCCAACAGCCTCGGCCTCGATCGCATGGGCGGCGAGCCCACCCCCATCGACCTCTCAGCGCTGCCCGAGGCCACCGGGGAGCTGTGGGCGATGATGCTCGACTCGCGCGGCACCTTCGATGCCCTGATCGCCCAGGTCGCCCCTTCTCCCGAAGCCCGCGACCGCATCCTCGCCAACCACGTCTACCGGCACATGGCCGACGCCTTCGCCGGCAGCCAAGACTACATGGCCACCGAGAAGCTCTACGACCTGGTGCAGTCGGGGCGCTGGGATCTGGTGGTGCTCGACACGCCCCCGGTGAAGAACGCACTCGACTTCCTCGAAGCGCCCGGTCGGGTGGTCAGCTTCCTCGATGAGCGCGTGCTCTCCTGGTTCCTCTCCGATGAGCGGGGCCGAAGGTGGGGGTCGATCCTGTCGGGTGGTCGGGCCTTCTTGTTCCAGCTCTTGGGCTACGTGCTGGGCGCCGAGTTTCTCGACGACCTCGAGGCCTTTCTGCGCGACTTCCAGGGCCTCTACGAGGGCTTCCGCGAGCGCCACCAGGCCGTCATCGCCCTGCTGCGCGACCCCACCAC
>CAYNFK010000199.1:0-3810 GCA_964396405.1 uncultured Enterobacteriaceae bacterium
CCGAGCACCAGGACCGGGAGGCCTTCCGCCTCCTCACCCGCGAGGTCGCCCCGCGGCTGAAGGCCCGCGCCCTGCGCTGCTTACGGGACGAAGCGCAGGCCGAGGAGATCGTTCAGGACGTGCTCGTCTGCGTCTGGCGTCGTGCCCAGACCTTTCAGCCTGGGGAAGGCACCGCCTGGGGCTGGCTGTTCGGCATCGCGCGCTACCGCATCATCGACCACGTGCGGCGGGAGCAGAATCAGGTGGAGTTGTCGCTGCTCCAAGGCCCTCACGCCCGAGACCCCGCGTGGGTGCCTGCCACCGAGCCCAGCCCTGATGGGGCGGCCGAGGCCTCCCGCGCAGGATCACGCCTGCGTCAGGCCCTCGCCACCCTTCCCGACGAGCAGCGCGCCGCCGTGGAAGCGGCTTACCTGCACGGCCACAGCCTCACCGAGATCGCGGACCACGAGGGCATCGCTGTGGGCACCGCCAAGAGCCGCGTGCGGCTGGCGATGCAGAAGCTGCGCGAGATCTACCTGGTAGAAGCACCATGACCCACCCCCCGGCACACCATCCGCCCGCCCACCTGCTGCACGACCACGCGCTAGGCTGCCTGGATGTGGCCCAGGCCATCTTGGTCGACACCCACCTCACGCTGTGCCCCGAATGCCGGGCCCAGGTGGCTTCGCTCACTGAGCTGGGCGGCACCTTGCTCGAAGAGGTAGCGCCGGCCGCGCTCTCCGCGTCGTTCGAGCAGCGCCTCATGGCCCGGCTCGAAGCGGCCCCGCCCAGCGCGTGCCCCAGCTACGATGCCACCGGCACGATCCCCGCCCCCCTCCTGCCGTGGATCCAGCGTGCTGTTGGCCGCCCTGTGCACCACCTGGAAGAGCTTCCTTGGTCCTGGCGAGCCCCGGATCTGAAGGCTGTCGATCTGCTCCCGCCTCGGGACGGCCGCCTGCCGCTGCGCTTGCTGCGCTTCGAAGCCGGCAGCGCCGTGCCCCACCACGATCACGAGGGCGACGAGCGCGCCGTCGTCTTGCACGGCGGGTGGACCGACCACCGCGGCCACGTCGACCGGGGCGACTTCGCCTTCACGCCCGCTGAGGTGCAAGGCCACCTCCAGCAGATCGACGCCGCCGCACCCTGCATCGCGCTGGTCCTCAACGACCGTCCGATTCGGGCACGTTCGTGGGTGGTGCGGGCCTACGCAAGGGCCCGCATGCTCTGAGCCCCTACGGTGCCGGGCGGTCGATCCAGATCACCGAGCCAACAAGGCTGTTCCCGGTGACCTCCGACACCACACCATCGGCCCACCGCACCTGAACGGTGACGGGCCCTGCGCCTTCGGCCACCGCCGCATGCGCCCACAGGCTCGCCCCGCTGCAGCAGCCCGTTCCGCCAGCGTGCAGCCACCGCGTGAGGGTGGTCTCACCTTGGGTCACCTGCACCCGCGCGCCCACAGCCAGCGCCGGAGGCACGGCGGGGGCTGGACGCACCACGATCGACGAAGCCTCCCCACAGCGCGCGAGGTGAACCCACGCCGGGCCTTCCGCCTCGCGCACCACGGCATCGAGCCAGCCGTCGTCGTTGAGATCGTCGACCACCAGCCCGCGGGAGGGTGCGTCGACACCAAAGCCCATGCTCTCGCTCACGTCCTCCAGCACGCCAGCCGCCGACTGAAGGCCGAGCAGATCCGGCTGCAGCACGGTGTTGGTGGGCACCCCCTCTTCGAGGGGCTCGTTGTGCAGACCGCTCTGCTCGTACCAAGGGCCGAACGTCGACATCAGATCGGTGCGGCCGTCGTGATCGAAGTCCTGCAGCTCCACCCCCCAGGACACCGTGCGACGCGTGGCCGGATCCGCGCGGAAGTTGACGGAGGCTGCGATGTCGAACCACTTCGTGCTGCGAAAGGCCAGCAGCTGCGTCTCCAAGAAGCCCGAGACCGCCACGTCGACACGCCCATCCCCATCCCAGTCACCCACCCCCGCGCCCATCGCTGAGGACGGAATCTCCAGGCCATTCGTGAGGTCGCCGGGCACGAGCCCCTCCGCACGACCCCAGAGGATGCGATTGCGCTGGAAGTAGAACCCGAAGTCCCGCAGCGACAGCACGTCGAGGCGGCCGTCGTCGTCAAAGTCCTGGATCGCCACATGGTAGACCCAGCCCCGACGAAACTCCGTGCCGGTGCTCTCGGCCACATCGGTGAAGGTCCATGCAGGGCCTTGCAGCAGCACGCGCGTGGCATCGGGTGTGCCGGGGAGCGTGCCGCCAGCGGGATCGTCGCCGTAAGCCCCCACCACAGCGTCGAGGTCGCCGTCGCGATCGAGGTCACCCCAGGCCACCGTGGTGCTCCGCTCGGTGAGGCCTTCGGCCCCGGTGCCCGATCGGTACGTCAGCCCGCCCGTTCCGTCGTTCTCGAGCAGCGCATCGGCCAGCCCGAACCGCAGCACATGGAGGTCGAGGTCACCGTCGCCGTCGATGTCGACGGGCCACACGCCGAGCGCGTCGTCGGTGACGAGCGCGGGCACCACGCCGACCCGCTCCTCCCACGCGGCCCCGCTAGAGGCCCACACGGTGAGTGGACCCTTGCCGGGGAGCAGCAGCTCGGGCCGACCATCCCCGTCGAGGTCGCCCACGCCCGCTCCCGACCCGACGTAGCCGTTGCCGGTGCCCTCGCGTGCCGGGCCCACGCCCACCTGGTCGAAGGCGCGCTCGTTCCGCGCAGCGGGGTTCGCGCAGGGCACCTGGACCCTGCGCACGATCAGCGGGGAGAGCACCTCGTCGGTGTCGCTGTCGCTGTCGCTGTCGCTGTCGCTGTCGCTGTCGCTGTCGCTGTCCGTGTGGGTGTCCGTATCCTTGTCGACGACCGTGTCGGGCACGGCATGCACACAGCCCATCAGCACCACCCCGGCGATGGAGACGCAGCGCCGCCTCATGGACCCTCCCCATCGCGCTGCACCCACACGACGGCCCCCACGAGGTCGTCGTGCTCGAACACCGAGACCTCTCCATCTCGCCACAGCACCTCCACGCGCACGGGGCCCTGCAGACCGCCCACTCCCACATGCGCCAGCATCGTGCCTCCGCTGCAGCAGCCCTGACCTCCGATCGTCCACCACCGTGTCTGTGTGGCGCCACCGCGCGTCACGCGCACCCTCGCCCCCGCAGCCAACGACGCCGGCACAGAAGCTGCAGGGCGCACCGTCACCGACGAGGCGGGTCCACAGTCGGCCCGGTACACATGCGCAGGACCGCCGATCTCCCGCACCACCAGGTCGAGCCAGCCATCGTGGTCTAGATCATCCACGACCAGCCCGCGGGTAGGGGCTGGATCGCCGAACCCCACCGCCACGGCCTGATCCACGAACCGACCCTCTGCGTTCTGCAGCGCGAGCAGGTCGGGCTGCGCAAGGAAGTTGAAGGTGCCGATGTCGTCGCGGAAGGTGGGGTGGTGTCCGTCCTGCTCAAACCACGGGCCGAAGGTGGCCACGAGGTCCACGCGGGTGTCGTGGTCGAGGTCTTCCAGCAGCACACCCCAGGACACGGCCTGATCGCGGGTCCGATCTCCGGCGAAGCCCATCGTGCTCCCCACCTCGAACCACCGGTCGCCACGCAGTGAGAGCAGCTGGGCCTCGGCGAAGCCTGAGATCCCCACATCCAGGAGCCCATCCCCGTTCACGTCCCCGAGCGCCCCCCCCATCGCCGACGAGCGCGTCTCGAGGCCCGACGTGAGGTCGCCCGCTTCAAACCCCTCCGCGGTTCCCCACAGCACCCGGTTGCGCTGGAAGTAGATCCCGAAGTCGCGCAGGGACAGGACGTCGAGTCGACCGT
>CAYNFK010000200.1:0-3765 GCA_964396405.1 uncultured Enterobacteriaceae bacterium
GGTGACGTCGGAGACGCCGACGCCTTCGAACTTCAGGCCGATCGAGAGGCCCTCGAAGCCGTTCGCAGTCGGGTCGGTGTCGATGTCGGCCAGCGTAGGGAACAGGCCGCCGAGCAAGGTGCAGACGCCGCCGTCGAGCGCGTTGGAGCCGAGCAGCGCCACGCAGATGTCCTCATCGGGCAGCGTGCAGGCGGCGGCCACCGAGGCGTTGGTCTGGCAGTCGTTGTCCCACTCTTGGTTGCCGACGTTGTACGTGAACACGTCGCCCGCGAGGCCGGCGCAACCGCAGCCCGCAGCCACCACGTCGTTGTAAGCCCCGAAGAAGTCGGTCACGCCCACCACGCCCGAGAGCGTGCCATCGGTGACGGCCACACTGGCCCCGTCGACCGCGATCGTGCCGTCGATGGTGACATCCTGCACCGGAACCACGAGGTTGATGTCGAGCAGGGCGAGTGCGATGGCGAAGTTGCCATTCTCGGCGTGCAAGACGTTCGCAGTGAGGTCGGCCGAAGGGAAGAAGACCGCCGGCGTGCCCGTGGCCCCCACGAAGCTGTCGGGGTCGCAGGTGAACGTGCCGTCTCCGATGGAGGCCTCGTCGTAGGTGGTGGTGCCCTCGTAGTCGCCGAGGAAGAAGCCGAGCACGTACTTGCCCGTGCCCGAAACGGGAAGGAGGCGATGGTCGAGCAGGGCCACGAAGCTGCCGCTCTCCACGGTGGCGTCCAGTTCTTCTTCGAGATCGATGAACAGCTTCACGCCGGCCGCGAGACCGCCGAGTGCGTTGTCGATCTTGCCGACGCCGTTCTTGCTCGCTGCGCCCCAGTCGCGGCAGCAGGCGGAAGCCCCGGTGGCCGGAGGAATGTCGAAGGAGGAGAGGTAGGTGGCGCCTTCGAACGCGTAGTCCTCGGACGTAGCGGGCCAGGTGATGGCGACGGCTTCGTCGGTCTCGTCCGTCTCAGTCGTGTCGTCGGTCTCCGTCGTGTCGTCCGTCTCCGTCGTGTCGTCCGTCTCCGTCGTGTCGTCGGTGTCGGGGTTCTCGGTGTCGTCGGTGACCTCGGTGTCGTCGGTGACGTCGTCCTCCACGGGGGTTCCGCAGGCCACCATCAACGCCACCACGAACGAGCCCTGCCATGCACGCATGAGACCACCTCCAGCCCGCTACGTTAGCACCGTCTGCAACAACGCGAGACAAGCAACGGTCAGAGCGCCGCGGAGGCGGAGAACCTGATCATCGGGGGCGCGGATGCTCGTTGCCATGCTGTGGATGCTGACGGCCGGCGCAGCCCCTGACCATCGCGGCTTTCTCGGCCCGGGCGGCGTGGTTGCGGCAGGGCACCATGGTGTCTCGCTGACGGCAGACACCGAGCTCACCGGCTACCCCACCGCCTACCTGGGATGGCGCACGGGCCTGGGCGACATCGCCGACATCGGCCTCGAAGCGGGCGGCAACGACAAGGCCTGGCTGGCTCGCCTGCACACACGCCTCCTGCTTGCCGAGGCACCGGACGCACGCTGGGCGTTTGCGTTCCGGCTCCGGGTGGAGGCTAAGCGCCACGCACAGACCTTCCCTCCCGGTGAGTTCCGCGCCATCGACGACCTCGGTGCCACCGTGATCCCCGAGCTGTCGATCGGCGTGCGGGTGGGAGCGCAGCGTCGACACGTGGTCGGCTGGCTCGGCTACGTCTATGTGGACGTGGACGCGCGGCCCGACCATCCGCCCGAGCTGTACGCGATCCCAGGCGGTGTGTTCTACGAGGCGGCCACTGCGGCCGGTGTGAACGTCGCGGTGCAGGCGGGTGTGGGCTTTGAGATCGGCAACCCTGTCACCCGCGGCTTCGTCATCCCACGCGTCGAGCTGATCGTCGGGTGGATCGCACCCCGCGCGCGCGACACCACACCCTCTGCGGCGCGCTAGGATCGGCGTGGAGGTGCCCCATGCGTGCGCACGTCTTTCTCCTCCCCCTCGCGATCTCCACCGCTGCGCTGGCAGCCCAGCCAGCCAAGCTGGCACCCATCGAGCCCCAAGCCGCCACCGCGGCACCCCAGATGGAGGCGGTCCTCGGCGAGGTCACTGCGCTCCGCCGTCACCAAGACCTGCCGCAGACCCTCACCCTCACGATGCCCGCGTCGGCGGCGCGTGGCGACGAGATCACCCTTGAAGTCATCGGCCTCTCCCCCGGCGCGGTGCCCAGCCTCGTGGTGTCCCGCGGAGGGCCTGGCGAGGGGGAGTGCTTCAAACGACTGGGCGGGTGTCTCGACATCGTGCCGAGCGACGTGGACTACACCCTCGACCGTCGCCTCCCGCCGGCCGATGAGAACGGCCGAAGCGCGTGGACCGGGCCGGTGCCGGAGGACGCGCGGGTGGGCCTGTACGTGTGGCAGGCCGTGCTGTTGGGCGCAGACAGGCCCGCTCCGGTCAGCCCGCCCGTGGAGATCGAGGTGCTGGCCCGGGAGGCCGTGCAGGCGCCCTAGTTAGGACGCCGCGCGAGGCTGTAGGCGCGCGTCACGAGCGCACCCGCAGGCGTCGCCAGCAGGTCCCGCCGAAGGTCGAGCAACGGCGCAGCCCGCTCCCCCAAGTGGGCCTGCACGTCGGAAGCGGAGGGGTGGGGCCACCCGTGCTCAGCCATGAGCAGGATGGAGCCCGACATCGAGGCGAGCGTGATGTCGAGCGCGCTGAAGTGCTCGCCATCCAGCCAAGGCCGACCATCGGAGAGCCAGCCGCTCACCTCGTCGAACACCTCGCGCAGCCGATCCCGCGACGCCGCAGCGCGCTTGTCGGTGACCCCGAGCCCGCGCACGATGGCGCCCTTCCACAGGGGGTAGACAACGTTGAGCGCAGCGCGCTCCCAGCGCGGCGAGCCGTCGAACAGCGAGCGGGCCAGGCGCGGGGCCTGGAACATGGCCTGGTAGGCCACCCGCCGGCCATGCCTGCCCACCTTGTCGTCGAGCCGGGCCACCTGCTCCCGGAGGCGATCGGGAAGCAGGGGGCGCGCACCGGGACGCTGAGCGTCCGCCCATGCCACGATGTCGCTGGACTCGCCCACCTGTCCGCCATCCTCAAGCAGGAGCAGCGGGACGGTCTGTCGGCGATGGGGACGGGTGGCGCGCCAGTGGAACAGCGGGACGTGCGCCCGCTCGACGAACGAGAGACCGTGGTGATCCAACGCCCACCGCGCCTTCTCGACGTAGGGGCTCGGACCGATGGTGATCAGGGTGGGCATCAGGTGGCACCGAACTGCTTGGCCAGGCGCAGACCCTGACCTTGGTAGTGGCTGCCCGCTCCCCCGTAGAGCACGTCGGGACGGGCCTCGTTCCGCAAGAACTCCACGCGGAACAGCGCCTGGCCATGCTCCAGGAGGAACGGCACGTCGTGCGTGCGGATCTCGAGCACGAGCTTCGAGCCCAGATCGGCCGCGTCGGCTTCGCTCCACCCGAAGCCTGCGTCGATGAAGCCTGCATAGTGCGTGCGCAGCTCGCCCTTCGTGGCATCGTAGGCCACCAGCTCCGCGCACAGGCCCGGCGGAATGCGCAGCCGCTCTCGGGTGGCGAACACGTAGAACTGCTCGGGCTCCAGCACGTGGCCGTCGTCCGGCGAGGGTGGGAGCGGCGTCCAGTGCCGGGCGATGGGGAGCTCGCGGCTGCGCAGATCGATGGGGGGCTGGTGACGGCGCGCGAGCCAGCCCACAGGCTCGCTGCCCTGCCCCACCAGGTCGACCGAGAGGAGCACGCCCGCTGTGGGCTCTTCGACCACCTGGGCCGGCGCGCCAT
>CAYNFK010000201.1:0-3683 GCA_964396405.1 uncultured Enterobacteriaceae bacterium
CTGTGGCAGCGGTGGACCGGCGCATGACCTGGCTCGACTGGCTCACCTTGGGCCCAGCCGCTGTGCCGCTGTGGCTCAACCTCTACAACGCGAGCGCCTGGCCGCGAGGAACCACGCTGGGCGAGCCGCTGGGGTCGGTCTCCGTGCTCATCCCCGCGCGCAACGAAGAGCTCACGATCGAGGCCGCCGTGCGAGCGGCACTCGCCCAGCACCCTCCCGTGCTCGAGGTGATCGTCGCCGACGACCACAGCTCGGACAGCACTCCCCAGATCCTGGCACGGCTCGCGGGCGAGGATCCCCGCCTGCAGGTGATCCACCCGCCCGCGCTCCCGTCCGGCTGGGTCGGCAAGCCCCACGCCTGCCACCACCTCGGCCTGGCTGCCCGCGGCGACGTGCTGCTGTTCATGGATGCCGACACGCGCCTGGAACCGGACGGCGTCGCTCGGCTGCACGGACTCTTCCGCAGCATCCGCCCCAAGGTGATCACCGCCTTCCCCCAGCAAGAGATGGTGGGGTGGTCCGAGCAGGCGATGATCCCCATCTTGGGCCTCACCTTCACCAGCTGGATGCCGCTCGATCTGATCTGGAAGCACGTCGATCCCCGACTCCTCGTGGTGTCGGGTCAGGTCTACGCCTTCCAGCGTGACGCCTACACCGCCATCGGCGGCTTCGAGAGTGTGCGCGGCGAGGTGGTCGACGACGTCGCGATCGGCCGGCGCGTCAAGGAGCACGACCTGCGGCTGCTGTTCGCGGACGGCCACGACATCGCCACGTGCCGGATGTACCGCAGCCCCGGCGAGATCTGGAGCGGGTTCACCAAGAACACCTTCGAGGGGCTCGGCGAGAGCTGGCTCGCGCTGGCCTTCGTGGTGGTGATGTACGGGCTCGCGTTCGTGGTGCCGTACACGAGGCTGGTGGGTCACCTAGCCCTCGGGCTGCCGCTGCTGGTGCCGGCGCTGGGCGTGGGCCTCAACCTCGCCACCCGCGTCCACTTGGCCCGCCGCCTGGGGCACAGCGCCTTCTCGGTGCTGGTCCACCCGCTCGCGGTGCTCGCGTTCATCGGCATCGCCGTGCACTCGGCCGTGCGCACCACCACTGGCAGCGTCTCCTGGCGAGGCCGCACCTACGCGCGCCGCGCCGAGCGGGCCGGCTGATGTTCGGACCCTTCCTGCGCCACTTCGTGCCCTGGTACGGGCACTTCCTGATCCGCCGTCACTTCGACGGCTTCTACATCGACGGCCTCGACGCGTTCGTGCACCGCGCGAAGACCGAGCCGCTCATCCTGGCCTGCAACCACATCGGCTGGTGGGACGGCATCCTCCTGCTCACGCTCCAGCACCACCACGGCCTGGAAGGGAAGTTCCTCACCGACGCCGACGCCCTTCGACGCATCCCGTGGCTCACCCAGCTCGGCGCCATCGGCATCGAGCGCGACGGCGTGCTCGGCCCGATGAACGGCATGGAAGAAGCCGTCGACTGGCTCTCCGCACCCGGCCGCATCGTGTGGATGTTCCCCCAGGGCCGCTACAGGCCCGCCCACCTGCGGCCGCTCGGCATCCAGCGCGGCGTGGCCCTGCTGGCCCGCGCATCCCGCGCCCGCGTGGTGCCCGTCACCTGGGACGCGGCGTGGTTCCTGGCCCACCTGCCTGCCGCCGCCATGGTCATCGGCCCCCCCCTCCCCCCCTCGCGCGTGCTCGACGTGGAGCTGGAGGCCACGATGTCCGCCCAGCTCGACCGCATCGACACCTGGTTCGACGGCGCCCAGAAGGTCGAGCCCTTCGTGCCGTTCATCAACACCCGCCTGCTGCCGATCGAAGCCACCCTGCCCTCACGGGTGTGGGCGTGGCTGAAGGGCTGGGTGGACTGGGCGCTGCGGCGGGGGTGAGGGCGCCGGCGCACGCGCGCGCGGCCGGGAGCCACCGGGCCGCCCCGCGGGCGTTCCGCTGATCGCAAGCACCCGACCCAGGATCGAAAGTGCCCGACGCACGATCGAAAACACCCGACGCAAGTTCGTCGAAGGGCGACCGCAGTTCAGAAGTGCCCGACGCAAGATCGATGGTGCGCGACGCAAGATCGATGGTGCCCGACGCAAGATCGAAACCACCCGCCCGAGCGACCGGCGGCGGAGCGACACCTGCCGGACGGTCCCACACCTTGGTGCGGAAGTCTGACCCATCCAGCACCGGGCGAGAACGCAGTCCGTGGCGCAATTCGAAGGGCCGCGCAGGTTGTGCTCGGTCAGGCCGGGATGCACAAGGTGCGGTTCGGCGGCGTGGCAACCTCCGTCAACCGCCCGCGTGCGCGAACCGTGCGAGGAAGCTCCGCACAACCTCGTCGGCATGTTCCGATTCCATGACGTGGTACAGGTCCTCCAGCGAGCGCATCTGCAACTCCGCTTCGTCGTCCGGGGCGAAGCCGTTGAAGACGAGGTGGTACAGGATGCCCGAGACTTGGCGGTAGGTACACCGACCAGCAGCTGCCGCCGCGCGGGCGTCGTTAAGGACCAACGGGGCGACCTCCTTCCTGTTTCGAGACCCCGCGAAGTTACCGAGCGCAGTGACCATGGCGGACACGCTCGCTCCAGCCGTAGAGATGTCGAACAGGAGCACGTCGGGATCGTCGTACGCCGCGATGAGCATGTCGGCCCAGGCAGCTGCAGTTGCAGGCGCGACGAGGCCCAGGGCGACGGCCTCACGGAAGGCGGCGGCTCGCAGTGAAGGATCCAACACCAAGCCTCCGCTACTCGTTCGCCTTGCCCATTGAGGCAAGCAGGGCGGTCGTTCCCGCTGCGACCTCCTCAGTCTCGTACAGTAGCGGCTGCGCTCCCCGAATCCAGGCTCCGGGGGCTGCCGCCCAGGGGAAGACACCGTCGCGATCGGGCCAGAACAACTGGACGATCGGGAAGCGCTCCCGTTTGTAGAACCACATCGCGTAGCCCACGAACCACCGGTACCACATCGGGTGGACGCAGCGGAACTCGCACAGGTAGCCGTTGAGGAAGTCGTCGTAGGGGGTTCCAGCAGCGAAACGTCGGCCCGTTTTGATAGCGTCGCCGCCGATGTTTAGCAGTTGGTGACCCGTGTCGAGCGGCAGTCCGAAGGTGATGATCTCTGGATGGCCAAAGGTGTGGTGCAGACCGATGGTGAAGCACCATGACGGTGTGTCCCCCTTCTCGGGGACCTTAACGACATGCCAGCCATGCTCGCGGACGTTCGCAATACACTTCTCGTGCATCGGACTCGTCGCCTTGGGCCAATCCGACATCACGACACCTCCGTAAACGGGCGGCCGACCCCGGGCCCCACCAGAACCGCCTCCACCAGCCGCAGTAGCGCGTCGTTCTCCGCCGGTCCTGGAACACCCGAACGGTAGCGCCTCATCCAGGTACGGCCCAGCCCGTGCCACGACCACCTTGACGGGACCCTCGCACTGCCCGTGCAGCCACGCCGCCTGCTCGGCGGCCGGATTCCACCGAGACTCCGTCTCCTCAGCGCAGGTTCGATCATGGTCGCTGCAAGCTGGCGTCAAGCTCGTCGCATGACCCGAACCCTTCATCCGTGCCATTGTCTGGTTGCGTGTGCGCGGCGACACTATACGCGCGCAGAACGGAGCCACATCCTTGTCCGCTCCCCCTGCGGGCGACCGAGCACGTGTTCGGGGTCCGACCCGTCGAGGGTCGGGCC
>CAYNFK010000202.1:0-3656 GCA_964396405.1 uncultured Enterobacteriaceae bacterium
GTGCGATCCTGTCGGACGCGAAGGAGGGACCGTGCGGTGGATGCTGTGGCTGGGCTTGGTGAGCGCACAGGCCCATGCGAGCACGGGGCCGTGGCTCCTCGGAGCGGGTGACGAGCAGATCTACGTCGGCCTCGATGGCCAGCGGTTTGGGAAGCTCGCCCTGTCCACGGGGTCCTTCTCGGAAGACGTGGTCACCGTGGACGACGGCGTGAGCTCCTTCGGGGTCAAGCTCATCGGCACCTTTGGCCTGTCGCGTCGGGTCGAGCTGGAGCTTGAGCTTCCGGTCAACTACACGTTCGCCAACAGCAGCGAGGGTGCGGTCTGCGGGCTGCTGGGCTTGGATGCGTGCGCCACCTCGCTGGGCATCGGCGTGATCGTGGCGCGCAGCAAGTTCCTGGTGGTGGATGAGCTGGCTGGCGCGCCGCTCACGATGTCGCTGGGCTTCGACCTCCGGTTCGGTCAGCCCACAGCGGATCTGCGACCGCGCATCACGGCGTATGGCCAGGGCACCTTCGACCTGGAGCCCCGCGTGGGTCTGGGCCGCATCGGGTCGCTGCGTCAGGGCAAGGGCTACTGGACCTTGTTCGCCGACGCCGGTTTTCGTTACAGGATCCCCCTCGATGGCTCCTTCGGACCCGACGCGCTGCCCGCGCCAGGCTTTGAGGTCACCGCGAACTTCGAGAACCTGTGGTCGCCGGTTCCGCTGGTGAGCTTTGGGCCCACCGTGTCCATGCTCTCGCGCCCGATGGGGGTGGACTTTGAGGACCTGCTGGGTGACCCCACGCTCGCCACCGACATCAACAGGTTCAACGGCCTCCGGATCTTCACGATGGACGCCGGCGGGAAGCTCATCGTGCGCAACGGAAAGAACATCACCTTCGCAGCCGCCGCCACCTACACGCTGTACGCGGAGAACAACCCCTCCGACGTGCTCAAGGTGAGCGTGGGCGTGGGCTTCCGCGACCTGTTCCACAAGAAGGAGCGCTAGGTGCTGAGCCCGGGCGACGTCGTCGCGGAGCGCTTCGTCGTCGAGCGACCTCTCGGGGAGGGCGGGCTCGCCGAGGTGTGGCTCGTGCGTCACCGCGAGCTGGGGTCGCTGCACGCGCTCAAGCTGTTGGTGCCCAAGCGTCCGCGTCTGGAAGAGCGGCTGCTGCTGGAGGGGCGCATCCAGGCGCGCCTGCACCACCCCCACATCGTGCGCGTGGGCGACGTGGTGCGGCACGAGGGCCGGGTGGGCCTCGTGATGGAGTACGTGGATGGCCCCACGCTGGAGAGCCTTCTCCGTGACGGCGGCGGACTCCCGCTGGGCGAGGCCCTCGAGCTGCTCACGCCGGTGCTCAGCGCGATGGTCGCGGCGCACGATGCGGGCGTGCTGCACCGCGACCTGAAGCCCGGAAACATCCTGCTCGCCACCACCCCACGCGGCTACTCGCCCAAGGTGGCCGACTTTGGCATCGCTAAGGTGCTCGAGGGCGAGGGTGACAGCCAGGCCACGCGCGCAGGCTCGATCCTGGGCACGCCCGGCTACCTCGCCCCCGAGCAGGGCATCGACGCCTCCACAGCCGATGCCCGCGCCGACGTGTTCGCGCTGGGCGTGATCACCTGGGAGGTGCTCACCGGCGACCGCTGCTTCCCGTCCAACTTCGCCGACCCTGCGAACTACCCGCCCGCGGTGCGGCTGGAGGGTGTGCCCGCGGCGATTGCCGACGTGGTGGCACGGGCTGTGGAGCTGTCACCCGACCTGCGCTACCCGGATGCGCGCGCTTACGCTGTGGCCCTGCTCGCCGACCGTCCCGATCTGCTCGCAAAGCTCGGCGACGCCGACGCCGAGAGCACGTTCTCGGCGTCTCGGCGCACGCTCGCCGTCACGCCCACGCTGATGCCGCGCTCGCTCGAAGCGACGGTCGCGCTGCCTGCATCCCGGCCGAAGCGCGCCGCCGGTCGCTGGTTGGTAGGCGGTCTGCTCCTCGTGGGCTCGGCAGCGTGGGCGCTGTGGTCGGCGGTGCAAGTGCCCGAAGCCCCTGCGCCGTACCCGGTGGCCGCGATCGTGGAGGCCCCAGCGGTGGTGGAGCCTCCGCCGGTGGTCGAGCCTGCCGCCGTGCCCGCCGAAGCGCCCCCCGATCCGGCCACGCCGGAACCGGCTGCGCCCGCGCCCACGCCGTTCACGGATCGCACCGGGGCGGCCCAGCGTGTGCCGGTGGTGGCGGGCCTCGGAGACGACGACGCCGTGGCCGTTGTGGAGCCTCCCGCCGTGGAGCCCGCGCCCGCGCCGGAGCCTGACCTGCCCACGATCACGCCCGCACCCCCACCCGCGCCCGTGGCGACAGCACCCGAGCCCGCGCCGATCCCGAGGGTGGCCGGCATCTGGCGGGGCGATGCGGGTGGTCGGCCCATGCGGCTCGTGGTCGACCGTCAGGCGGGCTCGCGGCTCGAAGGCAGCGTGGTGTTCGTGCTCGGGCCCACGGAGCGCAGCATCGGCGTCACCGGCTCGGTGAAGCCCGATGGCACGGTGCAGCTCGAAGACGGCGAGGGGGCCTTTGTGATGCTGGGCGTCTCGGCCGACGGACAGCTCAAGGGCACCTACAGGATGAGCAGCGGCGCTAAGCCCCAGCCGTTCACGATCGCGTGGGCGAGCCCGTAGGCGGCTGACCCCAGAGCCCGCGGCGTCCGAGCTGCGGAGCCACGTCACGGGCAAGAGCGGCCTTCGCCACGCGCTCCACGTCCGCTTTGTCGAGCACGCCGTGCACCCGATCGCCCGCCTCGGGAGCAGCCGCCACGCTGCCGACGGTGACGAACACCGCCATGCGCGGGAGCACCTGCGACCACGCCGCCACCACGCTCGCATCAAGCAACACCAGCGCGTCCAGCAGGTCCCAGCCGAGCTTGGCGTGGCTGCGCTCGTCACCCAGGATCGGGGTGATGGTCGCGCTGACCCAGTCGGCGCAAGGCTCGGCGCGGGCGGCCTCCAGCAGGCGGATCGCCACCGACTCGCCCGCTGCCAGCAGGAAGGTCACCTCCTCGGCGGCCGCGGTGTGCGCGTCCGTACCCACCCCGGGCGGCAGCCCCAGCGCGCCGGACGGGCGGGGGCCGAGCACGCCGCCGAGGCGCTCCACCACGTTGCGACAGGCCACAGCGTGGCGTCGCTCGTCGCTGGCTGCGATGCGCAGGCGGTCGGCGAACACGGCCGGCACGCCGAGGTCGACCATGCGGTCGGCCAGGGCCTCGAAGTGATCGGCAGAAGCGTCCTCGGCGTGGGCGCGCGAGGCCCAGCGCGAGGCGGCGTCAGCCATTGCAGATCCACGAGCAGCCGGAGTCGGGGGCGGGGTACTCGTTGGCGATGCAGGCCTCGTAGTAGACTTGGCAGCACTCCCACCAGATGCCCGAGTCCCAGCCGTGCTCGTCGCAGAACTCGACGGTGAGCGTGTCGGTGTCGGTGTCCGTCTCGTCGGTGGTGACCGGGTCGGTGTCGTCGGTGGTGACGGGGTCAGTGTCGTCGGTGGTGACGGGGTCAGTGTCGTCGGTGGTGACCGGGTCGGTGTCGTCGGTCGGCGGGTCGGTGTCGTCGGTCGGCGGGTCGGTGTCGTCGGTGGGGACCGGGTCGGTGTCGTCGGTGGTGACCGGGTCGGTGTCGTCGGTCGGCGGGTCGGTGTCGTCGG
>CAYNFK010000203.1:0-3595 GCA_964396405.1 uncultured Enterobacteriaceae bacterium
CCTGCGCAGCCGCGTTAGCGGTTGACGCAGGCACGGTGTTAGCTGGCGTATTTTTGTCGTTTGCAAAAAAGTTTTAGCCCTCAATTTGGTAACAATATTTGATTAGCTTTTTATTTCAGATGCTCAACTAAGCGACTTTAGCCATTTTCTACATGGCTTTGCCTCGCAGCAAGCCCCTATAATCTATATAAGAACAGGGCAGTTCCATATGCTTAATTGCCAGATTGATTATCATTCTTTGTTGGTGGAATTCTAATGTCAAACCTGCACAAAGTAGACGAGAAGCAAAAGTTCCGCAATTTATTCCAATTTATCGCAGTACTTTGTTGCCTCTATTCGCTCTATAGTTTCCTTTCGATAAAAAAACGGCTCAAAGGCTTTGGCGTATATATTATCGCGAAATAATCCGATGTAGAGCACGCGCCGCAGCGGCAAAAGCGTCTCCATATCCACCCAAATATCGGCGACCAGAAAAAACTGCCCATCCTGCGCTGTCTGCCTGCAAAGTATGGCGTTTATGCTTGCTTCGCTTGGCTTTTTCTTAAAATGCCAGCATTGGCGCACTTCACCAGCGGCATGGATGGTATCCAGACCCAACAAATAAGTCTGTTGATTGGGTAAAATTTGGCATTCTTTCGGATGCAGCCTATTGTAGTCAAATGGAAAATCTCTTATTGCGTATTGGTCTAAAATGCCGCGTGCTGCCGCTTCACTGTTGGAGGAATAGTCCAAAAATGTTATCAGCGTATCAGCGACATGTACGGGATACAGCTTTTGCGTTACTCCTTTTCTGGTTATGTAAATGCCATCTTTTTTCAGAGAGAGCGCCGAATCTTGTGGATATAGGGAGATATTCGCCCAATACTGTAGTCCGTGTTTATTGTATCTGCCAAAGGTGTCAGCATACTGAAACGAGTACGCAACATCAATTTTATCGGGCGTATCGTGCTTTATTTGGCTTATCTTGCTTTGCTTGTATCTTTTTTCTATGGATTTCAGCGTAAAGGTTTGGATTATCTTCATGCGTTTGGCGCCTCGCTTAGCACTGCTAACGATTTTTTGCATCGGCACAAGCAATTTGCTGTGTATATAAATCCACTGTTGCCATTGTTTATCCCCTTTTGCATAGCGCTGTTCTATGAGCCAGCAAGGCGAAGTACCCCATTTTTCTAAACTCAATTCGGTTTTTCGCAAGCAGGTACTGATTTGAATGCTGTCATGATAGTTCATTTCAAAGGAATCTTCTAGTCCGTCTAATGGATCTATCGCAGCAAAACAAGATATGAGGGGCTGATTATATATATTTTGCCTCCTTTTGTTCAAAGGCAAAACAGATGCAAAAGTCGTATCGGCTGCACTGCTCATTGATGCTGCGACAATATAAGAATACAAAACATTATCCTTATGCTTTAGCTGCCATATCGGTATTTCCTCGTTTGAACGCCAATAATACGGCGGGCTTGTGTAGCTTTTTATATTATTTGTTGTAGGCGCTGCTTTTGTTTCGAGGTAAAAAAGAGAATATCTGCACTTCGGGCAATCCTCTTTTTTTAACTCGTAAAAGTATACGAATCGCTGGTTTTCACTTTGTGCATTTACGAAAGAAGGGAAATACACAATAAAAAGCAATAAAAAGCAATTTTTTTTTGTCATTAAGCACACTGGTAATTAAATGCTTTAATGTTTATTGCGGGAGGAACGCGAAGTGCATAGAAGCGGAAGCACGCCACGACAACGCTGGAACGCATAGCCCTATCGCCTGACCTTTTAAGCGGGTATGGCGATTAGATTTTTAACTTGTTTTTTTGTATTTTTGGGCTGCGCGCCTAGCGGCGCGCCGCTACGCTACGGGTTCGCTGTTCGCTCATACCTTCGCGCTTTGCGCTCGGTACGCGCCTAGTGGCGCGCCCTCCGCATCGCTAGCCCATTTTACAAGCGAATAACTTAAACATCTATACGCCAATATCAAAAAGCATTTTTAGAGCTTCTTTTTTTCAATATATTCTTTTGCGATTTTTTGGTTGATTTCTTCGTCCTTTTGGGCTGGGCTAGCATAATCCTGCCTTTCCGTTAGGCGCGCTTCCAAAAAAGCATCGGCTATTTTTACGTCTTTAGGGGTTATTAGTGGAAGCCCTGTATTTTTATCGTGTATGGAGGTATTATATCCATCACTGCCTGGTATGTCGGATACATTTTGCCTTTTTGTCAATTTAGGTTGAGGCCCAGTTTTCAAAACACGTTGCGTTTCGTCGTTGATATCCTCATAGACTTGATCATAAGGCACCTTATTGCCAAGATAGTCAATCCCACTGACTCGTTCATGTTCTTCCGAATATTTAAATCTTTCTCTGATGTCGCCTGGCAATCTAAATTCATTAGTTGCGTCCATTATCGCGTTTTTTAGGCTTGCAATAGTCGCTTTGGGGTCGTTTTTGAAAATATACACCCGTTCGGCGGCGTGGCGGGCATGCAAAACAACTTCGTGCGTTAAAATCAAAATGGGTTTAGCATATTGGCTACCTGAACCTTGTGGGTCAGGAGCAGGCTTTTCGTTATTAAGCAAAACACGGACGCGAATATCTTTGTCCATATTTTTTATGTCTTTTCGTTCGCCTTGAAAATATCTTGGAACTTCCAACCATTTTCCATTGCTCAATATTTCTGTAAGCACCATACCCGCTGGTTCATTGTTTTGTTCTTTGCCAGTGAATTTTTCCATTTCATCAGCAGTCATTAGCTCGAATATAAGGTTTATTTTCGCATATTTGCCTGCTTTGCCTGCACCGAAGTTATCGCTTTCTGGGTCATCAGGATTGGCAAAATCTTGCATCAACTCAACAAAAAATTGATTTTTTTCAAGCGTTTCTTTGGCAAATTTATAGCGGTTTTTTGCTATATCGCCATCGCCGTCTATCTTCTCCCAGCCTATAACGCTTTGCGTACCTCCTTTACTGGGGTCTTTTTTTCGGTGTTCACCTGAGGCTATTTTTTGGGCTATAGCCTGTTTTTGCTCCTCGCTTAATGTGGGCGCTTGCTGCTGTACTGCAATTTTTTGCAGCGCTTGTGCGGTGCCAATTTTGCTTTTTAGGGCAGCGGCATTTTCTGCAGATAAGAAAGGCTGCGTGCAGAGTAGCATTTGGGTTTCGCGGGTGGCTGCGGTCAAGGTCGCTTATTCAGCGGGCGAAAAATCCCCCCCCTTACCCGCTACCGCGAAGCGAGTGGGGCTATCATTTTTTGAGCTTTATCAAAAGCTGATAAAGCTGCTTTTACTGCCTCCTGCTTCATAATATTGTAGCTTTTTTGGAGTTCAGCAAGTTGAATTTTTAGTGCGGAGAGGTTGCTGCTCTCTTTATTTTCAAGATTAAAATTATCCATTTTTATAGTTGTTTTATGAAAGAATGTTTGTTTGGTTTTGAACTGCCTGCATTTGCTGCAATATAAGTGGATTCTATTTTATTTTAACGATAGGACAATTTTGACCACATTTTAACAATGCTTAAAATTCATAAATAGTTGATTTTCAATTATTTATAACCTATAAATAAAATAATTTTTATTTGCTATTTCGCAATATGCCAGCTAACGTATGAGTGCC
>CAYNFK010000204.1:0-3508 GCA_964396405.1 uncultured Enterobacteriaceae bacterium
GCCAGAACGTGGGCGGCACGCTGGGCGCTCTGGATGTGGCCCACAGGCTGCACCGGTCCGGCCGTCTGCAGCGCTTCGACTTCGTGGGCACCGCCTATGTGGCCGGGGATCGACGCGGTCGGGCCTTCGAGCACGAGTGTGACGTGGGGCAGGGCTTTCGCAACAGCTACGAGCGCAGCAAGTGCCGGGCGGAGATGCTGGTGCGTGCGGCGGCGAGGGAGCTGCCGGTGGGCATCCACCGCCTGTCGATCGTGGTGGGCGACAGCCACACCGGCGTCACCAAGGCCTTCAACGTGCTGTACTGGCCGCTGAAGGTCTACGCGCGGGGCTGGTGGCGCACGGTGCCTGGCAGCCCCGACGTGACCGTGGACGTGGTGCCGGTGGACTGGGTGGCGGGTGCGATCGTGCGCTTGGTGGACGACCCGTCCACCGTGGGCGGCTGCTTCCACCTCGCCGCAGGCGACGCCGCGCCCACCATCGCCGCCATCGTGGAGCGTGTGCGGGCCCACACCAGCGGTCCGCCCGTTCGTTACGTGGAGCCCACCCTCTACGCCCGGCTGCGACCCGCGCTGATGCTGCCGCTGGGGCTCACGCCGCGGGGACGGCGGGTTCGGCGCGGCGGGCAGGTCTTCCTCCCGTACTTCGCCGGGAACCCGCACTTCGACACCACGCAGGCCGAAGGGGCGCTCGGTGGCGGTCCGCCCGACTTCTTGGGCTACCTCGACACGGTGCTGCGCTATGCGCTCGCGCGGGACTTCGGTGGCCGAGAGGGTGACCCGGCCGAGCCGTGATCAGCGCTGGCGACGGCGGAGGCTCGCGCCCAGCAGCATCGGCACGAACAGCCAGGTGATGCGCACGGGCACAGCGCCCGTGGAACAGCCGGTGTCGCAGCCGCCCCCGGTGCCGCCGCCGCCAAACAGGTCGCAGCCGCCGAGGCTGGCACCGCCGTAGTTGACGGGGCCGATGTTGCCGAAGATGCCCACGAAGTCGCCCATGGGGCCCGCGGGCTCAAGGACGGCTGCCTGCACGCCGAGGCCCTCGAAGCTGGGCAGATCGAACGAGAGGCCGCCGAGCAGGTCGTTGAGGAGGGGCCCTGCCACCGTGTCCACGATGCTGGAGAAGCCGATCTCCACCTGGGCCGACGCGGCAGGCTTGAGCTCGTTGTAGACCACGACAGGCACGATGTCGTCGGGGTTGAAGTCGACCGAGAGGGCGAGGTTGCCTGTGGCGCCGTTGAACGCCGCATCCAGACCGGCCTGGGCCGACAGGTCGATGGCCACGAAGCGCGTCATGCGGCCGTCGAGCTCGGCGTACAGGTCCACACCGAGCTTCTCGACCTCGACGAGCGCGAGGCCCGAGTTGTCGGTGAGGGTGCGCACGATGGGGGGCTTCTCGGGGCGCGTGGCCATGATCAGCGGCGCGGGCTGCGGGAAGAACTCCGCGAACTGGCCGCCGCCGATGAGGTCGAGCAGCGAGGAGTCCACCGCGATGGGCAGATCGAGCCCGGCGTCTTCGGCCGTGATGCGCTGGCAGAGCAGGCCGCCGCGCCACACGCCGTAGAGCGCCTGGTTCAGCAGGTCGTCGTTGAGCAGGCCATCGATCTGCTCATCGAAGGCCACGCCGGTGTTGCCCAGATCGGGGAAGCGGGGGTCATCGATGGGCACGGTGACGCGGCTGCCGCCGGGGTCGTAGGCCGCCACGCAGGGATGGGGCAGCTCGGGCGCCTGGATGCCGCCATCAAGCTGCAAGCGCAGGCCGCGGTGGTCGACGAACACATCGGTGGGGCAGAGGTTGGCCTCGATGGGCGTGCCGAGCAGATCCAGGCTCTCGCTGATCGTGAGTGCGTTGAGCGCTTCCTTGATCTGGGGCTCAATGTCGGCGATCGCGTCGTTGATGGTGCCGTCGATCGTGGGCTTGAGCGACTCCAGCAGGATCTCGACAGGATCGATGCCGAAGAAGTCGGCGATGTCGATGATCAGGCTGACGAAGCCGGTGCAGTCGAGGTCGAGGTCATCGATGCTCGAGATGCCGAAGTACCACTCGAAGTTCTCGATCTCGACGTGCGGCACGGTGCACGGGCAGATCTCGGGGTTCGAGGAGGGGTTGGGTGGGCGCTTGGGATCGCGCAGCACCAGATCGAGCGGGCAGTCGGGCACCGCGATCTGCTCGAACTGGCAGGTGATCGGGTTCTGCATGCGACCGACTTCGACGTCGATGCTCGCGCTCACCGGCTTCCTGTAGATGACGATGTTGCACTCTTCCGACAGGATGTCGAGGTCGAAGAAGAGCACGGAGATGCTGGCATCCAGGTAGGCGTAGGCCGGGTCCTGGAAGTCGTTGAGCGACACCAGCAGGTTCGCATCGATGGCGAGCTTGCCGTTCGCGAGCGGGGTGGTGGGGTCGATCGGGCGGCAGTACCCAGGGTCTTGCGGGTCGACGAGGATCGAGTCGATCTCGGGCTTGACCTTGAGGTTCTCCACGCCGAAGTTGTAGTCGGCACCGAGGAAGCTCGACCCGAACGAGCCGCCCTGCACCAGACCCGCGTTGTCGATCGGCACGGTCTCGGGGAGCACCGCGCGCAGCAGGTTCTCGATCTGGCCGAAGCCAGCTTCGGTGATGTCGACGTAGATCGCCGGCGACACATCGCCGCCCGGAGGCAACAAGGGCTCGGCGTGCGCGGTGGTAGCAAGCAGAACGAGGAGGGAGACGGTTCTCATGGGGGGCCCCAGGCGGATCCAGGCTGGAAGGCATCCTAGCCGGAATGATCGCCATCTGCGTGGTCGCTGTGCAGGAGGATCGCGCAGGCGGCGGCACCTGCATGCAGCGGGGCGTGTGGATGGGCCGATGATCCCACAGCGATCGCGCCCGCGTGGAGCGCGCGCAGCTCGGGCCAGCCGGCCTCCAGCAGCGCAGCGAGCGGGAACGATGATGCGGTCGGCAACGGGCCGATCGGGGGGAAGTGCTGGGGCTGGTGGAAGTTGGCGCCGTCGCCGGGCAGCTTCTGCGAAGCGAGGTGGGGCGGTGTGTGCCCAGGCGCCACACGAAAGGCCGCCGCGCGAAGCGGACCGCTCGGCACCCAGACTCTCGGGAGGTGCGCCTGACCCGCCCAAGCTCGCCCAGGGAGGCGCGCCACGGCCACATCGAGAGGGAGCAGCGCTTCGCCCCGCACCCGCACGTCGGTGAGCCGAATCACGAGATGGTGGCCGTGCGGTCCCACCTCGACCTCCAGGTAGGCCGGGCCCGATCCCGCGAGGAACAGCTCCACCACCTCGTGCACCCACAGGCCCTCTGTGGGCCCCGGCGCGGAAGCCGGGGCAGGGGTGTCGCCATCGGGAGCCACCCAGCTCAGCACGAGACCATCGGGCTCCTCGGCCAGGTGGAGGGAGGAGCGCAACGCGGGCGGGAGGGGGACGCCCTCCCAGGTGCGGTCGACCACCAAGGTGCTCATGAGGGGGCTCCGTGCCGGCCCGCACCCTGCACGAAGCGCGCGGCGCCGGCGAGGGTCTCG
>CAYNFK010000205.1:0-3501 GCA_964396405.1 uncultured Enterobacteriaceae bacterium
GGGCGTTCGACGCAGTTCCGTTGGTGACGAATGCCTAAAGCGATCACGCATGGGCAGCGCTCGGAGTGGTCGGACGACGCCCTCCGGATGCTCACGGAGATGGGGATCTCCGAGGGCAGCGTGTCGTGGGGAACGGAGTCGGTCGGGTAGTGGATCGAAGGCTGCGCCTGCAGCCGCCCGCGGGTTCGCCCGTCCCCAAGATGGCTTTCGGGCGACGCCAAGCCTACGAAACTGTCGAAACTGGGCGCCGCCCGCGGGTTCGCCCGTCCCCAAGATGGCTTTCGGGCGATGCCGAGCCTACGGAACTGTCGAAACTGGGCGAGGCTGCCAGGGTCGAGAAAGGTCTTGAAATGTTGGCCTTGATGGTGGACACGCGTGACAGGCGTAGGCTAGCGTTCTTCCAGTCTCCGGAGTCGCCGATGCCTCCTAAAACTGTCCTTGCACTTGCCGCTCGCCCGATGGTTGCGCTTGTCGGAGGTTCCGCGAGAGCAGCGATGCTGGCCACGGCCTTGCTGCTCGCGACAACGGGGACCGCGTTTGCGGATGTCCCTCGTCCACCACTGGCGTTGGAGTTCGCAGACCTTGCGGCTTGGCGAAGCGGTGGCACCAGTTTTCCAGATGTCCAGGTGAGGGCCACCGAAACTTCGGTGAGGCGTGTTCGCGTTGTGCGGAGCATCCAGAGCAGTGACGGAGCGGTTGATCAGATCGCTCCCGAAGTCAACGGAGTGCGTGGGCAGGTCAAGGTGGCCGTTACGGTGCGCTTCCCGATCGCCAACGTTCTTCCAGACAGTGCATACACGGATGTCGTGTGGGTGACGATCGAGCAGGATGATCGCGATGCGAGTCAGACCTTCCGCTTCTTCCGGCATTTCTTGGTTTCGCAGGGCAAGGCTGTTCCTCTCACGCATGATGAGTACAACGACATCACGACGCGGTGGGTGGAGGGCTTTGACCGTAACGGCAATCGCGTCCGGGATGTGGCTGGCGTCGTCGTTCGAGATGAGCCTCCTGTCCCGGCTTCCCCCGCGCCAACATCTGAGGACGTGGTGGAGCCTGATGAAGATGGCCCACCTGCGCAGCGTCGCTCATCCAACCCCACCGATGTCACTCGGGAGGATTAGGAAATGTCCATGCATCGCCACGTGAAGAATGTCTTCGGCGTGCTGTTCGTGCTGTTCATTGGCTTGGGTGGCGCTGCTCCCGCCGAGGCAGCAAACCGAACGGCTTGCTTCACGCTTCGTTTCAAGGACATCCGGTCGGACTGCCCTGAGTCCAATGACTCGGGTGTCACGCGGGCTTGTAATGTCGATCCGATCTTTACGACTTGGAGCAATCCGGTTGGAGTGCTGGTCGACCTCTTTGACCACGATTCGGACGGTACTCCGGACGAGTTCATTGGAACGTGGCGCCTCAACTCGCCAGGTCAGAAGTGCATCACCTTCCCGTGGGAAGGCGAGGCGTACGAGAACGGAGAAACGCATCCAGATGTTTATGTGAAGGCGTACCCGATCTTCCGTTCGACGGACGGTGGCATCGCGATTCGTGGGCGAGACAGCCTTGGAAATACGGTCCCTGCCGTTTCGTGGCGGGATGAATATTTCCTCAACTGCGGTACCGGCTCCAACTGTGCGCTCGGAACGCTGTCGTATTCGACGGATGCGAATAGCGCCATCACGCGGCGGGTCGTGGCTCTGGATACGGCGCAGCGTGTTCTGGAGGCGTTTAGTGGTGCCATCGAAGGATCGGGTGACATCTACCTCTACCTTGGGCGGGACGAGGATGATGAGGAGCACTGCCCGAACTGGAGTTGTGCTTCCGGAAGCGAAGTATGGCTCGCTGATGATCACTTGTCCCGCTTCGACGTTCCCGTTCACGAAGTTGGCCATGTGCTTCGCAACAGAGAGATGGGGCTAACGTCGTCTGGAGCCGACGATGATCGGGATGGTGTCGATGGTCACGGCTGGACGACCTTGGAGTGGGACAAACTGACTGCTTCAGAGGGATGGGCAAACTACGTTGCTGCGGTGGCGTGGTGGAACCCTAACGTGGGCGCGAGCGAGCCGGTCATCGCTGGGTTCGACATTGAGGAGCCCTCCCCGCAGGGCGGCAACTGCCACAATGCCTCGCAAATGGAGTTGCAGGTCGCCAGGGGCTTCTGGGATCTGGATGACACAAATCAGGAGGAGGAGGCAGGAGTTGGGGATGGTGATGATTATACCTCCTTTGCGACGACTGCCCTACTGAACTTCTGGGGAGCTTTCCCTGCGGGCACAGCCAATCGCCAGAAACAAGAATCCGACGACAATGGCGTGAACGTGTGGGACTACGCCTTCAACGGCAACGGCGGCTTCACTTCGACCCAGGAAACCTCCTTTATCCACCATAACTGCCTCACCGACCAGGATGAGAACTAACATGCGAATCCAATCCTTGTTCGCGGTGGCGATCACCCAGGTACTGGCGTTCCTCCCTCTGAGCGCAAGCGCCTCCGAGTGTTCTCCAGAGGGAGAGGATGTGCTCTCTGTGCCGCACGAGGGGGCTGTCTTGCCGACGGGCTTCCGTGTGGTATGGAGCGAGCATCGGTCGGGTCACACGCTGGAGATCCGTGATGCACTCGGTGCCGAGGTGGCGCTTGACGTGCGAGATGGGGAGTCCTATGCGCCCGTGGATCTTCCGACGGGGGCGTACTCCTTCGCCGTTCACAAGGGAGAAGCAGACGAAGCGGTGACGGCTGGGGACTTCTCTGTCGTCGAAGATGTTCCCGGGCAGCTTCTGTCGGTCACCAATCAGGCGCTTATCCTGTCTACTGTTGAGGAGAGGACCGACGGCTGTGGTGACCAGCCCGAGGAAGGGGACGTTCTGGCTCGAGTCGCGTTTGACGCTGCGGGAGTGTCCTACGGTGCGTGGTGGATCTCCCTTGAGGTGGCTACGCCTGAAGGCGCGCTCCTGGGTGTGGGTGCTGCCTTGGTGAGCCCTCCCATCAGTCCGGGTTCCGATCGTGGTGTTGCAGTCAATCTCGGCTCCAATGCTCCAGAGGAAGTCTGTGGTAGGCTGAGCGTGACCTCGCCGGACGGCGATGTACAGGAGACTGAGGATCTTGGTTGCCACTCGTTGGACGAGTGTGGCAACGGATCATCCGGCGGCACCGTCTCCTTCAAGCCCCCTCTTATCGGATGCTCCACCGTCGGAAGTGTGGCCCCTGCCGGTACGGTACTTGTGGGCATTGGCTTCCTTCTAGGGCTGACTCGGCGGCGTCGCCGGTACGTCACGAGAGCAGCATGAGCGTGGACGGCTACGCAGGCAGCATCTTGGAGATGAGGCCCCGTAGCGTGGCCGATCAACGACACACGGAGGCCCATGCCTCGCCGGCGTGTGAAGTCTCCGCGCGCCTCTACGCTGCGATCGCGCCTGGGCACCGTGGCCGATCAACGACACACGGAGGCCCACATCGGTGTTCGGATAGCCGCTGCGTGATCTGACGAGAGGGGTTGAAGAAGGCCA
>CAYNFK010000206.1:0-3350 GCA_964396405.1 uncultured Enterobacteriaceae bacterium
CGAAGACCGGCGTGATGATCTTCATGTCCTTCTCGGCCGTGGCCTTCGTGGTGCCGGTGACCGTGGTGGTGTGGTCTTCTTCGACCGTGACCTCGATGTTCTTGGCGCTCACCTTGCGCAGCTCGGTGACCGTGAGGGTGTCGTTGTTGCCCACCGATCGCGACGCGTCGCCATCCACCTCGGTGTTCATCGCGTTGGACGCGTGAAGGTAGAGCTCCTCCTCGCCCTTCTTGTCTTCGAAGCGGAGCTCGTTGCTGTCGGTGTCGCCGGGTGTGGAACGGCTCTTGAATCCAAAGCGCGTCTTGTTGTCGGGCAGCGCGTAGGGCGGCTTGTTGACGCCGTTGTAGAGCGTGCCGAGCACGATGGGCTCGTCGGGGTTGCCGTCCACGAACTGGACCACGACCTCCATGCCCACGCGAGGGATCGTGTGATGGCCCCAGCCGTTGCCAGCCCAGGGCTGAACCACGCGGACCCAGGCGCTGGACGCATCGTCATCGCTGGGGTTCGGATCCCAGAAGAAGCGCACCTTCACGCGCATCTGGTCATCCACGTGGATCTCTTCACCCGACGGCCCCGTGACCAAGCCGAGCTGGATGCCGTCGATCTTCGGGCGCTGCAAGCAAGGCGCGGGGCGGTACATCACGTCGGCCGGGATGGCCACGAACGTGTTGGAGTAGACATCTTCGTCGCCCGCGGTGCGCTCGGGCTCGTCGGGCGGTGCCTGACGCCCCTCGTGGCGGGCCTCGGTGATCAGGTACTCGCCATCGAGGGCCTCATCGGAGTGCTCGATGAGCGAGAGGATGAAGCCGACCTGGAGCTGGCGCACATCGCTGGTGCCGTGGACGAGCACGGCATCGGCGCGCAGGGCGGCCGCGAGCTGGCTGGCGGCCTCGGAAGCGATCGTGTCGGGGCGCTGGTCGACGGGCTTGGTGGGATCGGTGCCGAGCGCGGCGCGATCCTTCGGCGCATCTCCTTGGCCGCCGCTGACCTTACGCAGCGCCCAGCCCGCGCTGGGCAGCTCGTGCTGAAGCTCGTTCTCGAAGGGAACCGAGGCCAGCCGCTCGTCGCTCGGATCGGGCGCGAAGGTGAGCTCGGCGAACTCGGCACCGCGGCGGAAGTCGTACGCGAGGGTGTTGATGGCGGTGGTGCGCGCACGGCGGTGCCACTGCAGGCTGCTCACGAATGTGCCCGCGCCGCCGGCGAAACCCGGTGCGCGGAAGTGGACCTCCTTGGCCTCCACGAAGGTCTCGTGGGTCATCATCTGGTCGGTGAGCACGACCCCGATCTTCGCGCCGCCGTCTTCATCCGCGACGTAGCCGGAGCCGTCGCGCCAGGCGTGGAACCAGTACATGCCGTCGTCGGCGAGGATGCGGGTGAGGAAGTCGAGATCGGTCTCGCGGTACTGGATGGTCTGGTCGCGCGGTGTGCGCTCCTTTTCCAGCGCCACGTGGATGCGCTCCTCGGCGATCCCCGCGTCCTTGAGCAGGTGCACGAAGATCTCGTCGGTGGTCATTGCCTGCCACACGCGCGTGCGCCGACGCTGACCGAGCAGCCACGTGTCGCTCGCGAGGTGCAGCTCGTAGATCCGATAGCCGCGCCGATCGCCCATGATCGACGCGCCGACGATCACGCCCTGGAAGCGCCGCGTGCCCGTGTCGTGAAGCAGCGAGAAGGTGGCACCAGCGCCCACCAGATTGTGGGGTGACGGCGCACGACCGCTTGCGCGCGGGGCCACGGCCTCGATGCGCAGCTCGAACGCGCCCGACATGACCTCACGGCCCTTGAACTGCACGGGCACCAGGTCGACATCGAGGTCATCGAACCCGAGCAAGAACTCGATGTCGGTGGCGGTGAGGCGCGTGGGGGTCGATGACATGGTCAGCTCCTGGTGTCCGGTCTACGCGGCAGCGCGCCGGATCCTTACGCTGCGGGCTCAGCGAGCACGGGGTCGACCGCGAAGTTTCCGGCGTCGTCGAGGCGCACCCGCAGGCCGGCGGGCATGTTGTCTTCGCCGATGCGCGAGAGGATCTCCTTCGACAGCACCGGCAGCAGCGTGCCGCGGATGATGTGGTCCACGTTGCGGGCGCCAGTCTCGACCTCGGTGCAGCGGGCGGCGATCGCATCGGCGACGGCGTCGTCCCAGGTGAGCTCCATGCGGTGCTGGTCGCGCAGGCGCTTGGCCACCTTGCCCAGCTTCAGCGCGGAGATCTGACGCAGGGTGTCCTGAGGCAGCGGGTAGTAGGGCACGATGGTCATGCGGGCGAGCAGGGCGGGCTTGAACCACTTCGACAAGATGGGCCGGATGCGGGCCACCATGGTCTCATGGTTCTCGGGGCGGCCCTCGTGGATCGCCTTCGTGATCTCGTCGGTGGCGAGGTTGGATGTCAGCAGGATCATCGTGTTGCGGAAGTCGACCTCGCGGCCCTCGCTGTCGAAGAGCTCGCCCTTGTCGAACACCTGGTAGAACAGGTTGAGCACCTCGGGGTCGGCCTTCTCGCACTCGTCGAGCAGCACCACCGAGTAGGGCTTCTGGCGCACGGCCTCCGTGAGCATGCCGCCCTCGCCGAAGCCCACGTAGCCGGGCGGGCTGCCGATGAGGCGGCTCACGGTGTGCTTCTCCTGGAACTCGGCCATGTTGAGCTGGATGATCGAGTTCTCCCCGCCGAACAGCAGGTCGGCGAGCCCGATCGCGGTCTCTGTCTTGCCCACACCCGAAGGACCCACGAGCAAGAACACGCCCTGGGGACGCTCGGGATCTTGCAGACCGGCCTTGGTCTGGCGGATGTTCTCGCCCAAGATCGCGAGGCCGTGGTCCTGGCCCTTCACGCGCTTGCGCATCTCGTCTTCGAAGCGCACCACGGCGGCGGCGTCGTCCTTGACGACCTTGCCCACCGGCACGCCGGTCCAGTCGGCGATCACGCGGGCGACGGCCTCGGTGTCGACCTCGGCGTGCACGAGCACCCCCTGGGCCTGCAGGACCTCGAGCGCCTTGGACGCCTCGGTGAGCGCAGCGCGGTCTTCGTCGGTGGCCTCTTCGCTGCGCGCGATCTCGCGCAGCGCCAGGATCTTGGCGACGGCCTCGCGCTCGATGTTCCAGCGGGCCTCCAGTGACTCGGCCTCGGCGGCGAGGGTGTCGATGCGCGCCTGGAGGGCGGCGCGGGTGTCTTCGACCTCGCCCAGCGCGTTGGCCAGATCGATCTCTTGGGACGCGAGCGCGTGGCGGGTCTCGGCGATGCGGCTCTTGAGGTCGAGCAGCTCAGCGGGCGCAGCCGACTGGCTGATCTTCACGCGGGCGGCGCAGGTGTCGAGCAGGCCGATGGCCTTGTCCGGCAGCTGACGGCCCGTGATGT
>CAYNFK010000207.1:0-3350 GCA_964396405.1 uncultured Enterobacteriaceae bacterium
CGAAGACCGGCGTGATGATCTTCATGTCCTTCTCGGCCGTGGCCTTCGTGGTGCCCGTGACCGTGGTGGTGTGGTCTTCTTCGACCGTGACCTCGATGTTCTTCGCGCTCACCTTGCGCAGCTCGGTGACCGTGAGCGTGTCGTTGTTGCCCACCGACCGCGACGCGTCGCCATCCACCTCGGTGTTCATCGCGTTGGACGCGTGCAGGTAGAACTCCTCTTCGCCCTTCTTGTCTTCGAAGCGGAGCTCGTTGCTGTCGGTGTCGCCGGGGGTGGACCGGCTCTTGAAGCCAAAGCGGGTCTTGTTGTCGGGCAGCGCGTAGGGCGGCTTGTTGACGCCGTTGTAGAGCGTTCCGAGCACGATGGGCTGGTCGGGGTCGCCATCGACGAACTGGACCACCACTTCCATGCCGACGCGAGGGATCGTGTGATGGCCCCAGCCGTTGCCAGCCCACGGCTGCACCACGCGCACCCAGGCGCTGGAGGCGTCGTCGTCGCTGGGGTTCGGGTCCCAGAAGAAGCGCACCTTCACGCGCATCTGGTCGTCGACGTGGATCTCTTCGCCCGAGGGCCCTGTGACCAGGCCGAGCTGGATGCCGTCGATCTTCGGGCGCTGCAAGCAGGGTGCGGGGCGGTACATCACGTCGGCCGGGATGGCCACGAACGTGTTGGAGTAGACATCTTCGTCGCCCGCGGTGCGCTCGGGCTCGTCGGGCGGTGCCTGACGCCCCTCGTGGCGGGCCTCGGTGATCAGGTACTCGCCATCGAGGGCCTCATCGGAGTGCTCGATGAGCGAGAGGATGAAGCCGACCTGGAGCTGGCGCACATCGCTGGTGCCGTGGACGAGCACGGCATCGGCGCGCAGGGCGGCCGCGAGCTGGCTGGCGGCCTCGGAAGCGATCGTGTCGGGGCGCTGGTCGACGGGCTTGGTGGGATCGGTGCCGAGCGCGGCGCGATCCTTCGGCGCATCTCCTTGGCCGCCGCTGACCTTACGCAGCGCCCAGCCCGCGCTGGGCAGCTCGTGCTGAAGCTCGTTCTCGAAGGGAACCGAGGCCAGCCGCTCGTCGCTCGGATCGGGCGCGAAGGTGAGCTCGGCGAACTCGGCACCGCGGCGGAAGTCGTACGCGAGGGTGTTGATGGCGGTGGTGCGCGCACGGCGGTGCCACTGCAGGCTGCTCACGAATGTGCCCGCGCCGCCGGCGAAACCCGGTGCGCGGAAGTGGACCTCCTTGGCCTCCACGAAGGTCTCGTGGGTCATCATCTGGTCGGTGAGCACGACCCCGATCTTCGCGCCGCCGTCTTCATCCGCGACGTAGCCGGAGCCGTCGCGCCAGGCGTGGAACCAGTACATGCCGTCGTCGGCGAGGATGCGGGTGAGGAAGTCGAGATCGGTCTCGCGGTACTGGATGGTCTGGTCGCGCGGTGTGCGCTCCTTTTCCAGCGCCACGTGGATGCGCTCCTCGGCGATCCCCGCGTCCTTGAGCAGGTGCACGAAGATCTCGTCGGTGGTCATTGCCTGCCACACGCGCGTGCGCCGACGCTGACCGAGCAGCCACGTGTCGCTCGCGAGGTGCAGCTCGTAGATCCGATAGCCGCGCCGATCGCCCATGATCGACGCGCCGACGATCACGCCCTGGAAGCGCCGCGTGCCCGTGTCGTGAAGCAGCGAGAAGGTGGCACCAGCGCCCACCAGATTGTGGGGTGACGGCGCACGACCGCTTGCGCGCGGGGCCACGGCCTCGATGCGCAGCTCGAACGCGCCCGACATGACCTCACGGCCCTTGAACTGCACGGGCACCAGGTCGACATCGAGGTCATCGAACCCGAGCAAGAACTCGATGTCGGTGGCGGTGAGGCGCGTGGGGGTCGATGACATGGTCAGCTCCTGGTGTCCGGTCTACGCGGCAGCGCGCCGGATCCTTACGCTGCGGGCTCAGCGAGCACGGGGTCGACCGCGAAGTTTCCGGCGTCGTCGAGGCGCACCCGCAGGCCGGCGGGCATGTTGTCTTCGCCGATGCGCGAGAGGATCTCCTTCGACAGCACCGGCAGCAGCGTGCCGCGGATGATGTGGTCCACATTGCGGGCGCCGGTCTCCACCTCGGTGCAGCGGGCGGCGATCGCATCCACGGCAGCGTCGTCCCACGTGAGCTCCATGCGGTGCGTCTCGTGCAGGCGCTTGGCCACCTTGCCGAGCTTGAGCACCGTGATCTGACGGAGGGTCTCGGGGGGGAGCGGGTAGTAGGGCACGATGGTCATGCGCGCGAGCAGGGCGGGCTTGAACCACTTCGAGAGGATGGGCCGGATGCGGGCCACCATGGTCTCGTGGTTCTCGGGGCGACCTTCGTGGATCGCCTTCGTGATCTCGTCGGTGGCGAGGTTCGAGGTGAGCAGGATCATGGTGTTGCGGAAGTCGACCTCGCGGCCCTCGCTGTCGAAGAGCTCGCCCTTGTCGAACACCTGGTAGAACAGGTTGAGCACCTCGGGGTCGGCCTTCTCGCACTCGTCGAGCAGCACCACCGAGTAGGGCTTCTGGCGCACGGCCTCCGTGAGCATGCCGCCCTCGCCGAAGCCCACGTAGCCGGGCGGGCTGCCGATGAGGCGGCTCACGGTGTGCTTCTCCTGGAACTCGGCCATGTTGAGCTGGATGATCGAGTTCTCCCCGCCGAACAGCAGGTCGGCGAGCCCGATCGCGGTCTCTGTCTTGCCCACACCCGAAGGACCCACGAGCAAGAACACGCCCTGGGGACGCTCGGGATCTTGCAGACCGGCCTTGGTCTGGCGGATGTTCTCGCCCAAGATCGCGAGGCCGTGGTCCTGGCCCTTCACGCGCTTGCGCATCTCGTCTTCGAAGCGCACCACGGCGGCGGCGTCGTCCTTGACGACCTTGCCCACCGGCACGCCGGTCCAGTCGGCGATCACGCGGGCCACGGCCTCGGTGTCGACCTCGGCGTGCACGAGCACCCCTTGGGCCTGCAGGAGCTCGAGCGCCTTGGAGGCTTCCGCGAGGGCGGCGCGGTCTTCGTCGGTGGCGGCCTCCCCGCGGGTGACCTCGCGCAGCGCGAGGATCTGGGCGACGGCCTCGCGCTCGGTGTTCCAGCGGGCTTCGAGCGCCTCGGCCTCGGTGGTGAGGGTGTCGATGCGGGTCTGCAGCGTCTCGCGCGTGTCTTCGACGGCACCCAGCGCGTTGGCCAGATCGACCTCCTGCGCAGCGAGCGCGTGGCGGGTCTCGGCGATGCGGCTCTTGAGGTCGAGCAACTCGGCGGGCGCGGCCGACTGGCTGATCTTCACGCGGGCAGCGCAGGTGTCGAGCAGGCCGATGGCCTTGTCCGGCAGCTGACGGCCCGTGATGT
>CAYNFK010000208.1:0-3328 GCA_964396405.1 uncultured Enterobacteriaceae bacterium
CGAGCCCGCCGCCGACATCGAGGAAGCGCATGCCGGCACCGAGGCGCAGGAGCTCCGAGTAGATGCGCGCCCCTTCGCGGACGGCCGTACGGAAGGCCTTGATCATGCTGATCTGGCTGCCGATGTGGAAGTGCAGGAGCTGCAGGCACTGGAGCTTGCCGGCCTCTTCCAGGCGCCACACGATGTCGAGGATCTCGGGCACCGAGAGGCCGAACTTCGCGCGATCCCCGGTGGATGTGCCCCAGCGACCCGCTCCCACCGCGTTGAGCTTCGCGCGCACGCCGATCATCGGCTCCACGCCCAGCTCGGCAGCCACCTCCAGCACCGTGTCGAGCTCGTCGGGCTTCTCGAGGACGATCACGCACTCGTGCCCGAGCTTCTGGGCGAGCAGGGCCATCCGGATGAAGCCACGGTCCTTGTAGCCGTTGCAGATGATCAGGGCCTCGGGGTCGTCCATGAGGGCGAGCACCGCCATCAGCTCGGGCTTCGACCCAGCCTCCAGGCCCACATGCCAGTTGCGTCCGTGCTCCATCACATCGCGCACGACGTAGCTCTGAGGGTTCACCTTGATCGGAAACACGGGGCGGTAGCGGCCCTGGTATTCCCAGTCGGCGATCGCCCCGGTGAACGCCGTGACAATCGCCTCCATGCGGGTGCGGATGACGTCGGTGAACCGGACCAGCAGAGGCAGCTCGATGCCCCGCTTCTTCATGTCCTGCGCCAGCTGGAACAGGTCGATGCCGGGACCGTCCACCTCACCATCCGGGACCATGCACAGGTGGCCCTCTTCGGACACCTGGAGCATGCCCAGGCCCCAGCCGGGGATCTGGTAGAGGTCCGCGCTGTCGGCGGTGGTCCAATCGGCCATGTACGCTCCGGAGGAAACGAGGGCGACGCGGGTATCCGATCGCGACGGGGCCGTAAACGCGCGAGCCCCGATGGTCACGATCAGCGCCCGCTGTGGGCAGCCTCGATGGCTTCGAGGATGTCGGAAGGTTCCGCGAGGCCACCCACCCCCACATCGCCGCAGGCCAGGCGCTTCGCGACGGGCTCCACCCAGGTGTAGCGGCCCAGTTCGTCGATCCAGCGGACGTTGCGCTGCACCACCGGGTTCTCCCACATCGCCGTGTTCATCGCCGGCGCCAGCACGATCGGGGTGCCGGCTGGGATGGCGAGGATCACGGTGGACAGGGCGTCGTCGGCCAGGCCCAGTGCGATCCGTGCCAGCGACGAAGCGGTGAGGGGAGCGATGCAGGCGACCGTGGCCCACTTGGCCCAGTCGATGTGGTCGATGGCGCTCAGGCTCCCTGCCGCTGCACCCGTAGCTAGCGCATCCACCATCACGGGATGACCACTCAGGGCCTCGAAGGTGAGGGGACCGACGAAGCGGGTTGCGTTGGGGGTCATCACGACCCGCACGTCGTAGCCGGCCTTGATCGCGCGGCTCACGAGATCGGCTGCCTTGTAGGCGGCGATACCGCCGGTGACACCGAGCAGCAGGCGCTTGGAAGAAGGTTGGGATGGTGCAGTCATGTGGACCCGGTTAGCTCCGCTGGCCCGCGCCGTCATGGGGTGGTCGGGGCCTGGGAGTCAAGATGAACGGGAGGGGCCCATGTCGAAGCGCATCCCGCGCGACGCGTCGCACCCGTTCTTCGGCGCCGATGGGCTGCTTGCCCACGTAGGGAACACCCCGCTCGTGCCCATTCGTGGCGCGGTGAAGGGCCTGATTCCCGAGGGCGTGGAGATCTGGGGCAAGGCCGAGTGGTTCAACCCCGGCGGCTCCGTGAAGGACCGCGCGGCGCTGTCGATGGTGCTCGACGCGGAGCGATCGGGGCGGCTCACGCCGGGGAAGGTGATCCTCGATGCCTCCTCGGGCAACACGGGCATCAGCTACGCGATGATCGCGGCCGCGCGGGGCTACACGCTCAAACTCTGCCTGCCCTCCAACGCGAACGAAGAGCGTAAGCAGCTCCTGGCGCTCTACGGGGCCGAGATCGTGTCCACGGATCCGCTGGAGGGCTCCGACGGTGCCATTCGGCGCGCGCAGGCCCTGGCGGCGGAAGACCCAAGCCTTGTCTACCTCGACCAGTACGGGAACGACGCCAACTGGCGGGCGCACTACGGCTCCACGGGGCCCGAGATCTGGGAGCAGACCGAAGGGCGCATCACCCACTTCGTGGCCGCGCTCGGCACCTCGGGCACCTTCATGGGCACCGCGCGCTACCTCCACGATCACGCGCCGCACGTGGTCACCGTGAGCGTTCAGCCCGACTCGCCGTTTCATGGCCTGGAGGGCCTCAAGCACATGGAGACGGCCATCGTGCCGCCGATCTACGACCCGAGCCTGGCGCAGCGTGAGGTGGAGGCGCCCACCGAGGAGGCCTACGAGATGGCGCGTCGCCTCGCCGCCCACGACGGCCTGCTGGTGGGGCCGAGCGCAGCAGCAGCGGTCTGGAGCTGTGTGCGCGTAGCGCAGGGCCTTGACCGCGGCGTGATCGTGACCATCCTGTGCGACTCTGGCAGTCGGTACCTCTCCGACCACCACATCTGGAGGGGCTGATGGCCCTTCGCTTCCGCGCCGCCGATCTCGCTCAGCTCCACGCCCACGCCGAGGAAGGCTTCCCCCACGAGGTGGTCGGCATCCTCGCGGGGGTGCGTGCCACCGGCGAGGTGCTCTCGGTGGCGAGCCTGGTCAACGAGCGCGCCGACTCAGCCCACAACCGCTACACCGTCTCGTCGCTCGCCCTGCAGCGGGCTGAGCAGCGCCTCGAGGCCGAAGGGCACGAGATCGTGGGCTACTACCACTCCCACCCCGATCATCCCGCCGACTACTCCGAGTACGACCGCGACCACGCGTGGCCCAACATGTCCTACCTGATCGTCAGTGTGCTGAAGGGCAAGGTTGCGAACACCCTCTCGTGGCGTCTGGTGGAAGACCGGTCGTCCATGGAACCCGAACCCATCACTGTCTTGGAGTCCTGACATGGCCACCCTGCACATCCCCACGCCGCTCCGCGCTTACACGGGCGGCGTCGCCACGGTCACGGTTGAGGGCACGAACGTCGGTGAGGCGCTCGCTGCGCTCACGGCCGCGCACCCCGGCCTGCTCAAGCACCTGCGAGATGGCGAAGGCAAGCTCCGCAGCTTCGTCAACGTCTACGTGGGCGATGAAGACATCCGCTACCTCGAGAAGGAGGCCACCCCCGTGGTGGCCGGCACCGAGATCACGATCGTGCCTTCGATCGCCGGCGGTGCTCGGTGAACACGCCGCTTCCCGAGCTCACGCAGGACGACATCGCCCGCTACAGCCGGCACCTCATCCTCGATG
>CAYNFK010000209.1:0-3279 GCA_964396405.1 uncultured Enterobacteriaceae bacterium
GCGAGCAGACTGCGCTCGCGGAGCGCGAGCTCGACGCGCGCGTCGCCGCGAGCCGGGACGGCCGCGTGCTCCAGACCTCGACGCTTCCGCCGCCCCCGCCGCCCCCCGGTGCGGGCGCCAGCAACATGGGCCTGTGGGTGCTCGGCGGCCTCGCCGTTGTCACCGGGGCCGTCGTCCTCCCCACGCTGCTCAAGCGGTGACCCATGACCGAGAACGCCCCGAAGAAGTTCCGCCTGTCCTTCGTGAACGCCGCCGAAGACGTGCCCCGACTGGTGCGCGCCTACGGCCGCGCCTGCCAAGGTGAGTTCGCGCTGGTGATGCGACCGCCCGACCAGAGTGCCGTGCTCGCGCTGGTGACGAAGCAGGGCGCCATGTTCTGGCGCCCCGCGACCAGCGGCGGCACGGACGCACCGGACGCACCGTCGCGCCCCATCGAGGCCAAGGACGCCGTGCGCCTGATCAAGGTCGAGCAGCAGGCCGTCCGCAAGCCCGGACCGATCACGCTCAAGGGCCAGTGGTCCGGCTACCTGCACTGCGACGGCGGCACACCGCGCGTCGAGCTCGTCCGCAAGCTCGCGGCCTACGGCGTCCTCACGATCACCTCGTCGCCCGAGGGCTGGTCCTGGTCCGTCGCGCGGACCGAGAAGTGGTTCAGCAAGCCCGGCACGGACTCGGGCACCGCGTCGACGCTGGTCAAGGCGATCGAGGGCGGGCTGGCCCGCGCGATGGGACTGCTCGGTGAGGCGTGCAGCGTGCGGGACAGCCACCGCCGCGCCGCGCTCGACACGGCCTTCGCCGTCGAGCACCCCATCAAGCCTGCCCACGAGAGCAAGGACCCGACCGAGCGCCTGCGCGCGAAGGAGCCGCGCAAGACGAAGGCCCGTGCGCCAGCGCCGATGGACGCCCCGGTGTCCCTCCCGGACGTGCCGGTGACGGCGCCCGCGCTGCACCGCATGGCCGACGAGGTCACGGCCGAGGCGGACGCCCTCGAGTCGATCCGCGGGCTGCCGTGGGTGTGGCAGGAGTCGTCGGCGAAGGAGGACGCGGTCGCGTGGTTCAGCCAGGTGGGGCTCGACGACCTCGCCGAGGAGGTCGCCGGCTACGACGGTGGACCGGACCGCCCCCTCGACACGTTCGTCTCGCGTCTGCGCGAGTTGGTCGCGGACCTCGATGTCGACGAGCCGACGCGCCAGGACGCGCTCGTGCAGGTCAGTCGCCTGCACGAGGGGTGGAAGACGGCGCCGGCCCTGCTGGAGCGGGCGCGGCGTCTGGTCCGCTACGCCGCCCGCATGAGCGAGTCCGAGCTGTGCCGCGGCCATGACCAGCGCGAGGCGGTCGAGGCCGTCCAGCGCGCCGTGCAGAGCTACGGCGAGGCGCGCGACGCCATCGGCCAGGGCGAGCCCTTCGACGGCATCCGCAAGCTGCGGAGCATCGCCCAGTGGGTCGCGCTCGCCGCCGCGAAGGCTGCCAAGGCGTGCGCCGCGGGGCAGATCAACCTGCCGTCGGGCAAGCCCGTGGCCGACGAGGGCCTCCAGCCTGGCGACCGCGCGTCGCTGGCCAGCGATCCGCGCCGGGTCGGCACGGTGGTCGAGTGGCGCGACGAGGACCGCGTGGTCTGGCAGGAGGACGGCCAGCGCATCCGTGCGGTGCTGCACCCGTCCAAGCTGCGCGCCGCCGTCGACGTGGACGCCGAGCCCCCGCGTGGGCGTGGCGACCTGGTGGTCGTCCCGTTGGGCGGGACGCCGAGCACCGCGGCCGAGCTGCTCGCCGTCGTCACGGGGCACACCAACACCTTTCAGGCGACGCCGAGCGCGGCGAACGCGAAGAAGTGGGTGAAGGGCGCGCTGCTGCACCTCGGCATCGAGGCGGTGTCGCTGTCGGCCAAGACGGTGGGGTTCGACGACGTCGGCGGGGGCACGCGCGCGTTCGTGCGGGTGGTGCTCCCGGCGCAGCTTGAAGGCGACACCGAGGTCGAGCACAAGATGCGGCTCGTCGACAAGGCGCTCGGGAAGAAGGCCGCGCCGAAGATCAGCCTGGAGGGGTGGGTCTACGGCACGGAGGGGGCGCGGACTGTGAAGCCGAGCGTGGCCACGCCGCCGACGGCGCCCGTTCCCGAGGTCGACGCGGCGAAGGACAAGGCGCTGATCGATGCGTTCAGCTCAGCGGTCGCAGCCGCGTTGGATGCCCGGGGTTAGAGTCCGCCCCGTCTGGAGGGGGCGTCATGCACAGCTCGCCGATGTTGCGCTTCTCGCTCGAATTGTACACGCACAGCCTGAAGGCGCATCTCGGCGCAACGGACTTTGAACGGAAGCTCGCCGTACTCAGTTTGGCTCAGGCGGTAGAGCTGGCCGTCAAGGCAGCCCTCGTCGAGGACAACATCAGCGTCTACGAGCACGGCAACAAGACCGTCAACACGCACACGGCCAGAGAGAAGCTGGGGAAGGCGTGGAAGTCACCCGTTCCATCCGAGGCTCGCATCGAGTTGCTCATCGACGAACGGAACGCAATGCAACATCGCTACGGCTCGGTTGACCCGTTGACGCTTGAATATCACATCGAGACCGTGACCGAGTTCCTACGAGCGTTGCTCGACGAGAAGTTCGATGAGTCGCTGGACGACTACGTGGCCGCGGCCCTGCCCACCGACATCGCCAACCTTAGCCGGTTCGTGAAGTCGACTGTGGCGGTTCCCGCAACTGCGAACCCTGGCACGGCAGGAACCGCCCCCTCACCGGTGCAAACCCCCGCGAATGACCCAACTCTTGAACTGATCGGCGCGTTCATGGAGTTTGAACGTGGGTTTCGAGAGCGAGTCACTGCGCTTGGCATCGACGAGCGCAGCATTCGCTCGGTCCTCGACGTCACCATGAAGTTCATCGCCAACATCATGTCCGAGCAGGACGTCGTTCGATTGATTCCCGGCGTGTTCACGCTCCGCAACGCCGTCGTGCACGGTGCGACGGTGCCGGACCCTGCGCAGGTTGGAGAAGCTCGTCAGGTGTTGAGCCGTGTCTCTGCCGCACTCCGCGACGAGGCGAACACGGGCGAGCTGGCACTCGCGGTTCAGGCGAGCAGTCGTGGCGAAAAGGGCACTCGGCTTCGTCCCGCGCTTCGCAGCGCCGACGATGCCTCCACGGCCCGCGCGACAGCCGCATCACCCATCGACGCGAGCGCGGGCGAGAGTGTGGCGGCAGGGCCGCCCACCGAAGCGTAGTCGATGAACCCGTGGGAGACGATGGGAGACGCGATTCCTGGCCGTGAGGATCCCCGGTCGCCAAA
>CAYNFK010000210.1:0-3160 GCA_964396405.1 uncultured Enterobacteriaceae bacterium
ATCAGACCGCGGTCTCGCCGGGGAGCAGCTCGCCCTTGAAGATCCACACCTTGACACCGATGGTGCCGTAGGTGGTGCGAGCTTCGGCCAAGCCGAAGTCGATGTCAGCACGAAGGGTGTGCAGGGGCACGCGCCCTTCCATGTACCACTCGGTCCGATGCATCTCTGCACCACCCAAGCGACCCGCGGTCATGACCTTGATGCCCTTGGCACCGGCCTTACGCGACTGCTGCATGGCCTTCTTCATCGCGCGCCGGAAGCTGACTCGCTTCTCGAGCTGCTGGGCAATGTTCTCGGCCGTCAGCTTGGCATCGAGCTCGATCTTGCGAACTTCGATGATGTTCACGAAGACTTCGGAGGTCGTGAGCTTCTGCAGGTCGGTGCGAAGCGCATCGAGGCCCGTGGCGCGCTTGCCGAGAATGAAGCCAGGCTTCGCGGCGTGCACGAAGACCTTGGCCTTGTTGGCCGCGGTGCGCTCGATCACGACCTTCGAGATGCCTGCACTCGCGAGCTTGCTCGTGATGTACATACGGATGCGACGGTCTTCCGCCACAAACTGCTTGTAGTTGCGCTCAGCGTACCACCGGGAATCCCACCCCATGGTAATGCCGACGCGAAAGCCAATCGGATGAACCTTCTGACCCATGACGAGGCTCCTACCGCTGGCCGAGAACGACGGTGATGTGAGCGGTCTGCTTATGGATGCGCGTGGCGCGACCCTGAGCACGAGGGCGGAACCGCTTGAGCTGCGGACCCTGGTCGATGTAGATGGTCTTGACGAAGAGACCGTCTTCGTCGAGGGCCTCACCGGAGCGCCCCGCTTCGTGCTCCGCGTTCGCAACAGCGGACTCGATGAGCTTCTTCACGATCGGCGCGCTCTTCTTGCGCGTGAACGTGAGCGTCTCGATGGCGTCAGGGACGTCCATGCCGCGCACCAGGTCGGCCACGAGCCGCGCCTTTCGGGCGGACACACGGACGAATCGAAGGATCGCCTTGCTTTCCATGGCCGCTCCTACTTAACCTTTGCCTTCTTGTCGGCTGCATGCCCGCGGAAGGTCCGCGTGGGAGCGAACTCCCCAAGCTTGTGGCCGATCATGTGCTCCGTCACGTAGACGGAAAGAAATTCCTTGCCATTGTGCACGGCAAAGGTCTGCCCGATCATCTCGGGAATGATGGTGGAGCGACGGCTCCACGTCTTGATGACCTTGTTGCCCGCTGTAGCGCGGGCCTGGGCCACCTTTTCACGCAGAGACCCGTCGATGAACGGGCCCTTCTTGACTGAGCGAGCCATGGGGATGCCTTCCTAGCGATGGTTCCGGCGCTTCACGATGAAGCGGCCAGAAGGCTTCTTGGCAGAGCGGGTGCGGTAGCCCTTGGTGGGGATGCCCCAAGGCGTGACAGGATGACGGCCCTTGGCCTTACCTTCGCCACCACCATGAGGGTGATCGACGGGGTTCATGGCGGTACCGCGAACGGTGGGGCGAATGCCGAGCCAGCGGCTCCGGCCAGCCTTGCCGATCACGACGTTCTCGTGGTCGACGTTGCCCACTTGGCCGATGGTGCCGCGGTTCTTGCCCCAGACCTTGCGGAGCTCGCCGGACGGCAGACGAAGGAGAACGTAGCCGGACTCCTTCGCCATGACCTGGGCGAACGAGCCGGCCGACCGGCAGAGCTGCCCGCCTCGGCCGGAAGTCAGCTCGACATTGTGAATCTGCGCACCGAGCGGCATCGCATCGAGATCCATGGCGTTGCCTGGACGGATGTCGGCACCGTTCGAGGTGACGATGAGATCGCCGACCTTGAGCCCCACGGGATGGATGATGTAGCGCTTCTCGCCGTCCAGGAAGTGGATCAGCGCGATGCGAGCCGAGCGGTTCGGATCGTACTCGATCGTGGCGACCTTGCCCGGCACTTCCAGCTTGTCGCGCCGGAAGTCGATCAGACGGTATCGACGCTTGTGGCCGCCACCCTGATGACGCGTGGTGATACGACCGCGGTTGTTACGGCCGCCCTTGCGGGAGATGGTCTCGGTGAGCGACCGCTCAGGCTTCGACGCGGTGATCTCCGCGAAGTCCGAGACGGTCATCTGACGACGACCAGCTGAGGTAGGCTTAAAAGTCTTGACGCCCATGGTGTACTCAGGCCTCGAACAGGTTGAGAGACTCGCCTTCAGCGAGTCGGACGTAGGCCTTCTTCCAGTTCGAGCGCTTGCCCGTGTGGCGGCCCGTGCGCTTCGTCTTGCCGCGCATCACCAGCGTACGGACGCCAATCACGTGCACGCCGTAGACGCGCTCGATGGCTTCCTTGATCTGGATCTTGTTGGCGGCTGGTACCACCTCGAACGCGTAGTCGTTCGGGCCGGTGAGCTGCGAGGTGCTCTTCTCGGTGACGAGAGGACGCACAAGGACGTCGGTAGCCGGGGTCATCCCTCACCTCCGAGGCGAACCGTGACCGCCGCAACGGCGGCGCGCGACATGACGAGCTTGCTGCGACGAAGCACGTCGTAGACGTTCACGCCGCCCGGAGGCAGGAGCGTGATCTTCGACAGGTTGCGGGAGGCCAGCATGACGTTGTCGTTCGCGTCGGCGAGCACGACCAGGGCATCGCCCAGCTCGAACTTGCCCATGAACTCCACGAACTGCTTGGTCTTCGGCTCGGCGAACGCCAGGTCTTCGACCACGATCAACGCACCCTGCTCGACGCGACGGGTGAGCGCGGAGCGAAGCGCGGCGGCGAGCTCCTTCTTGTTGACCTTGAAGTCGTAGCTGCGCGGGCTGGGCCCGAAGACCACGCCGCCGCCGCGAAACTGAGGCGAGCGCGTCGAGCCCTGACGGGCGCGGCCGGTACCCTTCTGCTTGAAGGGCTTCTTGCCGCCGCCCGACACTTCGGAGCGACGCTTGACGGCATGCGTGCCCTGACGGCGCGCCGCGAGTTGCTTGCGGACGGCGAGGTGCAGCAAGTGCTCGCGCACCTCAACGCCAAACACCGAGTCATCGAGATCAATCTCGCCGACTTGCTTGCGGTCTTGGTTGTACAGCGGAAGCTTCGACATTTCGGTTTCCTCTGTCTCAGCCGAGCTTGATGTCGACGTGCACACCTGCAGCGAGGTCGAGCTTCATGAGCGCGTCCACGGTCTGCTGGGTGGGCTCGATGATGTCGA
>CAYNFK010000211.1:0-3103 GCA_964396405.1 uncultured Enterobacteriaceae bacterium
TCCGGCGACTCCGACACCGGTGGCTTCAACCCCGGCGACTCCGGCGACTCCGACACCGGTGGCTTCAACCCCGGCGACTCCGGCGACTCCGACATCGTGCCCGACACCGACACCGGCGGCTTCAACCCCGGCGACTCCGGCGACTCCGACACCGGCGGCTTCAACCCCGGCGACTCCGGTGACTCCGACACCGGCGGATTCAACCCCGGCGACTCCGGCGACTCTGACACCGGCGGATTCAACCCCGGCGACTCCGGCGACTCTGACACCGGCGGATTCAACCCCGGCGACTCCGGCGACTCCGACGTGGTGCCCGACACCGACACCGGCGGCTTCAACCCCGGCGACTCCGGTGACTCCGACACCGGCGGCTTCAACCCCGGCGACTCCGGTGACTCCGGCGGCTTCAACCCCGGCGACTCGGCCGACTCGGCCGACTCCGGGGCCTGAAGCCCGCAGGAGCGCACAAGCTCTTGATGGAACGCTGGTGGACGGCGGGGCTCGTGAGCGTCTATGCTCGCCCCGTCTCGCTGGAGTGCTGATGCGTCGCTTCCCGATGTGGGTTCTGCTGTCGATCACCGCCTGCGCCGGCGAGCTGACGGCCGACAAAGGGGACGACACCGATCCGTCGACCGACGACCTGATCCCCGACTCCGACACCCTGGTGGACACCGACTCCCCCGACTCGGACACGACGGAGTCCGACGACCCCGTCGAGACCGACGACACCACGCCGGACGACACGGACGAGCCCACGGACACCGACGACGATCCGTGGACGCCGCCGGGCGGCGACGACTCCGGCTGGAACTTCCCCGGCCCCGACGACAGCGGCTTCCAGCCGCCCGACACGGATGACTCGGGCACCGGCGGCGGTGGTGACTCCGGCGTCACCGACTCAGGCGGCGGCTCCGCACCGGGAGGTCCTGGCGGCGGCGGCGGTCCTGGTGGCGGCGGCGGACCCGGTGGCGGCGGACCTGGCGGCGGCGGTGGGCCCACCCCGCCCCCGAGCCCGGCCGGTGTGGGGCCCATGAGCCCCGGCTTCTGGATCTTCCCCACGCCGTGAGGCGGTGAGCACGTGCGCCGGTCGTGCCCAACGCCCTGCCGCGGCCACGTCGGGTGAGCTAGGGGGCCGAACCCCTCCCCTCGGGTCTTCTCGGCCCGGCTCCCCCTCCCCCCCGGTCGCGCCCCGTGCAGTTCGCGACGCTGCCCTTCCTTGTGTTCTTCCTGGTCCTGATGGGACTGGCGTGGCTCGTGCGCCCGCTGCCCAAGGGCCGCAAGCTCCTGCTCCTGCTGGCCAGCCTGTTCTTCTACGGCGGCTGGGACACCCGGCTGCTCGGGCTGCTCGCCTTGCGGGCCCTCATCGACTGGCTGGCAGGGGAGTTCCTCGCGCGCTCCACCACGCCCGCCATTCGAAAGATGTGGCTGGGTGTGAGCCTCGGCACCAACCTCGGCATGCTGGGGTGGTTCAAGTACTACAGCTTCTTCCGCGACAACATCGAGGCCCTGGCCGCGTGGACCGACACCACCTCGGGCCTCCCGGTGCTCGAGATCGTCCTGCCTGTGGGCATCTCGTACATCACGTTCCAGGGCATGTCGTACACGATCGACCTGTACCGGGGAACGGGTGTCCGAGCGCAGTCCCTGCTCGACTACCTGCTGTTCGTGGCGTTCTTTCCGAAGGTGCTGATCGGACCGATCGTCCGGTCTCGCGATCTGCTCCCGCAGCTCCATGCGCCGGTTCCGGAAGGCATCCCCAACCTCTCGCGCGCCGTGGGCTTGGTGGCCTCGGGCCTGTTCAAGAAGGTGGTGCTGGCCACCTACCTGGGCACGCACCTGGTGGAGGATGCGTTCAACGCGCCGGAGTCGTTCTCGAGCCTGGAGCTGTGGGTGGCGGCATACGCCTACACCATCGAGATCTACTGCGACTTCTCGGGCTACACCGACCTCGCGATGGGGCTCGCGCTGATGCTCGGGTACGTCATCCCCGACAACTTCAACCAGCCCTACCGCTCCGAGAACATCGCCGAGTTCTGGCGACGCTGGCACATGACGTTCAGCAACTGGCTGCGCGACTACGTGTTCCTGCCGCTCGGCGGCTCCCGCGGCGGCTACGCCCGCACCTACCTGAACCTGATGATCGTGATGTGGGTCACCGGCATCTGGCACGGCGCGGCCTGGAAGTTCGTGATCTGGGGCAGCATCCACGGTGTGGCGCTGGTGGCCTACAAGATCGTGCAGGACGTGCGGAAGGCGCGCGGCGTCGGCAAGGGCGAGACCGAGTTCAGCACCGGCTACCGCGTGCTCTGCTGGTTCTACACCTTCCACCTGGTGGTGCTCGCGCGCATCTTCTTCCGCAGCACCGACGTGGAGGTGGCGGTCACCTACGGCACGAAGCTCGTGGAGGGCTCCCTGCTCGGGCGCGGCCTGGAGTGGCCGCTGTTCCCCGCCATCGCGCTCGGCCTCGCGCTCAACTTCTACGGACACCACCTGCGCACGGCGTTCGAGCGCTTCCATGATCGCACGCCGGGGGTGCTGCGCCCCGCGGTGTGGATCGCGATCGGAGCCGCCGTGCTCGTGCTGCAGCCGGCCGATGTCGCCCCCTACATCTACTTTGCGTTCTAAGGGGAGCTGATGGCCACCACCGACAAGTACGTCCCCGTCGACGCCACGGCCCGCACCCTCTCGGCCCCGCTGCCGGTCTACCTGGGGGGCGTGCTCACGGCGTTGGTGCTGGCGGCGTTCTCGGCACCTACGCTCACCGCCACCGCCACCTACACCGAAGAGCTCGCGCCCTGGGTCCGCGGCGCGCTCACCGGCATGGCCGACGTCGGCGCGCGCAGCGGTCTGGCGGGCCTTCGGGAGCGCATGGAAGGCTGGGCCGGCTTCCTCGACGAAGCCCCGCGCTTCTTCAAGCGCCCGCTGGCCCCGCTGGTGGCGGCGGCTGCTCCTGCTGAGGCCGCCCCGCCCGAGCCCACCGAGCCTCCCGGCACCCGCTGGGCCGCCCACCAGGCCGCCACGCGCGCGCCCCAGCGCATCCTCATCGTAGGCGCCAGCAGCATCCAGCACGCTGTCGGCACCGAGCTCGAGCGCGAGCTGGTCG
>CAYNFK010000212.1:0-2987 GCA_964396405.1 uncultured Enterobacteriaceae bacterium
TCTGGCACATCACGCGCTTCAGCGACGCCAGGCGCTTCGTGGTGGCCCAGAACGATGACGACAACGCGTTCTTCCCCGGTCTGTGGAGCCGCTTCGACTGGGCCTACGATGGCGGCGACGTCTACTACTGCCAGACCGCGTACGCGGCGGCCACCGAGGCGGCAGCGGCCTACGCCGTGCCTGCCGACCCCACCGATCCCACGGCGGGCGGGTGTGGTGGGGCGTGGCCGGGCGGGTTCCCGTGGACGCTGCTCGGCTCGGTGCCGTAGCCGCCCGGGGTGGCCGGCGGTCCGGCGACCCTGGGGGCGCTGGGATAAGGACTCCCCGGGGTGTGCACGCGCCCCGCGGGAGGTCGCGTGGTCGACGGCATGGGTGGGCTCCAGGTAGCCACAGCGCTCACGGCGCTGGTGGGCAACCTCTCGCTGGTGGCGGCGGCGGCCTACATCCGCTGGCGGCGGCCGGGGATGCTCGGCAGCATGGCGGTGTTCGCTGCCGTGTGCGGCATCCTCGTGGGCCTGTTCCAACTCGTGCTGCCCGTGGCGGTGTACCAGCTCGGACTCACGGTGGAGAACGTGCAGGGCGCGGCGTGGGTGCTCGGAACCTTGGGCGCGGTGTGCGACATCGTCTACGCCCTGGCCATCGTGTCCCTGATCGGCGGCGCGGTGACCCCCGTGCCCACCACCCCGGCCGCACCCGTGAGCGGAGGTCCGCTATGAGCCTCGTGAGTCCGCGTGAGGAACTGCAGGGCTGGCTCACACGCTTCGATGCCGTGGCCCAGCCGGGCCCGTTCGCGTACCCGCGCACCTTCCACCACGATGGTGGCGTGCACGCGGAGCACCTCGTGATCGGCTCGCTCGTGCACGGTGACGAGGTGGGCTCGCTGCCTGCGGTGGTGGCCGTGGCCGAGGCGTTGGCAGCGGGCACGCTCACGTTCGGCGGTCGGCTCACGATGTTCGTAGGCAACCCCGAGGCCGGACTGGAGGGTCAGCGCTTCCTGGAGGCCGACCTCAACCGCGTGTTCATGGACGATCCGCCCAACTGCCACGAAGGGCGGCGCGCCAAGGAGCTGCGCCCGATCCTCGATGCGGCCGACGTGTTCCTCGATCTGCACCAGACCATCGAGCCCACGCACCACGCGTTCTACATCTTCCCGTTCCAGGAGCATGGCTGGCTGTGGGCGCGTGCCCTGGCGGCCACGCCGATGTGGGTCACGCGGCACCCCGGCACGTCGTTCACCACGGGCGCCATGTGCGCCGACGAGTACGTGCGCGTGAGGCAGCGCCCGGGCATCACGATTGAGCTCTCGCAGAAGGGCTTTGGAAACGGCGGAGAAGCCCGAGCTGAGGCGGCGATTCGTATGGCGATGTCGCTCTCGGATGCCGTGGCCTCGGGCAGCGTGAGCCTGCGTGAGGCCGCCATGCGTGAGCCCGAGCTGCGCTTCTTGCACACCACCCACCGTGAGCCCTTCGACCGGGGCGAGCTGGCGCTGCGGGAGGGTCTCGTGAACTTCGTGGAGGTGCAGGCGGGGGAGCTGCTCTCGGCGCCTGAGACGCCGGAGTTGAGGGCGCCCGCCACGGGGTGGGTGTTGTTCCCGAAGTACCCGCCGCGGGAGGCCGATGGGGCGTACAAGCGGCCGCTGCCGGGGGAGATCTACCGGGTGATCGAGGTGCTTCCGGGGCATCCGCAGGAGCTGTACCGGGAGTAGGCCAGCGGGCGGCGGTCGGTCGGGTCTCACGCAAAGACGCAAAGGCGCAAAGGGAGAGGGCCGCACGAGACGGATGTGGCGGTAGGGGACTCGCTTTGCGTCTTGGCGTCTTGGCGTGATCCTCTTCATGGTCCGCGTCCATCGGCGAGCCGTCGGTTCTGTGGGGCCCGGAACCAGAAACACGGTCACCCGTGCGCGCGTTGCACCCGGATCGCGGTGAGCGCTGCCTCCGCATCAAGCACCGCGAGCGGGGAGCGGCGGAAACCGTCGGCATCTCGGGACACGATCGTGCCACAGCCATCCGCCTCGGCCGCGGCCACGGTGACGGCGTCCTCGAAGTCCGCGAAGCCGAGCGAGAGGGCGCGAGCCACCACGGGCCCATCGACAGGGCTGACGGCGAAGACGGACGTGACGTCGCGCACACACTGCTCGCCAAAGGCGCGTCCGCGCGCTCGGGTGGCCAGGTAGTGCAGGGTGGTCACCGCGTGGGCGGACAGTCGGCCCTCGGCCTCCCCTGCTTCGATGGCAGCCCACAGCGCGGCCGCGCCGTCGGCGTGGGGCGCGCGGTCCAGCAGGACGTCGAGGATCACGTTCAGGTCGAGCAGCACCCGCATCAGCGGTACTTCTCGGCGAGGTGCTGGCGGTGATCGTCGACCGACCCGTCACGCAGCGTGCCCCGGAGGCGCGCGAGCACCGGCGGTGTCTGCGAGGGCACGTTCTCCGAGGAGACGGCTGCCAGGAACGCCTCCACGAGCTGCGACACGGACGTGCCGCGGGCGGCCGCGTACCGCTTCGCAGCCTCCACGACGTCGGGGTCGACACTGAGCGTCAGCTTCTGGGTCGCCATACGTACTCCATGACATCAATGTATACGTGCGACAGGCGAGGTGCCAGCTTGGGTCGTCTGCCGTGACAGGTGACATGCGCCGCTCTGGGGGCGGGCACGGATCGCGGGAACTGCCCCCGACGATCGCGGTAGTTGCGGTCGCACGAGGCTACGTGGACCACCCCTCACGGCACTCCGCACACGTCCACCGTCGCCCCCGCCACACACCCCCGCAGGTTCACCCCCCACCACCGGTGCCGACGCGACCTGTCGCAGAACGTGGGGCTGGCCGCGTACGCCTCCAGCGCCGCCCGCTCCCCGGTCACGGCATCGAAGTAAGCCCGGAAGCCCTCCGCGCTGGTGCCGAACCCCACCACGTCGTACACCGCGCCGCCCGAGGTGCAGGGCGGGTCGGTGTTGCCCCGACCTCGGTCCGTGTTGCCGCGACCTCGGTCC
>CAYNFK010000213.1:0-2792 GCA_964396405.1 uncultured Enterobacteriaceae bacterium
ATCATCTTGGGAAACGGTCTTTGGTTCGAGGCGTTTGACCAGTCGGGCAATCGCTGGCGAAGCGCTCGCATTTCGTGGGATGGCATGCGTGAAGTCGCACTGAGCGGTAATCAGATCACTGGAGAGGCATGGAGCCCGCTCGAAGATCGGTGGATGCCGTTCAGCGTCGATGCCGACACCGGCGAATTCGTCGGGGGCTCTTACTGCGGTCCCGACCGTGTGGGATAACCCGCCAATGCAGTGGACCGAGCCGGCGGGTAAGTTTCTCGTGGTTCGAGGGCCGGCGCATCGCCGGCTCGGCCACTGATCGGCATCACGTTAGGCACACAGAATGGAGAAGCTGGGGGGTGTGTTCGATGAACGAGAACAATCGTGCCCTCTGTGCCATTGCTCTAGCTGAACTGCGGGGCTCACTGCCTGAGCAGTCCTACAAGCAAGCGCATGACTGGGTGCATCTCTATGGAGAGTGGGGTCTAGCCATCGAGTGCGTTGTTGACTGGATCTGCGATCTCGACGCCACCATCACCCCGGCGCAGTACGATGCTATCGTGCGTGCCATGACCGCAATGGGTTGGTCAGAAAGCCCACGAGCGGACCACCTTCGAGAACACTTTGCGCGCCGGCGTAGCTGATCTCTGGTGGAGCGTAGCCATGACTGCGTGCCGTCGCGCGCTGCCCAATTCACCTTCGGCAGGCCGAGCATGATCTCGCGCGACCAAATGTTCGAACCGTTGCTTGTCGCCCTTCCAAGCTTCCAAGCCCAATGGGACGACCTTCTGCGCGAGTGGTCAGATGGGGAGGGCGGCCTTCCCCACTACCTGGCATTGAGCTCGTTGGCGCGACATCTCGTTGAACTGCTTGCGCGAGGCCAAGATGCGCAACTGCGCGCAGCCTTCGAGGTCGTCGAACAGTGGAACGTGGCAGGCGACGCGTACGTCAAGGATGCGGCGACCGTCGGGCTCCTGGAGGTCCTCCAGAACCACAACCTGCACGAGGGCACTGACCCGGAGCAGTTTCGTCGGTTCTTGGGCCCCGAGTCGCAGCGTTGGTGGGACAAAGTCATTCGCTTCTGGAGCGAGGGGCGTCTTCTCTCCGATGACTCTGGCGAATAGGCTGCCCAACAAGGCATGGGAGCCGGCGAGCGCCGCTAAGCCGGCGCTCGCGGCTCAATGCCAAAGACGTTATGCGGCTCAGGGTGGCAGGGCGCACCAGTCTTGGGAACCATGTACGACGGCCCGAGGCGGAGGGCGCTCCGTGCCGCAATCCCGCTTCGTGCGCTGCGACGGCACTCTGCTGGGCGGACTTCAAGCCCGCATCTCACATGCCCTGCCCGTGGATCGGTGATAGGCTCCCGCACCGAGAGGCGTCCTTGGGCATCGACACCGCACTCCGCCAAGTGTACGAGCAGCTTCCCAACGATCGTCTCGTCGAGGTCGCAAAGTTCAGGGCTGGGGATCTGACCGAGGAGGCACTTCGCGTCTTGCGGGACGAGCTTGCGCGACGAGGGCTTGACGCCGACCTGGCTCCGGCCTTGGCTGCCCAGCTCACCCCCGTCGATGGCCCAGAGCACCGGAGGCTCCTTGCGAGCTTTCGGTCGCAACCGTGCCCGCTCTGTCGGTCCGCAGCTACGCTCCTCAACGCAGCTGAGGTGCACTCGTGCCAAAGCTTTCTGATACTCTCCGTTAGAAGAAACAGTCTGGTCATCGGCTGCCTGTCGTGCGTCAATGCTGCCATCGATCGCGCGGACGGCCTCACCATGCTGGCCGGATGGTGGTGCCTTCCGGTAGGCCCGATCTGGTCAGTGATGGCCCTCCGGGCGAATGCGCGAGCCAAGAAGTCCATGCGAAACGGCAACGCTAGCGAGGCGCTCGTCGAGCACGTTCGCCGAAATCGAGGCGAGCTGGCACTCCGGCTCGGTGGCGACGTCCCGACCTAGAGGGGCCGTGTTCCGATCTGGGGCCGAGCCGAACTCATGGAAGGCTGGGAGGCCGCGGTTCGCACCGCTTCACCTCGGGCCGCCACGGGTGCGCTGATGGCGGCTCTCCAGCTCGGGCCAACCACGGGTGCGCTGATGGCGGCTCTCCAACTCGGGCCGCCACGGGTGCGCTGATGGCGGCTCTCCAACTCGGGCCGCTGCCGGGGCGGGCCGCTGCCGGGGCGGGCCGCTGCCGGGGCCTCTGAACCGTCGTCACGAGTTCGGCCAGGAAGAACTCTGCTTTTCGCATAACGTCTGTATCCTACGGACGCGCGCTCCGCGCGCGCCGCAGGTCCAAGCGTTAGCCACGCGCATGGACCGCCTCGAGTCTGAACTCTCTGCGCTCGTAGACGAACTTCGCGCAGACGCCGTCGTGCGCGACATGACGGGCTGCAGTCCCGTGGAGCTTGCGAAGCTCGAGCGAGTGTGCGGCTTCAGCCTTCCCCGCGCGTATCGCCTCTACCTCGGCACCATGGGCCACTCGTCCGACCGGCTATTCACCCACGACCACTACGCAGTCACCTTCGAGCACCTCATCGGACTCGGCGACCAACTTCGCGACGCCATGACCGAGCCGGGGGCTCCGGGCGCGCCAGCCTTCGTCCTTCCACCGAAGGCACTCGTCATCCTCGGCCGTCTCGGCGAGCAGTTCCTGTTCATCGTGTGTGACCACCCTAATGACTCTCCGGTGTTCTACGTAAACTCGTGGGATCGCGTGGCAAAGGAGGCCTACCCGTCGATCCTCTCCTGGTTGCGCGACGTGTGGGCTTGATCCGCTCTCGTGGACACTTCCCAAACGTAAGGCGAGGAGGTCTGC
>CAYNFK010000214.1:0-2742 GCA_964396405.1 uncultured Enterobacteriaceae bacterium
GCCAGTCGCCCAGCGTGAGGCGCACGCCATCGGGCACCATGCGCAGCTCGTAGAAGGGAATCGCAGCGATCATGGCGTCTCCGTACCCCGCGGGGGCTCGAGGTCACCGGCATGAACGGTCACCAGCACCCCATCTGCACGGCGTATGCACAGGCCGCCGTCCTCGGCCACGTCTTCCGCGAGACCTTCGACCTCGCCCACGCGCACGGTGTGACCCAGCGTGCAGCTCGCGCGTCGCCACGCGGCCCGCACGGCCTCGGGATCGGACTCGAGCCGGCGCACCCAAGCGAGCACGGTGGCCACGAGATCCACCGCGAGATCCTCACGCAGCACGCCCGGGCCGTAGTCTTCCAAGTGGCCTGCATGGGGCACGTCGGCCGGAGATCCGCGCACGTTCACGCCGATGCCCACCGCTGCCCACCGCACCCGGCCTCCCGAGAGCTCCGTCTCGCACAGGATGCCGGCGACTTTGCGTCCGTCCGGCCCCAGCAGATCGTTGGGCCACTTGAGCTGGAGCCGCGCCCGGGTGGCTTGGTAGACCGCCACCCCCACAGCGAGGGAGAGGAGCGGTAGGCGTGCGATGGGCAGGTGGGGACGCACGAGCACCGAGAGCTGCACGGCCTGGCCGGCACGGGCCACCCACACACGTCCGAGCCGACCGCGACCCTCGGTCTGGACCTCGGCCACGAGCGACGACCCTTCGGGGAGCTGCGCCATGGCCCAGGTGCGCACCGCATCCTGCGTCGACGTGGTCTCCTCAACCCACACCGGCACAGGCACGCCCTTGTCGCGTGCGCGGGCCACAAGTCGGGCGGGGTCGATCAGGACACCACCTCAAGCGACAGGTCCACCCAGCGGGCTTGGTGGATGAATCCGCCCACGCTGATCACATCCAGGCCGACCTGCGCCAGGGCCTTCATCCGCGCCGCGTTCATGTTGCCGGAAGCCTCCACAAACCCGTGCGGCCAGCGCGCGCGAATCGTGCGCACGGCCTCGGCGATCGTGGCATCGTCCATGTTGTCGAGCAACACGCCGTCGGCGCCAGCGCCGAACGCGTCGGCGAGCTGATCGAGGCGCGTGACCTCGACCTCCACCTTCACGAGGTGGTGCACCGCCGACTTTGCACGGGCCACAGCCTCCCCCACCCCGCCGCAGGCCTCGACGTGGTTGTCCTTGATGAGCACCCCATCGAACAGGCCGAAGCGGTGGTTGTGGCCTCCGCCGTCCCGCACAGCCGCTTTCTCAAGGTCGCGCCAGAGCGGCGTGGTCTTGCGCGTGTCGACCGCACGGAACGTGGTGGGGCCGACCTCATCAAGCGTCTGGCGCACGTGGGTGGCGATGCCGCACAGCCGCATCAACAGGTTGAGCGCGAGACGCTCGCCCACCAGGAGCGCACGCATCGACCCCGACACCTTCGCCAGCGAAGTGCTTCGGGGCACCCGCGTGCCATCCGCCACCAACGGCTCGAAGCGGATCGCAGCGCCGTAGTGCGCCGCCGCCACCTCGAAAGCGAGCGCGGCGGCGGCAAGCCCCGACACCACCACATCGGCCTTGGCGACGATCTGGCCCTGCCCCACCGCCTCGGGCCCGAACACGGCCTCAGTGGTGAGATCGCCGGGACCGAGGTCCTCGGCAAGCGCAGTGACCAAGCGCTCGCGCAGCGTCACGCTGCCCCCGTCAGCCGCAAGAGGTTGCGCCGCAGCACGCCCTCGCGGTGCTGGGCGGCTTCGAGCTTGCCCACGAAGCCGTCGACCACCTCCGGGGGAGCCTTTCCGCCTTCGCGGAGCTGGTCCACGCGGGTGACGAGCCCGGCCACATCCTTCTCGGACTTCGCCAGCTCCTTCGTGAGGCGTTCCACCTCGGCACCCACGTCGAGCACGCCCGCGAGCGGCACGAGGCACTCGCCGCCTCCGATCACCACCGCGGACGACGCCTGCACCACGCCGGAGCGCGGCACGACCTCGACGCCCGCCATGAACCGCATCGCGCGCTCGTGCTGCAGCAGCACGCCACGGACGCGATCGTCGCCCACCTCGAGCAGCAACGGAACCCGAGGACCCAGCTCCAGCTCGCCGCGCAGGTTGCGCACGGCGGAGATGGCTTCCTGCAGCAGCGCGACCTCAGCGAGCTTGCCCGGGTCGCCAGGAAACTCATCGGCCTTCGGGTAGGGCGCTGTGGCGATCAGACCCGCAGCACCCGGCAGACGGCTCGCGATCTCTTCGGAGAGGAAGGGCATGAACGGGTGCACCAGCCGCATGATCGCGTGCATCGTGGTGATCAGCGCCTGACGGGTGGCGCGCTTGCGCTCAGGGCTGGCCTCCTCGTCGTAGAGCGTGGTCTTCGACAGCTCCAGGTACCAGTCGGCGAACTCACCCCACGCGAACGCGTGGATCTCGCTGGCGGCCTCGTTGAGCTTGTACGCGTCGAAGGCCGCGCGCACCTGGGTGACAGCCTCCCCGGTGCGGGCCGCGATCCAGGCCTCGTACGGCCCGGGCTCGGAAGGCAGCGAGGGGTCGTGTCCTTCGGCGTGCATCAGCGTGTAGCGCAGCACCTGCCAGAGCTTGGTGACAAAGCGCTGGCTGTCTTCCACGCGGGCGGGGTTCCACACCACGTCGCGGCCTTGGGCAGCAAGGCCCATCAGCGTGAACCGGAACGCGTCGGCACCGGCCGCGTCGATGATCTCCAGAGGGTCGACCACGTTGCCCTTGGTCTTGCTCATCTTCTGGCGGTTCTCGTCGCGCA
>CAYNFK010000215.1:0-2703 GCA_964396405.1 uncultured Enterobacteriaceae bacterium
GGCCGTCCACCGGGAACACCGTGAGGTCGACCTCGCCGCCGATGGCGTCGTAGAACGTGGTGTCGTTGACCCAGCTCGCTTGCCCGAACGGAAAGCCGGCCGACTCTTCGAAGAAGCCGCCCAGCGTGGGCTCCACGCTCCCGATGTCGATCAGATCGGTGAGGCGGTTCCAGTAGATCGCCACGTCGAGCGCGTGGTACGGACTCGACTCATCGCGTGCGCCGATCTCGACGGTGGTGATGGACTCAGGCCGCAGGCTCACGTCGTCGGAGGTGCCTGCCCCCACGAACGACACGTAGTAGCCGTCGGCCGTGGTGTTCAGGTCGAGGTTCACGTAGCTCTCGAGGCCGTTCATCGCGCGGTAGGCGGTGCCGGCCGAGGCGCGGATCGAGGTGGACTTAGCCACCCGGAACACCAGCGACCCGCGCGGCGCGAAGGTGCGGCTGGCGTCGATGAGCGGGTGGCGGTCCCAGCGCAGGGCCGCCACAGCCGTGAGCCACTTCCAGTGGAGCTGGTACTGTGCGAACACGGCGGCATGGTGCTCGGGGCGGGGGATCTCGAAGCCGAAGCCAGGCACCCCCGCGCGGTAGACCTTGTAGCGGTAGTCGGCGCCGACGTGGATGCGGTGATCCACGCTGCCGGTCTGGGCCTCGAAGTTGCCCTCCAGCTCGACGTCGACGATGTCGTCGAGCACCTGCGCCACGGTGGAGCGTGAGGAGCCGCTCGAGGTGAGCCACGGCGTGACCGCACCGGCCTCACGCTGCCAGTAGATGCGGAGGTGGCCCGGACCGTAGCCGAGGTCGGCGCGCACGTGGCCGATCTCGCCGTCGAGGCTTGCGTTCCCGAGCGCCGCCTTGCTGTAGAACTCGGTGAACCCGCGTCCGTAGCCTCCCGAGACGCTGGCCCAGCCCTTGTCGGCGAAGGTGGTGTCGAGGCGCAGGGCCCCGCGGTAGCGCTGATCGCCGGTGTCTTGGTCTTCGCGGAAAGCGGCGATGGGCCCATCGGGAGGGATCTCGGCCAGCTCCTTCTCGAAGCGGCCCTCCTGCTGGTAGCCGGCACTGGCGCGGTACGCGACGGGTCCGGTGCTGCCCGAGGCCGTCACATCCGCCGCCGCGAAACGGTTGAATCCGCCCTTCACGGACGAGGTGAACCGCTTCCCCTCGCCCGGGCGGGTGGTGATGATGTTCACCACGCCGGTGACCGCGTTGGCACCGTAGATCGCCGAGCCAGGACCCCGGATGATCTCGATGCGCTCGATCTCGTCGAGCGACACGGGGATGCTCACAGGCATCGGCATCGCCAGGAACTCAAGGCCCGTTGGGCGGCCGTCCACCAGCCAGAGAACCTTGTTGGGCATCTCCGCGTTGAACCCGCGGATGCCCAGGTAGGGAACACCCGCCGACATCGACATCACGTCGACACCCGGCACCCGCCGCAGGGCGTCGGCCAGGTGCACGGCGCCGGTCTGACGGAGCTGCTCACGCGTGAGGATCGTGACGCTGGAGGGCGAGTCGAGCGGGTCCTGACCGTAACGAGAAGCGGTCACCACCACCTTGTCGTACGCATCCGTGAGCAGGGCCTCACGCTCCATCGGAGGAGGCGGCGGCGCGGCGGTCACGACCTCGGGCTCGGGTGCAGCGGCTTCCGGAGGCGCGGCTTCCGCAGGCGCGGCTGCGGCGGGCGCGGGGTCGGCGGCACCTGGCGCGACGGGACCGGTCCCCGCCAGATCGAGCACGTCGACGTTGAGCTCCAGCAGCGTGCCGAGCAGCGCGTCACGCTCGGCGTCCAGCGCCCGGAGGCGAGCGACCGCAGCGGTGGGATCGGTCGACACCGCCTTCTGCGCCGCCGAGAGGCCAATGGCCTGCCTCACGCGGGCGAGCGGCGCGTCCACCTCGGTGGCACGCTCGGGTGCGAGCGCTGCGAACGCCTCGTACCAAGCGAGCGCGTCGGTGGGCCGTCCGAGGTCCTCATAGGCGCGCGCGATGTTGAAGGCCGTGGACGGGTGCGGGACGGCGTCCCAGGCGATGCGGAACTCCTCCACGGCTTGGGCATACGACCCCGCCGCCGCGGCCTCCAGGCCCGCCTTGAAGTGACGGCGCGCGTCGTCGCCTGCGTCGGCATGGGCGGTGCCGCCGAGCAGGAGCAGCGCGAGACCGACGGTGCGGCGGGAGCGGGTGAGCCAGGTCATCCGTCAGAACTCCGGCATGTCCATGTAGCCATCGGGCACCTTGTCGCCGGGAGGGGGCGAGTCTTGTTGCGAGGGCGGCGGCGGCTCGTCTGGAGGCGTCATCGGCACGTCCGCCTTCGACTTGGGCGCTTCTTCGGCAGGGGCGGGTGAAGCCTCGGCCTTCGCGGGCTTGGAGGGCGCAGCCGGGGTGGGCTCGGCGCTGCCTTCAGCGCGACGGGTCGGCGCGGACGGCTCGGGCGCTGCGGCGGGCGCGTCGACAGGTGGTGGGGCGGGCTCGGCGGCGGCTTGTGGTGGTGGCGTCGTAGGCGCGTCGACGGTCGGCGTCGCGGTGAGGAACCACGCCAGGCCCACGACGATCGCGATCAGGCCAACACCCAAGCCCACGGCCACCCCTGGCTGGGTGGGCGTTGGGGTCGGCGGTGCTGGCGCCTGCGCCATCGCCGCCCGCAGGTGGGCCATCGTGGGGTCGAGTGCGAGGGAGCCCGTGCGCTCCTCGTCGGGGATCTCGCTGGGCA
>CAYNFK010000216.1:0-2547 GCA_964396405.1 uncultured Enterobacteriaceae bacterium
GTCGATCGGCATCGAAGACGTCGGCGATCTGCAGGCCGACCTGGAGGCAGCGATGAAGGTGGCGCTCCCATGATGCCCGCCATCACCCTGTGGGCCGCGCTCCTGGCGTGCGGGTTCGGGTCCGCCACGCCCATCGACCAGGACTGCGCCCGTCGCGAAGCGTGGTACCCCGACACCGACGGCGATCTGTACGGCGATGGCGAGGTGGTCTACATCGGCTGCTACCCGCCCGAGGGCTGGGTGCTGAACCCGCCGCTCCCGTCGGACACCGACGACACGGCCACGGACAGCCAATGACCGACGAGCACACCGAAGCCCCGCCCGAGGCACTCGGAACGGGCATGGTGCGCCGCTTCGGTTGGTTCTACCGGTTGCTGGGTCTAGGTTCGGTGCTGGCCCGGGTGCGCTTTGAAGACCACTCGGTGGAGCGCATTCGTGCAGCCTCCGCGAGGGGCCCCGTGGTCTACGTGCTCCTGGAGCGCTCGACGCTCGATCACCTCGCGCTCAACAGCGTCCTCACCCGTCGTCGCCTGCCCCTCTCAGTGTGGAGCAACGGCGCACACAGCTTTCCTTGGAAGCCCGTCGCCGAGGCGTGGCGGGACGTGTTCACGAGCGTCCGCGATCGCATTCGCCGGCGCGGATCGCTGCGCCCGGTGCGCTCGGGTTGGGTCACGAGGCAGGTGGCATCCGGCAGCACCATCACCGTGTTCCTCCAAGACCACGGGCTCTCCCCCTCGCCCGAGCGCGACCCCCTGCACGCCGTGATCGAAGCCCAGGTGGCGAGCGAGCGCTCGGTGCAGCTCGTGCCCGTGATCCTGGTGTGGGACCGCGCACCCGAGGCCTACCCAGGCGGTGTGGTGCGGGGCTTCTTGCTCGGCAACCGCGAGTCCCCTTCCCTGTTCACGCGCCTGCGTGCGCTCTACCTCCCGTCAGGCACCGGCCCGTTCATCCAGGTGGGGGAGCCCCTCGATCTCGCCACCTTCGTGCGCCGGGCTGCTCCGGAGCGCCGGGTCGACAGCCTCCGCACCCTGCTCCGACGCTTCCTCAAGCGTGAGGGCAAGGTGGTGCGCGGGCCTCAGCTCGTGCCACGCGCCGTGCTGAAGACCCTGGTGCTCGACGCGCCCGCCATGCGCCGCACCGCCGAGGAGATCGCGGTGGCGGAGTCGATCCCGGTGGAGTCCGTGCGCCGGCGCATGTCGAAGGAGTTCGACACCCTCGCGGCCAACTTCGCCTGGCCCGTGATCCGCTTCTTCTCGTGGTCGATGCGCCCGCTGTGGACCCGTGTGTTCTCGGGCTACGACATCCGGCCCGACGATCTGGAGCGCATCCGGATGGCGATGCGCGACGGCACGGCCGTGCTCGTGCCCTGCCACAAGTCCCACTTCGACTACCTGTTGCTGTCGTGGGTCCTGTTCTGGGACGACCTCATCGTTCCGCACGTGGTCGCAGGCATCAACCTCGCGATCTGGCCGGTGCACTACGTGCTGCGGGCCTGCGGAGCCTTCTTCATCCGGCGCAGCCTCCAGGGGCAGGCGGTCCATGCCGCGGTGTTCTCGCGGTACCTGCGCGAGCTCGTGCACCACGGCTACACCGTGGAGTTCTTCATCGAGGGGGGCCGTACGCGCACGGGTCGCCTCATGCCGCCCCGCCCAGGCGTGCTGGAGATGACGCTGGACGCAGCGTACTCGGCGGCTCCGGGCCACCACGTCACCCTGCTGCCGGTGGCGATTGCTTACGAGCAGGTGGCCGAGGAGCAGAGCTACGAGTCCGAGCTCCGCGGTGGCGAGAAGCAGAAGGAGACCATGGGCGAGCTGATCAAGGCCCGCAGCGTGCTGAGCCGACGCTTCGGGCGCGTGTTCCTCCGCGTTGGCGAGCCGATGCGCGCCCGCGACCTGCTCCCGCAGGGCTGGGACGATCTGGATGCAGCGGACCGCAAGCCCCTGCTCCGCAACATCGGCGAGCGCGTGATGCACGGCGTCGGCAGCGCCATGATCGTGCTGCCCACGTCCATCGTGGCGCTGGGACTGATGGCCCACCACCGCCTGGGCATTCGCCACGACGAGCTGCTCGCCCGGCTGCACCGCTTCCACGCCCTGCTGGTGCGCACGGGTGCCCCGCAGGCCGACGTGCTGGAGCACCCCGAGGCCGCGTTCCGCCACGCGCTCGACCGCTATGTGCGCGACGGGCGCATCCTGGCCCTCGGTGATGGCCAAGACCGCATCTGGCAGACGATCCCCGCTCAGCGCGTGCTCATCGACTTCCACAAGAACCAGGTGGTGCATCACCTCGCCGGCGCAGCGTTTGCCGCCGCCGTGCTGCGCGCCGCACCGGAAGGACCGCAGCGTCCCGACGACCTGGCTGCCGAGTGGACCTGGTTCACGGGCCTCATGCGGCGCGAGTGGAGCGCGGATCCGCGCACCTCGGCTCCGGAGCGGCTGGTGGCGGCGCTCGACGACCTGGTGGCCCACGGAGCGCTCACGCTCAGCGAAGCCGGCTACGAGGTGGCCGATGAGGCCCTGATCGCCGAGGTCCACGGCCTCGTGCGCG
>CAYNFK010000217.1:0-2535 GCA_964396405.1 uncultured Enterobacteriaceae bacterium
CCACCATGAACGGCATCCACACCTCGGGCACGCCGAGGTCGAGCGCCCACTTGCCCACGGTCTTCACGAAGCCGCTCGCTACGATGTAGCTGGCTGAGAGACCCGCCCCGAGGGCCTCAGAGGTGCGGCGTCCTTCGAGGAACCCGAACGTGAGCCCCCACACCATGCCCAGCGGCAGGCCGTTGAGCGCGAGGCAGATGGCGTTGTAGGGAGCGGGGATCAGCGCGAACAGGAGGAGCGCAGCGTGGGCGAGTCCGATGGTGCCGAGCAAGGCACGGGCGCGCACGGCGGGCGTCATCTCGCTGATCACCTTGATGCCCAAGAACTTCGACGCGGTGTAGCCGAGCACCTGGCTCACGATGAGCACGATCTTGTAGTCCACAGCGCCGAGACCGGGGATCTGCACCTCGCCCGCAAACGTGCCCACAGCGAACGGCCGGCGGAACGCGTACATCGAGAAGTAGGTGCTGAACGCGGCCGCGATCGCGAACGCGGCGAACACAGCAGGGTGGGCGCGCGCCAGCGCTGCGCGGGTCCGCTCGGTGAGCGACATGGGAGGGCCTCGTGGGTGGCGGCGGAGCGTGGCACGGCGGGCCCCGTCGCGGCAAGCCACGATTGTGTGCGGAGGCCGCTCAGCCGTAGGGCGCGCGGCGGCGCAGCTCCACGAGGTCGTCGCGCTGCGGGGACTCCACGAGGCGCTGCCACAGGGCGGTGAGGCTGTTGTCGTCACAGCTGGCCTGGGCCAGGTCGTGGCGCACGGCCTCGAACACGGCCCCGCTCGGCAGGTCGTGCAGCACGTGCCAGGCCGCCTCGCTGGCCACCACGCTTTGCAGCACGGGGCTCTGGCGCACGGCGGGCAGGGCGTAGAGCTCGGTGAGCGACTCGTCGCCGGACCGGGTGGCGAGCAGCCGGAAGCCCAGCTCGGGCCAGATGGGACCCCCACTGCGGGGCGGGGCAAAGGGGCGGAGCTGGTCGGCGTCGATGCGGGCTTCGAACAAGGTGAGGAAGCGGGCTGTGGCGCCGCCGTGGTCCTGGGCGTCGGGCAAGGAGGCGCGGGCTTCGGTGAGCGCTTGGCGGGCATCGGGCAGACGACCGGCGCGTCGGTGGACCTCGGCCAGGTCGCCGAGCGCGCGGGCGAGCTGATCGTGGAGGCGGGCCACCCCGAGGTTCCACGTCTGGAGCAGGCGCAGGGCATCGCCGAGCGCGCCGAGTGCGATGGCGGCCCGGTGGGTGGAGCCCGCCACCTGGAGCGCCACGCTGCGCCAGCGGCGGCCCCGGGTGCTGCTGCGGTCGAGGCGCGTGAGCGTGGTGGTGCCGAGCTCGTAGGCCGCGCGCGGACGCCCGGCGTCGAGCAGCGCCACGATCACGTAGGCCTCGAGCTCCTCCTGCACGAGGTCTTCGGCCGGATCGTCGGCGTGGCTCTCCCAGGACGGGAGGAGCGTGCGGGCGGACTCCAGGGTGGCCAGACCCTCGGGCGTGCGGCCGAGGTGGAGCAGGGTGCTGCCGCGCACCCAAGCAGCACGGGCGTGGGTGGCGGGATCGGCGGCGGCCGAGAGGGCACGGTCGGCGAGCTGGAGGGCCTGGTCGAGCGCACGGCGGGTGAGGGCGTCGGAGGCCTCGCGGGCCCATCGCTCGGGCTGCGCGTCGGCGTGCTGGCTGCGGGCCTCCTCCCAGCCGGGCAGCACCGCGCTGAGCAAGGCCTGGAGGGCCAGATCGGCCTCCACGAGGCGCGCCGAAGGAAGGTCGCGGTGGAGCACGTCCTGCTTGTCGGCCGCGTGGTTCGCAGGCTCGATGGAGCCCGGCACGCCCAAGCAACCCGAGAGCGCCACATCGGGCGCGAGCGGCAGCCGCAGCGCCCACGACAACCCTGCCACAGCCAGCGCGAGCTCACAGGAGCGGCCGTCCCACACAGCACCCGGCGGCGGGCCGGACACATGGAGGTGCAGGCCGGCGAAGCCCACCTCAGGGAAGGTGGCGCTCAGCCAGGTGGTGACGGCCTCGTCGAGCGCGCGCGGCACGGGCGTGAGGTCGGGTCGGGAGCCGTCGGTGGCGATCGCCCTGTAGACGCGGCCTGTGCCCGAGCCCGGTGCCACCACCACGAACGGCACGACGCCCGCTTGCGGAAGTCCCGGGGGCTCCACCGCCGCCAGCGCCCGCGCGTACTCCCGGCGGCTGATTCGAGGGAGGGAGGGCAGGTCGGCCAGCTCCCGGAGCCGGCTGCGCAGGGTGTCGGGCGCACCGTGGAGCACGCGCCGCAGCTCGGCGACGGTGGGGGTCATGGGCTGCCCCAGTCGATGCGCACGATGCCCGAGGGACCCTCTAGCTCCAGCACCAGCACGCCGGTCGGCGGCACGTCCACCCGCCACGCCGCGTAAGCGATGCTGTCATCTTCGTGCGGGAGCACCACCCCGTCGAGCCGCGCTTCGGTGGGCACGGGGCCATCCCCATCCCACTCCAGCACCACACCGCCGGGCATCACAGCCAGGGTGAGCTCACCGTCCAGGGCGTCGGCGAGCGGGATGCGAGCGAGCGCGT
>CAYNFK010000218.1:0-2535 GCA_964396405.1 uncultured Enterobacteriaceae bacterium
CCACCATGAACGGCATCCACACCTCGGGCACGCCGAGGTCGAGCGCCCACTTGCCGACGGTCTTCACGAAGCCGCTCGCCACGATGTAGCTGGCCGAGAGGCCCGCCCCGAGGGCCTCAGAGGTGCGGCGTCCTTCGAGGAACCCGAAGGTGAGCCCCCACACCATGCCCAGCGGCAGCCCGTTGAGCGCGAGGCAGATGGCGTTGTAGGGGGCGGGGATCAGCGCGAACAGGAGGAGCGCGGCGTGGGCGAGTCCGATGGTGGCGAGCAGCGCGCGGGCGCGCACGGCGGGCGTCATCTCGCTGATGACCTTGATGCCCAAGAACTTCGACGCGGTGTAGCCGAGCACCTGGCTCACGATGAGCACGATCTTGTAGTCCACAGCGCCGAGACCGGGGATCTGCACCTCGCCCGCAAACGTGCCCACAGCGAACGGCCGGCGGAACGCGTACATCGAGAAGTAGGTGCTGAACGCGGCCGCGATCGCGAACGCGGCGAACACAGCAGGGTGGGCGCGCGCCAGCGCTGCGCGGGTCCGCTCGGTGAGCGACATGGGAGGGCCTCGTGGGTGGCGGCGGAGCGTGGCACGGCGGGCCCCGTCGCGGCAAGCCACGATTGTGTGCGGACGGCGCTCAGCCGTAGGGAGCGCGGCGGCGCAGCTCCACGAGGTCGTCGCGCTGGGGGGACTCCACGAGGCGCTGCCAGAGGGCGGTGAGGCTGTTGTCGTCGCAGCTGGCCTGCGCCAGATCGTGGCGCACCGCCTCGAACACCGCGCCGCTCGGCAGGTCGTGCAGCACGTGCCAGGCCGCTTCGCTGGCCACCACACCTTGCAGCACGGGGCTCTGGCGCACCGCGGGCAGGGCGTAGAGCTCGGTGAGCGACTCGTCGCCCGACCGGGTGGCGAGCAGCCGGAAGCCCAGCTCCGGCCAGATGGGACCCCCGCTGCGGGGCGGGGCGAACGGGCGGAGCTGGTCGGCGTCGATGCGGGCCTCGAACAGCGTGAGGAAGCGCGCCGTGGCACCGCCGTGGTCCTGGGCGTCGGGCAAGGAGGCGCGGGCTTCGGTGAGCGCCTGGCGGGCATCGGGCAGACGACCGGCGCGCCGGTGGACCTCGGCCAGGTCGCCGAGCGCGCGGGCGAGCTGATCGTGGAGGCGGGCCACCCCGAGGTTCCACGTCTGGAGCAGGCGCAGGGCATCGCCGAGCGCGCCGAGTGCGATGGCGGCCCGGTGGGTGGAGCCCGCCACCTGGAGCGCCACGCTGCGCCAGCGGCGGCCCCGGGTGCTGCTGCGGTCGAGGCGCGTGAGCGTGGTGGTGCCGAGCTCGTAGGCCGCGCGCGGACGCCCGGCGTCGAGCAGCGCCACGATCACGTAGGCCTCGAGCTCCTCCTGCACGAGGTCTTCGGCCGGATCGTCGGCGTGGCTCTCCCAGGACGGGAGGAGCGTGCGGGCGGACTCCAGGGTGGCCAGACCCTCGGGCGTGCGGCCGAGGTGGAGCAGGGTGCTGCCGCGCACCCAAGCAGCACGGGCGTGGGTGGCGGGATCGGCGGCGGCCGAGAGGGCACGGTCGGCGAGCTGGAGGGCCTGGTCGAGCGCACGGCGGGTGAGGGCGTCGGAGGCCTCGCGGGCCCATCGCTCGGGCTGCGCGTCGGCGTGCTGGCTGCGGGCCTCCTCCCAGCCGGGCAGCACCGCGCTGAGCAAGGCCTGGAGGGCCAGATCGGCCTCCACGAGGCGCGCCGAAGGAAGGTCGCGGTGGAGCACGTCCTGCTTGTCGGCCGCGTGGTTCGCAGGCTCGATGGAGCCCGGCACGCCCAAGCAACCCGAGAGCGCCACATCGGGCGCGAGCGGCACCCGCAGCGCCCACGACAACCCTGCGACCGCCAGCGCGAGCTCACAGGAGCGGCCGTCCCACACCGCACCCGGCGGCGGGCCGGACACATGGAGGCGTAGGCCGGCAAAGCCCACCTCGGGGAAGGTGGCGCTCAGCCAGGTGGTGACGGCCTCGTCGAGCGCCCGCGGCACGGGCGTGAGGTCGGGTCGGGAGCCGTCCGTGGCGATCGCCCTGTAGACGCGGCCCGTGCCTGAGCCCGGTGCCACCACCACGAACGGCACGACGCCCGCCTGGGGCAGGCCCGGGGGCTCCACCGCCGCCAGCGCCCGCGCGTACTCCCGGCGGCTGATTCGAGGGAGGGAGGGCAGGTCGGCCAGCTCCCGGAGGCGACTGCGCAGGGTGTCGGGCGCACCGTGCAGCACGCGCCGCAGCTCGGCCACCGTGGGCGTCATGGGCTGCCCCAGTCGATGCGGACCGTGCCCGAGGGCCCCTCCAGCTCCAGCACCAGCACGCCGCTCGGCGGCACGTCCACCCGCCAGGCCGCGTAGGCGATGCTGTCGTCTTCGTGGGGGAGCACGACCCCGTCGAGCCGCGCTTCGGTGGGCACGGGGCCATCCCCATCCCATTCCAGCACCACACCGCCGGGCATCACGGCCAGGGTGAGCTCACCGTCCAGGGCGTCGGCGAGCGGGATGCGAGCGAGCGCGT